>PLED01000034.1 GCA_003136355.1 Vulcanimicrobiota bacterium | reverse complement strand
TCGCACAGATCGAACGTCGTGTAGTCGTTGCCGCGACGTGAAGTTTTTTCCGCGAGCTGCGCGATCGCGCCGGTGACGCTGAGGTGCTGGCTGTCAAACGAGGTGGGATTCGCTAGGAGGGCGGAGATTTGGGCGGGCGCGAAGGCGGTCGCCGCCGGCGCGGGTGCCGGGGTCGCTGCCGACAATATGACGGACAGTGCTAGATGTAACAGCATTTTTGTTTTCTCCGTTCGCCCCTCGACTTGCGCCCCGTTGGGGCGCTGCTCGGGGTCCTTCGNNTATGGCGCCCGCTCACCATGACAATAGTTACTGAAAGGCGGCGCGGATTTGGGGTATACTGCCTCCAATGCGCATGCTCGTCACTCCTGAGCCTCGGGGCCATTTTGTACAGTTCAGCGGTGCGGACGAACGCTTTCTCATTGGAAATGTGGGACGGTTTTTGTTCGAAGGGCTGGAGACGGGCGAGGGGCTGGTCGTGATAGCGACGCCCGAACGCCGCGATGCGTTCATTCGCGAGGTCGCGCGCTTGGGCGGCGACCCGGAAGCCGCGATGGCGGACGGCCGCTTTCAGTTATATGACCGCGATAAGACGCTCGAGCAGATCTGCGTTGCCGGGCAACCCAACCGGAACCGTTTCGAAACGGTCGTGGGGGGCGCGCTCGAGAACGTGCCGGCCGAACGTATTCGCGCCTACGGCGAGATGGTCGGGAAACTCTGGAGCGATGACCGGCGCGCCGAAGCGATTTTGCTCGAACAAATGTGGAACGAGCTTCAAACGAAGATGACGTTCTCGCTGTTCTGCAGCTATGCGATCGACGTGTTCGGTGAAGACTTCGAATTGTCGCGCATCGATCCGGTGCTCTGCACGCATACGCATCTGTTTCCCGGCGGATTGGATCGCGCGCTCGATCAGGCGCTCAATTCGGCGATGGATGAAGTGCTGGGCGAGCGCGTCGAAAGTTTGCGCTCGCTCATCAAAGCGAACTACCGGCCGGCGTGGGGCGTGGTGCCGAAGCCGGAGAGCGTCATTCTGTGGCTGCGCAATAATTTGCCGGACCTTGCCGAGCAAGTTATCGGTCGCGCGCGCGAACACTACGACGCGATCTCACAAGAACCGACGTGGGAACCGGCGTGACGGCTGCGTCATTCACGGTCGTTCTTGTGACGGACGACCCGCTCTACGGCGCGCGCTTAAGAAGGGCGTTTATTCGCGCTGGGCGAGGCGTTTGTCTATTCCTCGCGGGCACCGGTGCGACGAGCTTGCCTTCGGTTCAATCGCGTGCATTTCCGCAGCCACATGTCGTGCTCGTTGATTTGGATGCAAGCGGAAGTCATGCCGAAGCGACGCTGCGCTGGCTGCGCAAAGACCGGCAACTCGCGAGCGTCCCGGTCGTCATGCTGGGGGCCGAAGATCAAAACGATTTAGTCGCCGCGGGATATCGCGCCGGCGCCAATGCGTGCCTGCGCAAGCCGCTGGCGGAAGATGCGATGAACGAAATCGCGCGCAGCGTCGGCGACTACGCCTACTTGCTGCAGATCAAACCAGACGCCGCCCTGATTCAAGCCTAGCTTCCGAGCTCGCGCCACTCCTTTTCATCCATTAAACGGCGCACACCGCGCGGATAATTGTCGCCCTTGTGCTTAGCATTGAAATCTTGTTCGAGTACGGCTAGGTATTCGAAGTTTTCATACACGGCGGAACCGTTCGTGGCGACGCGGCGCAGTGCCACGACGGGTTTGAGGCAGTCCCACATGTGCCTGATATAGCCGCCGGTAATATCGATGAATTGTTGGCCGTCGATCATGCCGTACTTAATGTAGGAGCCGGTCTGTTCGAGCATGTCGGCGACGAGCAGTTCTTTGTGCGCGCGCCGATCGGGATCCGGCGACATCAGTTCGGCGCGATACGCGGGGTCTTTTAGCCGAGCCGGCAGTTCGGTGTGAATGAAGCGATTGGCGAACTGGATATCTTCGCCGCGCCACGCTTCGGTAAGGTGCAGCAAGCCGGTGAGCTGATTGGCGCCGCGGATGTGGCGCAACTGAATCAGTGCGGCCAGCGCCGTGATCGCGATCACGATGAACGAGCCGATGGCGGCGAACGCGCTGAGGTATTCGGCGCTCAAGTAGATTTCAGCCACATTGGTGAGATGATGCGACGGCGTCGGATTACGAGCGCGCCGACGATGAGTGCGGCGGCCACGCAAACGATGAGCGCGACGACGCCTGCTTCAGGACCGAAACTTCCGCCGGTCAACCAGGTTGGGCCATCCATCTTCGAATGAAAGACGGTAGCGGTGAATTCGCCGCCCGAGACTTGTGTGCCGAAGATCGAGCCTTCAAAAAGATTCCAGCCCCAGTGTATGCCGATTGCGAACCACAGCGAGCGGGTGAGCACATAGGCAAGCGCGAGTAACACGCCGGCTTCCAGCGCGATCGCCAGGCTGGAGAAGATGCTGGCGTGTGGATTGCGGATGTGAATTGCGCCGAAGAGCACGGCGGAGAGCACGAGCGCGATCCACGTTCCGGTCATTTTCTCTATTAAACGGAAGAGCACGCCGCGAAACAGCAGCTCTTCGAAGAGCGCAACGAATAGAAAGACCGCGAGTGCCGGGAGCAGCGGGTTCCACGACTGGAAGCTCGCGGTGTAGCAGTGCGTCAGTGTGAGCACGGCGATGACGACGGAGAAGAGGACCGCGCCTACGAGCAGGCCGCCGAAGAGTCCACCAATCGCGCCGGTTGAGGGGAAGCCGACGTCGGCTAGCGTTTGTTGCGCGCAGAAGTATTCGACGACGAGCGTGGCGGCGAGCAGAATCGCCAGCAGCATCGCTTCGCCGAGGATGAGCGAGTGCATGCGCAGCGCCAGCGGCGTCAGTGCGTAGGCGGCCGCGCTGAACAGCACGACGATCAGGATGAGGCGCGTCAGCGGGAATGCCAGGAAGTTTTTCATTCAAGGCGGTTCGTTCGCGACCCAGCCACGCGGGCCTCGACAACGCTCGCCCGTGTCCTTCGACAAGCTCAGGATGACATCCCGACCGGGCCTAGTGGCGCCCGCTCACCATGACACCATTGTTCGATTGCCGAAATCCCGGGTCATGAAGAACTCGAGTTTGTTCAAGAGATTTATCATAGCGGTCGCTGTGAGCGTCGGATTGATCGCGCAGCTTCCGGCGTGCGCTGCGGATTTCTCTGGTCCGGCAGATCCACGTGACACCCAGGCGGCACTGAACGCGTTCGTCAGTGGCAAACCCGGTGTGGGCATCATCGCGGGCGTTGTAAACGGGAAAACGATCTCTGTATATAAGGCGGGCGATCTTGGCGCGAGCGGACCGGCGCTAAATGAAGATACGGTGTTCCAGATTGGGTCGGTGACCAAGACGTTCACGGCAACGCTGCTTGCGTTGATGGCGATGCAGGGTGAAGTGCGGGTGAACGATCCGATTCAGCGGTACCTGCCAGCCGGAATTCGCGCACCGTCGTTCGCCGGAACTCCCATCACACTGTTTAATCTTGCCGAGCAAAACTCGGGTTTGCCACGACTGCCGAGTAATCTCGACCTATCCAACCGGGCTGATCCGTACGCTTCCTACTCGACGCCTATGCTCGACGACTTTCTTTCACGCTATTCACTTACGCGCGCGCCGGGCGGTCAGTATGAGTATTCGAATCTCGGCGTCGGTTTGCTCGGCGATCTTTTGGCGAACCGGGCGAACGAACCGTACGCGCAACTCGTGCTGCAACGCATTCTCAAACCGCTTGGAATGCGGCACACAGCGCTTTCACTAAGCCGGCAAATGCGCGCGTTGTTGGCCCCCGGACAGACCGTTGACGGGACTGCGCAGGGACCCTGGACGTTCGGTGAACTCTTCGCCGCCGGCGCGATCGACTCAACGATGCGCGATATGTTGATCTATCTGAGGGCGAACATGGCACAGACGGCCTCGACTCGACTGGAAAAGGCCATGGCATTCGCGCAGAAGCCGCGCTATCCGACCGGCCTAAATGGCGTTATGCAGATTGGATTGGTATGGCAGACTAACACGGCATCCGGGATCACATGGCATAATGGCGAGACCGGCGGCTACCATGCATTTATCGGCTTCAACCGCGCCAAAGGTTTCGGTGTCGTCGTATTGTCCAATGTCGCGGACATGAACGTCGACAACGTCGCCATCCATTTACTCGCCCCGCGAGCGGTAGCCGCTCCAAAACCGTTGCCGCCGGCTCTAGCCGTACCGCGCGCTACGCTACAGCGATATACCGGCGTCTATCAAATGACGCCGACCTTCCAGATCGCAATCTCGATGCGAGGCGGCGATCTTTACGCGCAAGCTACGGGCCAACCGGCGCTACGCCTCTACCCATCGTCTCCCTCGGCGTTTTTCTTGCGAGTGGTTGACGCGCAGATTATCTTTCAGTTGGATGCCGCCGGCAATGTCACAGGGCTTGTACTCCACCAAAATGGTGTCGATCAGCCGGCTCGAAAAATACAGTAGTCGGGCTAGGCAACGGGCTCTAACTGCGCTATTATCGGCGTATGAAAAAGGACGAAATATTCGACGAAGAGACCGTTGCCAAAGTCGACGCGAAAAACCCCGGTCGGGGCGGGAATAAATCCAAAGACGCGATGAAGCGCATACTCTCGGGCAAAATAGAGCTCGGGAAAACTACCGTTCACGAGCTTATTAATGAAGGCCGACGCTATTAGCGAAAATGCCGTGCCTGACACGATGAAAGCGATTGTCCTGATGTCCGCTCTTGCGGCTTTTTGTGTTCAGCATGCTGCGGCGCAAGATATGGGGCAAACGGCGATTACGCTGGCACAGCGAATTGCAGATACCGGTTACGGGGCGACGATTACGGTAGGGTCGTTGCCGGCAGGGTGGACGTCGGCCGTCCCTACGCCGAGCTCTGCAACGCTGCTGGGAACCGTTTCGATTCCAAGCAACGGTTATACGACGCTCTATTATCAAGCCCCGAACTTTCGCGCAACCTACGCAGCCTACATTGCCGCGTTGCAAAAGAACGGTTTTAGCGCGCTACGAGTCCAGGCGCCGCTTCGCGGCTTCGCCCCGCCGGAATCGGCGGGCATTCCCGCGTCGAGTGAGTATTGCAAAGGCGGCTATTCGGTAACGGTAATGGGGCCCCGCGAGATACCCGGGGATTTGCGGATAGCAGTTGCTCCGCCGCAGCCGAACATGACGCAGGTGTGCGGGGCTGCGCGGCCCGCGCCGCCGCAACGCGTCAGCCCGCTGCCATTGTTTGCCCCGCCTCCCGGCACGCAATTCGAACCGGTAGGGAATAGCTTTTCCGCGGAGTTATTTTCGCGAGTTCCCGAAATGGCAAACAGCAGCGCCATCATAACGAATGTCACCTCACTCAACGGTGCTTTTGGATCGCTGCAGTCGCAGCTGCTGTCGGCGGGCTGGCAAGTCGGTAACGTTATCTACCAGGGTGACGCTGCGTCGGCGGAACTGACATTTGGCGCAGGTGCGGACGCTTGGCATGGGCTGCTCGTGCTATTTCCGGCCACGAAGCCGCACTCGCTGGTTGCGCAAGTGAGCGCTAGCGGCGGTTTGTTAAGTCCTTCGCAAGCGGCATCTGTACAGACATTTCAAATGCCGCAGGTTGCCGAGCCTTTGCGCAAGTCGCAAGAGCCGAATTTGATTCGGCTGATGCACCGCCTGTTTTCCGAATACGCTTCGGGAATGCCGCAGACGGTGTACGTCGGCCGCGCGCCGCCTGGCATCAATAAAGTTGTTCCGCTTCCGGATCGCTCTCCAATTGGAAGCGTCGCAGTTAAGGGGTTGGACCAGCCCATGGTAGTGAACCCCGGAGATACTTTATATTATGAGCTGAGCGAAAAGGAATTGCGGGCGTACTATGCGCGTCTCAAATCGCGCGGATGGTGGCCGTACACCATGCCAGAGAGTAAGGGCAGCGGTTTTTACGGTCCGCAAGAAGGCGGCATCATCTCGTTTTGCAAGGCCGGTTCGCCTGCGGTGATGGTTCAGCCGCGACCGGACACGAATCCGAACGACGTTAACATCAACGTTTCGGATGCATGCGGATCGGGAGTCGGGCAGGCGGCGATTGCACAATTCGAGGATCGATTCGGTCCGATGCCGCCGATCCATCCGCCGCATGGCGTGTCGATGGCGCCGGGTGAACCCGGCGTTATCGGCGGCGTGAGCGGTGCAAAGTTTCAAGGCGCGAGTTCGCTCGCACAGCTGCTGGATTCTTTCAGTTCGCAGTTCGTTGCGGCGGGGTGGAAGGCGGGGGTCGGTTCGGTTAACGCGCACGTCGGATCGCGCACGTTTACTATTAGCGCGAAAGGCCGGCCGTGGCAAGCGGTAGTGACGGTTTATGCGTCCGCGGCCGAGCCGCACACGTATTACAGCTTCATCGACTTAACGAACTTGCCGTAGCTTAGCTCACGCTCGCTCGCCCCTCGACTCGCGCACTTACGTGCGCTGCTCGGGGTCCTTCGACAGGCTCAGGATGACAATCGTTGGCTCGCCGTGACAACAACTAGAAGCCGGGACAACAACTAGAAGCCGTCACAACAACTAGAAGCCGGTGGCAAGGCCCTCGGGGCGGCGGCGATCGGTGCCGCCTAAACGCATGCCTGTTTTCGGATCGATGACGATGGCTTGCGCGGATCCCCACGACGAAACTTCCTTCAATGTATATCCCATCGCTTCGAGATTCTGCATCGTCTGTGGTGAAAACGCCCCGGGTTCGTATTCGACGGCATCGGGCAGCCACTGCATGTGCACGCGCGGCGCGTTGACGGCGTCCTGCACGTTCATCCCGTAGTCGATCACGTTTTGCAGCGTCGCGAGCACGATCGTAATGATGCGGCCGCCGCCGGGACTGCCCGTTACCATGAAGAGCGTACCGTTATGCGTGACGATCGTGGGCGTCATGGAGGAAAGCGGGCGTTTTCCGCCGCGGATATCGTTGCGCGTGCCTTGGACCAGTCCGAACATATTCGGGACTCCGGGTTTGCTGGTGAAGTCGTCCATCTCGTCGTTTAAGAAAAACCCGGTATTGCCCGCGATGACGCCGGCACCGAATGAGTCGTTGATCGTGTAAGTCACTGCGACAGCATTTCCGGCGCTGTCGACGATCGAGAAGTGCGTGGTTTGCGCGTTTTCGTGCGCGATGGCGCCGAGGCCGGGGTGGACTTGGCTCGAAGGCGTGGCGCGATCGGCTGAAATCGAAGCGCGCAGCGTGGCCGCGTAGCGCGGGTTGAGCAGTTGGGCGACTGGGTTCTTTACGAACGACGGATCGCCCAGATAAGTATTGCGGTCGGCATATGCGCGGCGCTCGGCTTCGACGGCGTAATGCGCGCTCTGCGTCGAGTTCCAGCCCCAGCGCGTGAAGTTATATGGCGAAACGACGTTCAGTATTTCGCAGAGCGTGACGCCGCCGGAGCTGGGCGGAGGCGCAGAGATGAGCTCGTAGCCGCGGTACGAGCAATGAATCGGCGCGAGTTCATTGACGTAGTACGACGCAAAATCTTTCATCGAAAGAATACCACCGTGCGCGGTGCTCGCTGCGACGATGGTCTGCGCGATTGGTCCGCGATAGAAGGCGTTCGGGCCGTCGCGCGCGATCAGTGCGAGTGTTTCCGCAAGATCCGGTTGTTTGCGTATGTCGCCGGCACTGACGGTGTCGCCGGGCATGCTTTTGTAGACGCGCGCGTCATCGGCTCCTATGAGGTAGCCGCTCTTCGCAAGCGCGATCGCCGGCGACATCAAAGCGGCGCGTGAGCGCGTGCCGAATTCGGTTCGCGCGCGTTCTAAGCCCATCACCGTGCCGGGAACGCCGACGGCGAGGTAGCCTTTGGTGCTGAGGCCGGGGATGATGTTCCCGCTTTTGTCTTGGTAGAGCGAGGGCGTCGCGCGAAAGGGCGCGCGTTCGCGGAAATCGATGAAGCGCTCGCGGCCGTCGTGCATGCGCACGAGCATGAAACCGCCTCCGCCGATATTTCCGCAACACGGATCGACCACCGCGAGTGCATATCCGACCGCGACAGCTGCGTCGATCGCATTGCCGCCACGGCGCAAAACCTCGACGCCAACCTGCGTGGCATAATGCTGTTCGGTGACGACCATCGCATGCGGCGCGCGCGCCGGAGCGGCGTGCCAAGTGGCTGCGGGCGCGGCCGCGAGCAGTAGGGCGGCGACGAGGGGCGCATATTTACCCACGACTCTAGGGAGTGCGACGGCGCAAGGAAAATACATTTAGAAGTGACGCGCGCTGCAAAAATTGATTTCGGCAAAACGGCCGAGGATTACGGCCGGTACCGTGCGGGATTCCCAGATGAGTTTTTCGAGCGTGTATTTTCGGCTGGCTTCGTTCACTCGGGCGACCGGGTACTCGACCTGGGAACGGGGACGGGAACGGTCGCGCGCGGCTTTGCGAAGCGAGGCTGCACCGTTGCCGCACTCGATCCTTCGCGTCCGCTGTTGGAGCAGGCCGAACGATTGGATCGAGAAGCCGAGATCGATTCGATAACATACATTGAAGGGCGAGCGGAGGCAATTCCGTTTGGCGATCGGTCGTTTGACGTCGTTACGGCGGGCCAGTGTTGGCATTGGTTTGACAGAACAAAAGCTGCAGCTGAGGCATATCGCGTGTTGCGAGCGCGTGGCCGCATCATCATTGCGCATTTCGACTGGATTTCTTTGCCCGGCAATATCGTCGAGGCAACCGAGGATCTGATGGGGCAGCATAACCCAAAACGTCTCCTGGCGGGATCCGGACTGCATCCGGAAAGCCTAAGGGACCTTGGAATCGCAGGCTTTACGGAAATCGAGACGGCCTCGTTCGATGTGGATGTTACCTACACGCATGAAGGATGGCGGGGACGAGCGAGAGCGCACGGCGGTGTCGGAGGCAGCCTCGGCGTTGCCGAAGTGCTGGCCTTTGACAACGCGCTCGCGCGGCTCTTGGGCGACAAATTTCCAGCACAGCCACTGCTTGTGCCGCACCGCGTATGGTACGTTACGGCTGTTTCGGGTAAGAAATCTTTTACTAAAGAATGAGGTGCTTATGAACGAAGAGCAGAAGCCGCGCGGACCGTTTGCAAACGACGATCTCGACGAGGAAGTGCGAGCGGCGGACGACACCGGAATGGTCGCGCAACAGCAAGAGATCAACGCGGAAGAAGCGGCGATTCCTTTGAGTGCCGACGAGGATTCCGAAGGCGCCGGCTAAAGCGGCCCTCGACTCGCTTCGCTCGCTCGGGCGTGGTTCGACTGGGCACCATGACACCGTAAGGGCTGCTCAGCGTGACAGAAAGCGGTGTGGGAAGTTCCGAGGTGCTTCGCAGGTCCTTCTCGCAAACGCGGTACGTTTGATCCATGTTCAAACATATCATCGTTCCGATTGACGGTTCCGACTTTTCTCTGCAGGCGGTCGATTTGGCAGCGTCGCTTGCGAAGGAGCAGCGTGCGACGTGCACCGCGTTGACTGTCATCGACATCATTCCAGCAGCGGCGCTGGCCGCCGCCACCCCGGATCTCGTAAATGCGTGGCTCGAGACGCTCGAAGAGCAAGCGCACATTGCCGTGGATGCAGCGGTCAGCCGGATGCGCCTTGCCGGCGCCCAGGCGAACGGCGAAGTAGCCAAGGGTTTTCCGCCCGACCTTATTATGGAGGTCGCAAAGCGCAACCACGGCGATCTTATCGTCATGGGCAGCCACGGGCGTTCGGGTTTGCGGCGCTTGTTCTTAGGCAGCGTGGCGGAGTCCGTGTTGCGCAGCTCGCCGATCCCGGTGCTCATGGTTCGCGGACAAGAGCACAAAGCTGTGAAAGCCGCGTAGCGTGCGGCCCTCGTCCTTCGACTACGCGTTCGCCAAGGGCGAACGCTACTCAGGGTGACATTGCTTTGAGCGCCGCCGCGACCGCTCCGATCAGTTCCTGGGGTTCGCAGGGTTTGGGAATAACGTGGGTGATGCGGTTGAGCGCCATAAAGTCGCGCACCGGCGCGTCGAAATTCGATCCGGTATAGAGCGCGATTCTCATCCCGTTCGTTTTGGGATCGCGGCGAAGCTTCTGTATCAGCTCGACACCGCTTGTGTCTGGCAAATAGAGATCGACAATCGCGAGGTCGGGAAGATGACTCTGCGCTTCGCGCAAGCACGCGGAGGCGTCAGCCGCTTCGATGACTTCGTGACCGGCATGTTCCAAAACGGTCTTAACTAAAAGCCGGTTTACCGGCTCGTCATCAACGATCAGGATTCTTGCCACGCAGGTCCTCCGGCAAGAATGCGTCGACTTGAGAGACGAATCGCTCCGGGTCGATCGGCTTGGAAATATATCCGTTGAAACCACTGGCGAGAATGCGTTCGCGATCGCCCGCCATCGCCAGGGCCGTGACCGCGATAAGCGGCGTGCTCTGCAATTGCGGATCTGCCTTGAACGAACGGGCGAGCGAGAAGCCGTCGATTCCGGGCATGAGAATGTCGGAAACGATGGCGTCGAAGGTTTTCGAGCGTGCCTGTTCGAGCGCCGCGGTCGCGTCGGTGATGCCTACGGGGTCATGTCCGAACGCCTTCAACAAATACGTCATGAGGTCGAGATTGGTGCGATTATCGTCAATGACGAGAATGCGCGCCGGCATCTACGTTCCCGGCAGCGTGAGCGTGAAGGTGCTGCCTTTCCCGACCTGGCTAGAAAGCGCGAGCGTCGCGCCGATGAGTAAAGCCAGCTTGCGGCTTAGGTAAAGGCCCAGGCCGACGCCGCCGAAGCGGCGCGTCGTCGAACGGTCGAGTTGCTCGAACGGTTCGAAGAGACGCTTGCGGTCCGCCTCATTGATGCCGATGCCCGTGTCAGTGACGGCCAGTCTGACCGCGCCATTGGAAGTTTTGGCTGCAGTAATAATCACGGAACCGGTATCGGTGTACTTGATGGCGTTGCCAGCGAGGTTAATCAGAATCTGATGCAGTGCGCGGCGATCGGTGCTGACCGAAAGTGATTCGGAAGGGAGGTTCGCGCGGAGATTGAGTTTCTTGCTTTCAGCTAAAGGCCGCAGGGCGACCGTAACTTCGTCTACAACGTCGCCGATGGCAACCCGCTCGAAGTGCAATTCGGTCTTTCCGGACTCGATGCGCGCGACATCGAGCATGTCGCTGATTAGAGATAAGAGGTGACGCGCGCTGGATTGGACGATCTCGAGTTGCTTGGCCTGCTCGTCCGTGAGCGGGCCCGGAAGCCGCATGAGAAGCGTGCCGGTGAATCCGATGATGGCGTTGAGCGGCGTGCGCAGCTCGTGGCTCATGGCAGCCAGAAAAGCGTCTTTGGCATGATTGACGCTTTCGAGCTCGAGATTTTTTTCGTGAAGCGCCCGCTCGAAGTGTTTTCGTTCGGTGATGTCACGAATCGCGCTCGATACCAGGACGCCGGCTTCGGTTTGCAGCGGGCTAAGGCTGATTTCAACCGGAAACTCGCTGCCGTCTTTGCGCAGTCCGTACAGTTCGAGCCCGGCGCCCATTCCGCGGGTGCGCGGCGCAGCGAAGTACCCATCACGGTGAGTGCCGTGCCGTTCGCGGAACCGGTTCGGGATCAGGATTTCAACGGTTTGCGAGAGCAGCTCGTCGCGGCTGTATCCAAAAAGACGTTCGGTTTGTGCGTTTACGAGCACGATTTTTCCGCTGCGGTCGACGATGACCATAGCGTCGGGCGCCGACTCGAGGAGGTCGCGGAACTGCCGTTCGGCTACCGGAATTTGCACGTTTTCCGCTTCGCGCTCCGCAGGCTTTTCCATTGGTGATATGATCGTACTATGAAGATCTTGGCATTTGTATTGCTTTTGGCGCTGGGTGCATTTGTTCAACCCATCGCGGCGTCGGTCGATCCACTCGTCGAGCGAGGGAAGTATCTGGTGGCGTTCGGCAGCTGCAACGATTGTCACACGCCGGGCTGGCGCGAATCGGATGGAGGAAAACGCCATACATTTGGATCGTGCCGCACTAGGTTTGGTTAACGCCACTGCGGTGGGCGACGTTCCATTTCGCTTCGACGTCGACGATAAGGCAATCCAGCAAACGCTGCATCGTCACCGAGGCGATGCGATTGCCGGCGACGGCGTCGAAGATCTTTCCCGCCAAGCCGAACGGCGGATCGTAATGGCCCTGTAGGCGCATTGACACGCCACGATTTTGCGGGCGGACCGTAAGGACGCCGCGGAAATCCGGGTACGTGGTTTTGTGGCCCGGTTTCCACACGAGCAAGAGCGCGTCGTGCAAGCGTGCGCCATCAGTGCTGTCGTCGACGACTTTGGTTGCGTGTGAAACAGTTTCCGTAACGGACGCGACCGGCGACACCTGCATGCTGCCACGTTCTTTCAGGGAACGCTGCGCGTATTCTATCGCGGTTGAGAAGGGGCATTCGCAATAGCTGGTGACGCGGACTTCGCTCATACGGCGCGCTCCTTGAATCTTTCTTCCGCTTGAAACTGGTCTTCCATAACTGCGCCGATTTCATTGAGCAGGCCGCGTGCAGTTCCCGCCGCGATCCTGGCGCCCAGGACCAAATCAAAGGCTTGACCGAATGTGCCGAGCGGCGGCCGGTATTCGCCGCGAAGCTCGAGGATCGCGCGCCGGTAACTTTCGTCGGCGCGCACCGTTAGCGCACCGTCAAAGTCCGGGTAGGGGCCGCCGTCTTCAGGCGTCCAATGCACGAGCCAAGGTTCGTCGAATTTGAGCGGATCTTGGCCGCGGCCGTAGCTCACGAGTACGTTTTTTTCGATCGAGCCCTTGAGGAGCGGTAGAGATGCCTTCAGCGGCAGCGCCGTGGCGCTTCCCTTGCGCATTGAGCCTTCTATCGACTCTTGCAAATACTGTCGTGCGCGAGCGTACGGGCAATTGATGAGGTAGTGTTCGTGAATTGTCGTTGCCATCGTTCGATTCTCGCCGATGGCCGAGAAGCGGCAAGGACCACATTAGGAAGGAGTGGAGAAGGCACGCTCCCAGGCTCTTCAGAGGGGCTCGCTAACCTGTGGGAATGGTCGATCTGTGGCAATGCGCCCCTCGATACGCGTGCTTCCGCACGCTACTCGGGGTCCTTCGACAGGCTCAGGATGACAATGTTGGGCGCAGGATGACAAGCTTGTGGTAGTGCTCATCGTCGACGATGAGCCGCAGATCGGAGAAGTCCTTAGCGCCTATCTACAGCGCGAATCTTTTGAGACCACGGTATGCTTAGACGTGGCTTCGGCGCTGGCCAGTTTGGAGAAACAGCGGCCGGACATCATGATTCTGGATATCACGCTCCCCGACGGGAGCGGCCTCGACATCCTCAAACAGGCGAACAAACAGCAGCGCATTCCGACGATCATGTTAACGGCGCGCAGCGATGAAGTGGACCGGGTGGTCGGCCTGGAGCTGGGCGCCGACGACTATATCGTAAAGCCGTTCTCGCCGCGCGAAGTGGTCGCGCGAGTGCGCGCGGTCTTGCGGCGGTCGACAAAGCAGCCGGGCATTCAGAATGGCGAACCGACGATCCAAATCAAAGATCTGCAGATCGATCCCGGCGCTCACGAAGTTCGGCTGTCGGGACGCGCGATTCCGGTGACGCCGGCGGAGTTTCGTATCCTCGCCGTGCTGGCGCAAAATGCCGGTCAAGTGCTCACGCGAGGCCAACTGCTGGATTTGGTGCACGACGACGGCACGATCTTCGAACGTACACTGGATCGCCATATAAACAACTTACGGCATAAGGTTGAGCCTAATCCGGATGATCCGGCATACATCGTGACGGTGTACGGCGTCGGCTACAAATTGCGCAAAGACTGATGGACGACGCCATTATTCATGCGCTCGATCTTTGTGCGCTCGGCGATTTGCAGGGCGCTAAGAGTGCGCTCGAGCACGCTGAAGGATCGATCGCGGAGCGGCTCGCTCTGCTGATTACGCAGTTGCAAGAGAATCAGACCGGACGCGAGCGCGCGCAGAAGACCGGTCGCCACGAATTGGGTAACGTGCTCTCGATCGCGCAGGCCAATCTGGAAGCGATGGTGGACGGCGTACTGGAGATCACTCCCGCGCGGCTGCGCGATATCCGGGATTCGCTGCGTACTGCGGGCGCGCTCCTGGTGGACTTGAAGGCGGCACCGCTCGCCGATCCCGAGATTGCAAAACCGCCGCAAAGGATCGATATCACCGAGCTGCTGGCGGCCCAGGTCGGCGCCGTGCGGGGCGCCGCCGACTCAAAAAACGTGCACATTATCGAAGGCGACCCGCAGACGCTCGCGCGAGAATTCCGCGACGCGCTGTGGGAAGCAGTCCGGCGCAAGCCGCCCGGCGGCAAGATCGAGATCATCATAGACTAAAGTCGCAGCAGGCAAATCTTCTTTTTTTCTTCTCCAGCCATTCGCGGCAGGCTCGCATCCAGGCGTTATGGTGATGCTATGAAAATGTTCACATTCGCCATATTTTCCGCCGCAGTATTTTGCGGAGCCCTCGGCGCCGCGTGGCTGCCGAGCGCAGCGCATCCTAGCATCGACATCGTCGCTTCAAATTGGAAATTTACGCCGAATACCATTACAGTGCCGCCGGGAGAACCCACCACGCTGCGATTAACTTCGAGCGAGGGCGTGCACGGATTTAAGTCCGACGAGCTGGGCATTCGCGATACGATTATCATGCCGAACAAGTTTGTCACTGTGACGTTTACGCCGGGTAAAGCCGGTACGTATATCGTTCACTGCACGATCATTTGTGGCGCCGGTCATCCAAATATGATGCTGACCATCAAGGTTCAAAAATGATTGCGCGCACTGCATTCCGTGTCTTCTCCTCGGTCTTTCTTGCCGCTGCGTTGGTCGCGGGTACCGGAATGACCGCGCAAGCGATGCCGATTTTCGCTAAGGCATACGGAGTGCAGTGCAGCACGTGTCATACGATGGTTCCCGCACTCAACGCGTACGGCCGGTACGTGCAACGCACCGGCTACGCTTCGCTGAATCGCGATGTTCTGAAGACCGTTTCGCCGATCTGGATTGGCGAGCAGGTCAACGGTGACAGCACCGGCGGCGTGAGCGATATTACGCCCACGCACACGAGCTCTTTTGGGAACCTGGCGCTGCATTCCGCCGGATATTTTGCGCCCGATTGGACGTTTCACGTTCAACAATGGCTGTTGCAAAACGACTCCGGCGGCGGATCGCTCGACACAGCGTGGGTAACCTACAATAATCTTTTCCACAAAGACGGACATCTCTTCATCGGAAAGATCGAGGCGCCGGGTCCGTCGCCGTTCAGTCAATGGTCGGATATCTCAAGCTTCGCCACGCCTGCGATTACCGTCGGCGAGCACGCATATCAAATCGACGGCAACCGGTGGGGCACCAAAATCGCGTACGTCCATGGCGCGCTCGACGCCGAAGCGGCGTGGCTACTGAGCGGCAACGGTTTCGTTTCGAGCCAAGACTTCGATACGGTGCCGGGCACCGACAAGACGTTCCAATGGAAAGTTGCCAGCGCGCATCCCGATCAACCGCTGGAGGTGGGCGCGTTCGGCAGCATGGGAAGCTACATCATCTCGAGCGGCGAAGCCGATCGCTATAGTTCATTTGCGGGGTATTTGCAACGCGATCCACAGTCCAGCGGCATACCAGGCGTTCTTGGGATCTATCAAATCGGAAACGACAGCAAGCCCGGCTTCGACGGAGATGGCAATATGCTGCCGAGCGCACGCAGCAGCGCCTTGACCGCGGAAGTCTACGAGCCGCTGTTTGACCACAATGCGATCCTTGCGTTCCGGGACGAGTACACCAACGACGGGCTCGGAAACCGCATGCACTTTCAAAACATCGATTTAGGATTCAACGTGCCACGCATGCCCTATCTGCACGCGTACCTTGAAGCAGGCTTAGGCGCGAACTCCACGACGCAAAGCGGCGGGCCGACGTGGCGCTGGCTGCTCTGGTGGACCACCCCGATCGCGCAATGAGAAACGCCGCTTACGTGCTGGCGATGTTGCTGCTCTCGGGCGCTTTCGCGGTCCCGGCTTCCGCCGGTCCTGCACGGCCGGCAAGCATTAACATCACGGCTTCCAACTGGAAATTTACGCCCGGAACGATTACCGTGCACGTGAATCAGGTAACGACACTGCACTTCATCTCAAAGGAAGGCGTGCACGGAATAGCGTCGGCTGCGCTAGGGATCGCCAATACGTTCGCCATGCCCAATGCGACGGCGGTCACATTCACTCCGCACAAGCCGGGTACATACGTGCTGCACTGCACGATGCCGTGCGGCCAGGGGCACGCGCAGATGACGTTAATCGTAAAAATAGTGCAATAACTGCAGGCGCACCATGACGTAAGAGAGGGGCGGTTTCCCGCCCCTCTCTTTTCGTTCCAATGCAGCTCGGAGCGAGAGTTCGACGAAATACTTTCCGTCTTTCTCGTAGACGTCACAGAACGGCGTGAGGAAGGAGATGCGCGTGAACGGCAATTCCCGCATAAACGGCGCTTCAGACAAGAAGCGATCGAGCATCTTCTGGGCGTCGAATTCCATTTCGGGGTGTTGTAGGAGTGTCATAAGGTTGATCTAACTTGGGCCGGCAATCGTTGCAGTCTTTGCGTTGTGGCTGCCAGTCGACCAGCCTTCTGTTACTTTACCAACCAGTTCGGAAACGTCCAATCCTTCATCTCAACGGTTACAAGATCGCGGGGCCGACGGTTCCGGCGCGCATTCCGGAAGACGAGTTGCGGAGGTTTCAGGAATTAGATCAGATATGCGCGAGCTGCTGGCGTGCCGCGTAACGAAAGCCGCCGCCGACTTCGCGGTGCGGCTTTTTGCGGCTTATTTGGAGCTGGCCGTGCGACGGTCGTTGCCGCTCATGACGCGCGATAAAAGGCTGCGCCAAGCCGCAGCAGAGCTTCGCTTGCTCTGGAAAGCGCGATGAATGCGAAGGGCTTCTGTCTATTGAGGCTGTTTGAACTTAATAACGCTCTGCGTGTAGATGTAGAAGCCGAAGCGCGGATCATAGTTCACCGCTGGTAATGGCGTTCCGGCGCCCCCGGCTGCCAGCAGCTCGCCGTCATTTGCACGGAAGATCGAAAGGCACCGGTGCAGTCCGTTCGATGCGAAAACATCGTCGAGGGCGAGCTCCAGATACCAACCCCGCGCAGTCTGGTGCGGAATGATGGCGCCCCAATCATAGGCGGTCGATTTCTGCGGTTTCGGATTCGCTGCAAGATAACCGCGCACGTCATCGACAACTGCAGTTGCGAGCGGTTTGTCTGCCGACGTACAGGTCGAGGTAATCGCAAAGGGGTTCGCCGGCGGCATCTTGGGAAGCGGTTTGGGCGTGCCGAAGTCCAACATAAATTGCGGCGCGATGTACGCGTACAGTCCCGCGCGCGGCTGGAAGAGCATCGGGATTGGCTGGTCAGGTCCGAGCTGTACAGGCTCGTAGAGATGAAGAGCGGCCAGTTCCGCCGCGGTGCCGGCATGAATGTCGGCGCACGTGAGTAGGCCGACCACGCCGACGCGTCCGCGCGGCAGCAGTTCGAGCGCATACGATGTTCCGACCCGAACGTATTTCACCAGCATGTCGGGTACGACCGGCGGCACGGCGGTGGCCGGATACAACCCGTTCGATTTCCGTTTTTCGAGATCGGAAACAAACGCGGCCAGTCCCGAAAAGTCTTGCTGCATCTGGCGCGCCACTTCGGCGGTGCACGACGGATTCGAGGCTTGAATTTCAAATGGTGACGCGGGCGGCGTTTTTGGAAAAAGTGACGTTTTGACGCTGAAGGAGACACTGGTTTGCTGGGAGATGGCGGTGCTTTCGGCGCCGTGGTTGCCGGCGCCGAGTCGACCAATACGCGAAGAGTAGAGCAATGCAAAACTGCGCGGCGCAAGCGGTTGCGCGATGGTCGGGAAACTGCCGCCTCCGACCGTTGGTAATGCAACCGCGTTGGCCGGCGACGCAAAATTTCCGGAAAACTGGTTGGTAAGATTCGTGCCGACGAGTGAGAAGCTGCCCACGGGCGTCGAGACCGACACGCCGGCGGCGAGTGTGGTGTATGCCGGCAAGTTGCTCGGGTTATTGCTCGAGACGTGCTGCACGTCGAACAGCGCTTCCCAGGCCGCGCGCGGCGGTTTGTAATCCGCGACGAAACCCCAGCGCGAAAAGGGAACGTTCGGAAGCTGTTGTCCCGCGCGATAGATTGAAGCTGGATTTGAGATGCGCGGGTCGGCCGTGGCGCCCAGCGTGGCGCGCTCGAAAGCAAGATACGGCGCAATTTGGATGCCGTGATTGTTGGCAAGGGCGATGCCGATCGTGCCGCCTTCGTACGTGCGGTCGAGGCCGCTTACAGACGTTCGCAGATAGAGATCGGCCGGAAATATGAGTGCAGAGTTTGGGCCGCACCCGGCCGGGGTCTGTGCGAATGCTGCTATTTGTGTCAGATAGCCACTTGGAAATTGGCTCACGAGCGAGGTAGCGTTGACGATGGTTTGCGCCAGCGCACCGTGCTGCACTTCGCGATAGGCGCTGGCGAAGGCGCGTCCGTTACGCAGACGGTGTTCCCAGGAAACGTTCGCGGAACTAGTGTCCTGCGGGCCTTGCGCGTCGCCAGGGCCGCTTCCCACAACGGCTTGCGCGCCGCAGTTGTAGCTGAGCGATTGCGGATCGCTGAAAAACTGTTGAGCGTAAAAGTTCGCGCCTTGTGCTCCAGTAGAGTAGCCGGCGCGAAACGTATCGTTTGCGTTGGCGCGCCAGATAACGCCGAGGTCGGCTGCGATATTTGCCGGCGCGCCCGACGAGCGCTGCGATCCGAAGCCGATGGCGATTGTCGTGCGCGAATCGGCATGGTAGGAATCGGCTAAGCGCAGGCTAGTAAACGTGGATGAACTCGTTGCAGAAATGCCTGCCGGAAAGAGCGGATTGTTCTGCGAACTGGTGTCGTGAAAGGCGAGCTGCTGCACGAACAGGGTCGCATCGTGCCGTTCGCCTGCCGGCGCATCGGCGAAGAACGTAAAGCCCGTTACCCGCGACTGGCTCGCCGATGCGCTTGGTGAGAGAATGCCGTTCACCAAGCGATGAGAGAAGTCGGAACCAAAGTAGGATGTGCCGCTGAATCCGCTCAGCTGGAAATTCACCGCACCGAAATGATTGGCGTACGCTAGAACAGCCTGGGAGCTGCGGCTCGCTGAACTGTTGCCCGGACCGAAGCCACATGCGAGCGGTCCGGAGATGCGCGCGCAATAGGCATCGCTCACACTGTTGTTCGTGAAGAATGTGGCTGTGAGCGAGTGGCCGAGTGAAAATGGCAGGCGTATTTTTAGAAGGTCGCCATTGGAATAGCTTTGGGCGGAGTGCGCATACGTTAAGCCGCTTGCATCGGGAAACACGAGGCCGTTGATCGGCGCGTTGACGCCGCGTGCAGCGTGAGCGTAGACAAGGCCCATTACGCCCGCAGAACCTCTTTCCGCGAATCGCAATGACGAGCTGTCACCGGTCGCGTACGCGAGTTTCAGATCGCTTTCGAAAGCGAGCGTCGGGACCAGGCTGTACAAACCGATGCTGCCGCCGAGGTTACCGTTGGACGGCGATCCGCTGACGGAGGCTCCGCCGAATAGATCGGCGTTGACGCCACTCAGTCCGTTAGAGCCTGAGACGGGAACGCCATCGACGGTAACGCCTGTTTGCGTTACGTCGCGGCCGTCGATCGAGAGGCCGGCATCCGACGGCAAGACGTCGGCCAGATCGCCCAATGCATCGCCGAGCGATGTGTGCAGTAATGCTTGCGGGCTGGTTGCGTCGAGGTCGGTTGGCGACAGTCGCGATGACGATGTAACGGTGACGCTGCTAATTGTTTTCAACGTATTTCCGGCAAGGCGCACGGTGGCAAAAGTTACGCGCACCGGATCGATGGCGAACGCCGCCGAAACAGCGGGCTTGTAGTTGCGCTTGATCACCTGCACGCGACACTCGCCCGCGGGGATGGAATCAAAACGTGCAACGCCTCGCTCATCGGTATATCCTGTGATGCTCGCGCAATCGTAGAAAACCACACGCGCAAGGGGAACCGGTTTGCCGGTGGAGGCGTCGAGCACGGTGATATCGACGCTGCCCGCGGTATCTGCGCGAGCATTCGCCGCGAGCACCACTGCTATCGCAAGCGTAAGTGCTATCGCAGCGAAACGCGAGCGGTTAGCGCGAAGAGTCAATGATGCGCCTTATCTGAACGGGAGTGAGGACACCCGTCATATCGACGAGTTGTATCAGCGTTCCAGCAGCATTCCAAGCGTTACATGGTATCGACCTAAAACCGGCCGGTGGGATAGGCCCGCGATATTTGCCCGGGAAAGCCCGAGGGCCGTGACCCCGATGGTTCCAACGCAGCACCTTACATCCCGCCGGCTTTTGGCTCGTCTTTCCGGCAGATTCCATCATGGCCAACCCGATAGGGTTGGAAGACGAAACGTATCGCAGTGTTACCGCTTCTCGCATTGCGCCGAGCGGCGCTTTCACGACAGCGATCAGATGGTATCCGGCGGGCAATCCGCGCGGTTCGACAAAACGAAACGCTGCAATGGTGCGGACTTGTTCGAGTGTAACTGTCTTGCCCAGGACGGGCGCTTGGTTTTTGTGGGACGACGGGAAGTAGGTCATCGTCAGAAACGTGCGCGCCGCTCGCGCGATAGCGTTCTTCACGGGAGGCAGAAAGAGCAAGAGTATTAGGGCGGCAGCAGCCGCTCCGATTGCCAGCCATTTGCCCACCAGCGCGCGTGCGTTGGGGCGCTCTGCGCGCCGTGCGATCGCCGCATGATCCGCGGGTGGAATATTTATGGACTCGATGTTCAGGGTGGCCGCCTTTGAAAGCAGATGTTCGATACGCTCGCTGTTACTCATGACAGACGCTCCCTTCAGCTGGCGCCTCGGGCTCCAGAAGACGCCGAAGCGATTTGCGTGCAGCAAAGAGCCGAACTCGGATCGCGGCATGAGTCGTGCCGAGGATCCGTGCGGTCTCCGCATCGGAAAAGCCGTAGTAGTATTTCAAAATTATTGTAATGCGCTGGTTCGGACCGAGTCTGTTCAATGCGCGTGCAAGGTCGAGCGATTCGTCGACATGGTCTTCAGGCTGCGTATTTTCGTCCGGCTCCGAATCCGCCCGCCGGCGCGCGCGGCGCGAGATATCGTAAGCCTTCCCAACGACGACCCGGTAAAACCAGCATTTGAAAGCGCGCTCGTCGCGCAAGGTGGGTAGCGTGAAATGGAGCTGCGCGCATGCTTCTTGCGCCGCATCCTCGGCGTCGGCGTGGTTCCGCAAGATCGAAAACGCAATGCGGTACGCCTCGGGCCAACAAGAGTCGACAAGCTCCGCCGTGGACTTCACACCCATAAGACGCGCGGACGCGGCGGAATGTTAGCCTTGGCCCTGAAATGCGTGCGAGTGCCGGCACTCAAGACTGCACGCCTTGACCTCGAACCCATAACCGTGGGGCATGCGGCCGAGGCCTGGCCGCATCTGGATGACCCGCGTATGTGGACGTTTTTCCCGAAGCTGCGCCCGAAGTCGCTCGAAGAATTGCGCACGCTGTATACGCGTTGGGAGAATCCGTATCACGCGAAGAGCGAGGTGCGAGAGAACTGGGCGTGTCGCGAGCGGGAGCATCGCCAGATGGTCGGCACGATGCAGGCGACGACGTTTCCGGCGCGCGCTATTTCCTATATCGCGTATGGCATTTTTGTAGCTTACCAGCGGCAAGGGTATGCGCGGGAAGCGGTGGCGGCTGTGCTCCATCACCTCGACAAGAATTTACTCAGCCGTCGAATTTACGCCGAGATGGATGTGAGGAACGAGGCGTCATTTCGCCTAGTCGAATCGCTCGGCTTCAAACGCGTTAAGGAGCGCCATGCCGTTGACAGGCAACAAGGCGTCGATAGCGACGAGTACGTTTATGAGCTTGTCTTGTAGCTAATGGCGCCCGCTCACCATGACATTGTAGGCCCTCACCGTGACACTTCATGCTCATCATTCACGGTCGCGTTTAGAGCCGCTAGTGGCATGCACGTAGGCGATCTGCCTCTCGTTGAACGCATCGATTACAATTAGCATAGAGGCGGACACCGTGTGGCCGCTGTGGTAGAATCGGCAGGTGTCAAAAATTGCGGTGACAGGTTCGGCGGGTGTCATCGGACGCGCGCTTTGTAAAGATCTGGCAAGCGACTATGAGGTCGTTGCCATCGATGTGAAGGATGCGCCGATGATCGCCGACGTGCGCAACCTAGAAGCGCTGACTACAGCCTTTGCGGGTAGCCGGGCCGTCGTGCATTTGGCGGGCTATTCGGATGTGCTTGCATCATGGGAAAACGTCAGAGATGTCAACATAGCGGGAACATATAACGCGTTTGAGGCGGCGCGCCGGGCTGGCGTGAAGCACGTCATTTTCGCGAGTTCTAATCATGCCGTGGGCATGCACGAGATGCAGGGCGGCCGCGCGCTGTACGATCCGGGCGCGGGTCTTGTGGTGCGAGCGGACGATCCGTTTCGCCCCGACAGTTTGTACGGAGTCTCCAAGGCTTTCGGTGAGGCGCTCGGCCGGTATTATAGCGACGCGTTCGGGTTGCGCGTGGCGTGCGTGCGCATCGGATCGATCATCGAGGTCGATTCGCCAACGGATCCATCGCTCAAGACGCCGCCGTTTCTTCCGAAGCTCAAACCCGAAGATGCGTACGTGCGCTACGCGGCTACCTGGATGTCGAAACGCGACTTTGCGCGTTTGGTGCGGGCGATTCTCTCACGCGACGTTCCTTTTGCCGTGGTGTACGGCGTCGGTGACAACCTGACGCGCTTTTGGGATCTCGAGCCGGGTCGCGCCGTGTATGGATTTTGGCCCAAGGACGGCGTGCGCTAATGTACGCCAACGAGTGGTTGCGCAGGAGCACTCCGAGCGCCGGATAAAGTCGTTTAAAAGAGGTGTATATGAATTTTAGAGACGCCATCTTCATGATCGCGGCCGCGTTTTGCGTGGTCTTGCCGAGTGAAGTGCTAGCTCAGACAAAACTTGCGAGCCCCGCGCCGGCGCCCGCGCCCTCGGCGGATCCCGCGATCACGGCGCGCGCTAAAGAGTGGCTGCACCGGATTCAGACCGGAGATATCGACCGGACACAACTCGACTCGAAAATGGACTCGCTGCTTACTCCCACTATGACAAAGCAAATCTCGAGCACATTTGGGCCTTGGGGCGATCCGGTCGCTTTCACCTACGTCGGAAAACAAACGATACTGGGAGATAACACCGCCTACGTTTTTCACGTGGTGTTTAAGGCGAATGCCTGCAATGAAATCTTTGTCCTCGACAAAGACGGAAAAATCAGCGGACTGCAGTTACCCGCGGCGCCGTAGCCGATTCGGGCGCGGGGCCGGGTTGGGTGCGACGGCGGCGCTCTGCGTTGCGGCGGCCGGTATCGCAATCGCGCAAACATTCGACCCGGCGATACCGGATGCGCTCAAGGCACAGCTCGAAAGCAAGCATACTGCAGCCGTAGCAGTCGGTGTGGTCGTAAACGGCCGGCTCGTCTATGCTCGCGCTTTCGGAAATGCCGGCACCGGCACCACGTTTGCGATAGGCTCGATTACCAAGATGTTTACGGCCGTCAGCATCATGCAACTTGCTTCGCGAGGGCAGTTGTCGTTAAGCGATCCTGTTTCGAAATATGTTCCGGAGTATACGAACTTCGCTTCGATGACGATCCGGCAACTCATGAATCATACCAGCGGCATTCCGAATTACCTTGACGAAGCCGTCGCACTTGGCAAGAACGCCGCAACGACGACGCCGTCCGCGATTCTGGCAAGCATCGCCGCGCGGCCGCTCGATTTTCAACCCGGGACGGACTGGAACTACAGCAATACGGGCTACGTCTTGCTGGGGCAAATCGTCGAGCGAATCAGCGGGTTAGCTCTCGCCGAATACGAGAAGCGCAATATTTTCGCGCCACTCGGGATGTCGCGCACCTCGGCCGCTCCCGTGGCCGGAAATGCACCCGCGCAAGCATTCAAAGGTGACCCGGGTAATTGGAGCTGGTACTATGCCGACGGCGACATTTTTTCAAATGTCGCGGATCTGGCGCGCTTCGATATCGCACTGATGGCGGGCAAAGTGCTACCGCGCGCGTTCTTTGAAGAGATGCAGCAAACCGTTCCTTATGCAACTTTGGCGCCGGGGTTGCGAGACGGGCAAGGCGTATTCGTTGCCGAGGGCCGCCAGCTTCGCATCGTTTCGCACCATGGCGGCATGGCCGGATTTCGCGCCGACAACGAAATGGTACCGGCGAAAGACTTTGCCGTCGTCGTTTTAGGAAATGGTTCGTACGACACGACGCCGATCGTTCGCGCGGCGCTCAAGGCCTACGTTCCGAGCTATTCGCGCGAACGCAACCTGGGGCCGCAATTCGACTACGATCCCGCACCGGCCGTGACAAGCCGCGCGGCCGCTCTGCTCGCGGGGGCATCATCGGGTCATCTGGATCGCTCTCAATTCGAGCCGCTGATAAGCATCCAGCTGCCCACGGATGAAGCCATGGTTAAACAGTTTGCGCCTTTGGGCCGTTTTGAACGCTTGCAGTTCGTGTCGAAAGTCTATGTTCAAGCCGGGCTCTATTACGTCTACCGCGCCGTATTCACTCACCGCACGGTTGCGCTGAGCATCGTGATCGATAAGCCCGGAAAGGTCGCGGCATTTTCGATAACATGATCGCCCGCCTCACCATGACACCGTAAGGCGCAGCTCGAATGGTTGAGCCATGAACCTAACGCGGTCGGAGTTCTTGCAAGCGGGCGCGGCGACAATCGCGGCCGCGGGCTTGCCGGCGGTGAGCGGCGGGCGGACGCTGATTCTACCATTTGCGTCGGCGCCGTATCCGCACGCTAGCCGTGCGCAAGGCCACACGTATCAGGGGCGCCTTTACGATGCGGCGACGCATTACAGCAACTCCGATGTAGGGATCTTCATTCCCGACGGCTGGCAGCCGCGCAACGGCGCGGTGGATTTCATCGTGCATTTCTATGGCTGGAATCACGACATCGCGGCGACATTTTCCACGTACCGTTTGCGCGAGCAAGTGGTGGCGAGCCGCCGCAACGCGATTCTCGTTGTGCCCGAAGGGCCGACGAACGCGCCCGATTCCGGAGACGGAAAGCTCGAGTTGGATGCGAGCGGATTTCAACGGTTTATAACGGATGTAGCGGCGCGGCTGGAGCAGCTGCAGCTTTCCGGCACGGATCGCGTTGGACGGATCGTGCTAACCGCGCACAGCGGGGGCTACGGCGGCGCGGGCGGCGTGCTGACGCGCGGCGGCATGAACGACTCGATCACCGACGTTATTTTATTTGACGCGGCGTACGGTTACTTCGATGCGTTCGCAGATTGGGCGAGGGCGCCGCAGCATCATTTGCTGAGCCTTTTTACGGGCGATACGAGTACGGGCAACGCGGCGCTCATGGGCAAGGTTCAAGAGCCTACACCGAATCTCTACGTACGGTTAGCGGATTCGATGACGTTGGACCAACTGCAAACGCGCGCGCCGACATTCGTGCTCACGAGCGTTGCGCACGACGATCTGCTTCAGAAGTATTCTTGGTACTCGCTATTCTTGCAGACGACCGCGCTGGACGCGCTCGCGAAGCGATAAGCGTTCGTGCGTAACATTCGACTGAAACTGACGGCTGCAAGCGCGATGCTGGTTGCTGTTTTCTGTTTGGCGGCGACCCGTGCGGATTTTTACGATGTTCCGTCGCCGCTACCGAGCGGCGCGCCGGGCAGCGTCATTTGGTCGCGACCGTTTACCGGCGCCGCACTGCTCAGGACCGCCGCGTCGAATACGCTCGTGCTGTATCACAGCGTCTCGGCGGGTGGACGCGACGTTGCCGTTTCGGGCACCATTGCGATCCCGAAGGGGACTGCGCCGGCCGGTGGTTGGCCGGTGATTAGCTGGGCGCACGGCACGACGGGCAACGCGCCACAGTGCGCGCCTTCCAAATTCTCGCAGCCAAACATCGAACAGCGTTTTTTAGAACGCTGGGTTTCCGATGGATTCGCCGTCGTGCAAACCGACTACGAGGGAGAGGGAACGCCGGGTTTACATCCGTATTTCGCCGGCGTTTCCGGGGCGCACGACGTGATCGACATCGTACGCGCGGCGAAGCATCTGAATCCCGCGCTGAGCGATCGCTGGATCGCGATGGGTCATTCGGAAGGTGGAAGTGTCGTGTTGTTTGTGGCGGCGACGGCGAACTCGTGGGCGCCGGAGCTGCATCTTTTGGGCGCGGTCGCGTACGCGCCCGCTTCGGACATTCCCGATTTCTTCGGACAGATGACGGTGAGCAGAGAGCCGACAGCCGAGCTGCCTCTTCTGGGCATGATGATCGAAGGGATCGCGTCGACCGATCCACGGGTTGACCTCAAAGACGTGCTATCGCCGAAAGGCCTGGCATTACTGCCGGTGCTTCAAAGCGACTGCGTCGGCGCGCTGATGAAGTCGTCGTCATGGACGACCATCCCGCCGGCCGACATTTTTGCGCCCAATGCGCGATCCAGCACGTTGATGCAAGACTTTTTCGCGAACGAGCCATCGCACTTGCGCGTGCAGGCGCCGCTGCTTATCGAACAAGGAACAAGCGATACGATGGTTCCCTATGAAGGTTCGGCTTCGTTGCGGTTGAGTCTGTGCGGCAACGGCTCGCATCCCGAACTCGACGCCGTGAAGGGCGGCACGCATGACTCGGCGATGGCACTCAGCTACGATCATACCAGCGCATGGATCGCGGATCGGTTGAAAGGGGTGCCGGCTTCGGGCGACTGCCCGTCGTAACATGGTGGTATTGGGATTGAACCAATGACGTATTTTAGGATCGATCTACAATCTTGCGCGGGTGACACGCGGCGGCCGGTGCTCGACTCGAAATCCGAAAAGGCGCGTTGACGATAATTTTAGATTGAAATGGTGGGCGGTATTGGGATTGAACCAATGACCCCTTCCGTGTCAGGGAAGTGCTCTCCCACTGAGCTAACCGCCCACGTTTCCGCGACAAGAAACGAGCCCCCGATATTTCTGGGGCTCGCCGCATTTCCATCCTTTGATCCACAGGGCGGTCACGCGAGACCGGAGAAGCCCGATGCGAGCCTTCCGACGGGGGTTGTATTCCGTTTTATGACGCGCAGCGCATGTTTGCTACTTATCGCTTGTGTCGCTCTATTGCCGTGCGGCATCGCCACGGCACAGCAAAACGCGCAGCCGGCAACGCCGGCGACCACGGCATGCGGAGCAAAATCCGACGCCGTCGATCAAGCGCCGATCTACGCGCAGCCCCGCGACTACTCCGTACTATCGGGGCACTCAGACATATCGTTTCCGAACCTCATGTTTTTCCTGGGGCTCAACGGCGTGCGCTGCAGTCAACTGCTGGGCGACGTGCCGACATACGTTCCGATTTGCGCAGCCGCGCCGGGTCAGAACAGTTTGAGCGCGCGATTGAGCGAAGTGCGCGGCGTTAAATCGCCCGACGCGATTGCGAACGAGATCCGGCAGACGTACCGCGACATTCGCGCGCAAGTCTACCGCTTGCGCATGTGCGACTTTCTCCTCTCGGTCTACGCATGGAATACTCGCCAGAAGGAGCATCAGGCGTCGTTCGATTATTCGTGGCGGACGGCGTGCAACTCATTCGCGTATGAGTCCGATCAGGGCGTCAAACTGACGGGCGCCGTTGACAAACTGGTACAGCAGACGGTAAGCGCTTCGCCCGCGGACCTTTCCGCGATGTTGACGCAGTTTGCGTACACCAACTACGATCTGTACGACGATCTTTCCGGCCGGCTTGCTTCGTGCGCGGCCATCGTAAGCGGACTCACCTATCCGCCAAACACAAACCGGTTTTTCTGCCGTTACGGCGGATTCATCGGCGCGCTCGCGAGCGCCAGTTCGGTGGCCTTCGGAAAGCACTGGGGCACGAACACGTCGACGCAGGGCCAAGTCGCAGCTATCGGCACGCTCTTTGCGGCGACGTCGGCCTTGTGCCAGAACGCGCAACCGAGCGGCCCGAAAGGGTGACCGCTCGCGAAAAGCGGATCAGATTTGCGACGAACCTTGTCATCGGCGTCATCCTGGTCTTCGTGATGCAGGCGCCCGTGGTTCAACAGAATTCGCTCGTGGTTCATGCGCGCGACGCGATCGTCAATTGGCAGATGGCGCGCCTGGCGGCCGCCCGTCCGGCGTCGCCGCTGATCCTAATCGACATCGATCGTCAAGCGGCGCAGGCATGGCGGGCTCAAGAGATTACGCCGCGCGATAAACTCGCTCGGCTGATCGCGTACGCGGCGGCGAACCGGCCGAAGGCTATCGTCGTCGACATCGATCTGCGCGAGCGTTCGCCGGGGAGCGGCGATTCCGAACTCGTGCGTTTCGTGGGCGCCTATAACCGCGGCGTAGGATGCGCGCCCGCTTGCGCGCCACTGATTTTCGCGCGGCCCATTCGCACGCTCGACGGCGTGTTTGTGAGCAGCCGCGCAAACGTCAGAGCTTCGCAAGCGCTGCCGACGCTTTTAGATCCGGCGATCGCGACGACGCCGGAAAATCCGTGGAATTTGCACGGCAACGTTCGCTTCGGCACGGTGGAGACCGACTCGACCGACGCAACGACACGCAGTTGGCGGCTGTGGGAAACGACGTGCCGCGGGCCCGGCCCGGGAACGGCAATTCCGTCGGCACCATTACTGGTGCTCGCCGGAAACGATGCGACGGCGCTGCAGCGAGAACGCTCGGCGATCGCGCCGCTCGCACGCGCGTGCAGCTCGACGCCGGGGAAGATGGATACGCCGCTTGCGCGCACGTCGATTGATTTGCGCGATCCTTTCAATGCACGGACGGTACATGTGGAATTGACGGAAGAAGCGTTCGAGCGGCGTTTCTTCATGCGCATCGGGTGGCGCGGGAATGGTGAGGCGGCCGACGTTCCCGAGATCGGCGCCGAAGCCATCGCCGCCGGCCGCGCCGAGAACGCGCGCGGTTTGTTTGCGGACAAAATCGTGTTTATCGGCAGCACCTTCGGCAACGATTACCACTACACGCCGCTCGGCCGGATTCCCGGCGTGGTGGTTCAGATGAACGAATTGAACTCATTGTTGGCGGGAGATTCACTGCGCGAGCCTTCGCCCGTAACGCACTACGCCTTGGAAATTGCGCTTGTTGTATGCTTATCCGCGTTGCTTGCGACACTGGCAACCGGATGGGCGCTGGCGCTGACCGCGACGCTGATCGCGCTCGCCGCCATCACGTTGGGCCTCGCAGCGTTTAATCTTGGAATCTTCGTCGATTCTATCGTTCCGCTGGCCGGTATTTTCTTGCACGAAATCGCGCACCGCGCGTATCATGGAGTGAAGGAGAGTCTGTAATGCGATTTGCAACCGCAGTTCTGCTGTTAGCTGCCGGGTTTGGCGTCGCGCGGGCCGCGACACCGGTAATCGGCTGGGTTGTCGACATCAACGGGCCGCCTTCGGCATATGCGATCAACGGCGTTCCCGGCGTGGGAGCGGCGCACGCGCTTGAGAACGGCGATCGCGTGAGCATTCTGAAAGCCGCCGACAAGGGCCGCCAATTAACGATCACGCTGTACGTTGCGGGGAAAAGTGTTGTGGTCGACGCCGCGCATTCGCCGTATTGCGTCGGATCGGCGGAGGGCCGCTGCGGCTCGCGCGCCGCGGCGGACGGCGGCGGAATCCCGGCGGTTGTGCGCAGCATTCTCAACTCCGTCTCATCGGTGCTGCGCACCGCGCAAGATCACTATTACAGCGCAGAAACTGAATCGAACATTTCAATGGGCGCAAGAAAGCCCGCGCTTGCGATACTGGAAAACGTCGAACAGCTCACGCCGGTAACGAACGGCGCGCTTTCGGTTCCGTGGCTCAACGGTACCGCTCCGTTCAAAGCGACACTGGAGAATGCGCAGGGCGCGCAAATCGCGACGGCGGTGCAGGTAAAAACCGATCCGGTGACCGGCGCGAGCGAAGCGCGGTTTGTGAATCTGCATGTCAATCCCGGCTCTTACCGGGTGCAAGTGGCCGATGCAACCGGAGCGGCGACCGCACCGCTAACGTTTCGCGTGATCAGCAGTACCTCGCTGCCCAAGCTGACGCCGCAAGTGCTCCAAGCGCTTGACGACCCGCAGATTCCCGCGCACGTTCGAGCGGTTTGGCGCGCATCGCTGCTCAAGAGCCAAGGCAACCAGTGGCGGCTTGCGGCGTACCAAGAGCTCGCGCCGCTTCCCGACGATACCGAACAAGTGCCACAGCTGCGTTACCTTCTAACGGAAGGCTGATGCGCATACGCCGAACGTTCATTGTCGCGTTGACTGTGGCCGCAGCTTGCGGGAGCGGCGGCGTTCGCACGTTGGCCGATCCGGCACCTCGCGCCGACCTTGCGCGAACGTATCAAAGCGCGGACCGCGCGCTTTCCAAAGGTAGCGCGACTGTAGCGGCGCGAATCGCGGGCAGGGCAATCAAACGCGCGCACGATCTGGGAGACCGCTACGATGAGGCACGCTTCTACGTACTGCTTGCGCGATCTGAGAATGCGACCCAGCATCCACTCGCCGCCATCGCGAACGCAAAGCGGGCTGCTGCGCTAGCCGGCGACGCGCGCGCACCGCATCTTCAAAGCAACGCCTTACATCTGCTGTACACGGATGAGGCCATCCAGCACATTCCGAGCGAATTCGCGGACATCAAACGCGCATATATTGTCGACAAGGCAAACAATGACACTCGCGCGCAAGCGGAGGATCTCGAGATGTACGCGCGCTTGGCCGTGCGCGTCAGGGAGTATTCCTCTGCGCTGGACCTTTTCGCGCGGGCGGTTGACTTGCGCGCGCGAGCGGGCGACTGGCAATCGCAAGACGGCGACCTTCAAGAGATGGGACAAGTCGCCGAGCAGCACGGCGGCTACGAAGATGCGCAGCTTGCGTTCGCGCAAGCGCTGAAGATCGATGCGAATCACCACGCGCTTGCGTCGGGAGCGCAGGCACTCAGACATCTCGGTGACGTAAGCGAAGACCTCAATGACCTGGGACAGGCAGTGCAGTTTTATCGGGACGCCCTGAAGATTGACCGCCAACTCAAACAGAAGGATGCGATTATCGCTGACCTCCATAATCTGGGCACCGCACAGGATTATCTGAATCAACGCCAGGCCGCGCTCGCCTCGTATAAAGAAGCCGCCGCATTGGCGAAGAGTACGCACGACGATCGCTTGGGCGCCGCGATCAATTCGTCGCTGGGAAACCTTTTGGACGATATGGGTCGCGTGGGCGAGGCCATTACGTCTTATCAGAAGGCCATCGCGTATTTGCGGAAAGCCTACGATCAAATGGATCTTGGGATAGCGCTCGATAATCTCGCGATTGCGCAATACCACGCCGGCGCATATCGCGCGTCGCTGCAGACGGGCCGCGAAGGTCTGGCGCTGCATCAAAAATATAAGATGGCGATGTGGAAATCGTATAGCATCGTTGCGGCTACGAGCGCGAGCCTGAACGACATCAGCGGCGCGGTTAAAAACTATGACGCCGCGTTAGACGACATCGAGCACGTCCGCAGCGAGCTTTCCGACAAATCGGCAAGGCAATCGTTTTTCAGCGGCGCGCTGTATGTATACGACGATTACCTCTCTTACCTGGACTTGCTCGACAAGGCGTTGCCCGGGCAAGGGTGGGATCGCAAGGCGTTTCGCGTTTTCGAACGCCGCCAGGGCCGGATAACGCTCGAGCAGATCTCGCAGAGCGGAACGCATTCCTTTTCCGGCGTTCCGCAGCAAATCATCGACACAGAAGCGTTGCTCGCGAAGCAGACCGATGATGCCCAGGCCGCATTGTCGAGCGCTTCGCAACAGCACACGGACACGAGGGCCGCGGACGCGGCCGTGTTAAAGGCGCAGCAGGCGCAACAGCAATTGGATGCTTACATTAAATCGCATTATAAGGCGTACTATGCGCTGCAGCATCCGCAGCCGGTGGAGGTCGGCGCGCTGCAGGCGCTTCTGGGACAAAACGAAGCGGTAGCCGTGTTCGCGACGCTTCGCGGCACGACCGATCTCTGGATCGTGACCCCGAGCGCGTTCCATTTGGTGCATCTACCGTTGCGCGCAAAAGCGCTCGATGCAAAAGTCGCGGCGATGCTCGACGGTCCGCTACAGATAGAGCGCGATGTCGACGAAGGCAAAAGCCTGCGCTATGTGGACGATGCTGCTGTCGCAAATCTTCCGGAGTTTGCAGTGGCTTCGAACGATTTGTATCGCGCGCTCTTTCCGCCGGTTACCGACGCGATGTTGCGCGGCGCATCAACGGTGTTCATCATTCCGTCGGGCTCGCTCTACCACGTGCCGTTCGAGGCACTCGTAACGGGCGTTTCGCCGCAGCGATACTTCATCGAAGATCACGCCGTGTCGTATCTTTCCTCAACATCGGCCCTTAGCGCACTGCGAACCGGGCTCGAAAAGCGCCGCCCGGAACAGCGCGTGCCGCTGCTGGCCTTCGCTAATCCCGCATTTTCCTCGGCCGCACCACGGGACGCGCAAAGCGCAGCGGTTGTTTCTCACTTGACATCGCGCGGCGCAAACGGTGGATTTCCTCCGCTTGGCGGCGCGGAAGAAGAAGCAAACACTGTGGCGACCGAGCTCGGCGCGGAACCGGGCGCGGTGTACACCGGCGAGTCCGCGACGCGCGACGAATTGCTGAAATTGGACCTAACAAAATTCCGCTATGTACTTTTCGCGACGCATGCGGTCTTGCCAGGAACGATACGCCAGCTCGACCAGCCCGCACTCGTGCTGGCGCACCCGGAGCGGAACGGCTACTTAACGATGTCCGATGTCTATGGACTTTCTTTACAGAGCGATCTTGTCGTACTCTCGGCGTGCCAAAGCGGAGGCGGCACCGAAAATTCCGGCGAGGGAGTGCAAGGTTTAACGCAGGCATTCATGTATGCCGGCGCGCCCGCCGTCGCAGTAACGGACTGGACTGTCCTGGATGACGTGCAGAAAACGTTCATACCGTCGTTTTTCCACGCGCTCAGCGGTGCATCACCGGCACCGCCGGCGAGCGCACTTCAAAGTGCGAAAATACAGATGATACGCGGGTCGAATCCCGCCCTAACGCATCCATTCTTTTGGGCGGGCACGGTGTTGTTCGGCGACGGCGCCTTCCGAACGTAATCTCGGCGCGATCACGCCGCTTGTTTCTTGCGTTTTCTTAGCGTTTGCTGCAAACCACGCATGGTTCGCTCGGAATCGCTTTCATTCGAGCGCTCCTGCAGCAAAGCGAGCACAAACGATTCTTCAGATTCCAAACCGTCGCGGTTGCGAGGAGCGCGGGACGGCGCAAGCCGGCCCTGTTCGAGGAACGCGTCGACGATCGCCGGGTGCACGTAACACTTGCGGCAAATCGCAGGCGTGTTTCCAAGCCGTTTCGCGACATCCTTGATGACACCGGCTACGCGCTGTTTCCGATCGCTTTGTGTTTCTTCGGCACCATCTTGCGCGAGCAAGTTCGCGCACGTCACGGTGCCAACCCATGTCCGAAAATCTTTGGCGCTAAAGTCATCGCCGGATATTTCACGGATGTACTCGTTGACATCGCTCGAGTCGATCGCGCGCGGCGTTCCATCATCTTCAAGGTATTCGAATAGTTGCTGGCCGGGTAAATCTTGACACTGCCGGATGATCCTCGCCAAGCGGCGATCTCGCAGATCGAGCGCGTGACGCACGCCGCTTTTTCCGCGAAACGAGAAACGCACCTTCGAACCTTCGATCTTCGCGTGCTTGTTGCGCAGCGTCGTCAAGCCGAAGGAGTTATTATCTTTGGCATATTCATCGTTCCCAACTCGAATTGCCGTCGTTTCCAACAGCTGTACGATTGTCGCGAGCACTTTTTCGCGCGGAAGGCCGGACAGCGCCAGATCGGCTTCAATCCGCTTGCGAACCTTCGGCAAGCTCTGCGCGAACGCGATCATGCGCTCGTATTTATTTTCATCCCGCGTCTCGCGCCAGCGCTTATGGTAGCGGTATTGCTTGCGCCCGCGAGCGTCGCGTGCCGTGGCCTGAATATGGCCATTGGCGATCGGGCAGATCCACACTTCGCTGTAGGCCGGGGGAACGGCCAGCGCTTTTATGCGCGTCAATTCTTTTTCGTCGTCGATCTTCGCTCCGTCGGGCGCGTAATACGCGAAATGTTCTCCGTGCTTTTCCCGGCGAATTCCGGGCATTTCGTCGCTCACGTAACGCAGATGAGCGGCCTTCGCGCTTTCCATTGCGTTCATGCGGCTTCGCCATCGTAGAGTAAGAGATCGCCTTCGCGTAGTACGCCGGCGGTCGGCGGGGGCTTCTGCAGCGCGCCGTTCGCGATCCGGTTGATCCGCGCGCCTTCAATCAGACCCGCGAGGGGGGCTTGCGCGAGGGCTCCGTGGCCGAGGGTCAGCAGGTCCATCCTGTGCCGTATACCCGCAGGCGCTCGGTAGACAGCGGCGGCGCGACTAGGATACGATATGCCGGTTCGCAAACGCATGGGCGCGTAGCTCAGTGGGAGAGCATCCGCTTCACACGCGGGGGGTCGTTGGTTCAATCCCAACCGTGCCCACCATNNTGGCGCTGTAGCTCAGTTGGTTAGAGCGTCGCCCTGTCACGGCGAAGGTCGTGGGTTCGAGCCCCATCAGCGTCGCCAGATTAGAGGCCCCGATGTACATCGGGGCTTTTCTCTGCTCCTTGCGATGGCTCGCGCGGTAAAACGGGCTGCAGCGGTTTCCATGCGCGTTCTGTCGCGGCGAAGGCCACGGGTTCGAGACCCGTCCGCGTCGCCGGATATTTTGTCGTTGGGTTCGGCCGGTAGCTACACGCTGAATCTGTCGATGACGAGGCACGTAGATGATCCAAGGCTTTTGCATTGATTGCAGAATTCTCGTAATCGCCGCCTTTATCAGATCGGGCGTTTCGCGTTGGGAAGGCTTATGAAACATTTTGGTTTGACCCGATATGTCGCGCTTATCGTAGTGTTAGCCTTGGCCACTGCTGTTGGCGTTGCATACGCCACGTCCGTCTTTTTGCTCAAACATGGAGCCGTTTCGGTTCATATTCGCAGTATTGAAAGCAAGGACAACAAATACTGGCGAATTTCTTACCGCGTCAATAACCGTGACACGGTAGGGACCTTTGCTAGTGAAGCACCGATTTGGAACCAGAAACAACTATCGCTAATCGACATTCCTGGATTTTCCTATCCCGTGCTCATCATCGATCAAATCGGTGGTGCGCGCGTCGAAAGCCATGATCCGCTCTTCATTGCGTATCACCCACCGGATCGCACGCTTAGCGAAATGCAAAAATACTACTTCACGAAAATCGCAAACGTTCCGACGGACGCGAGGCCGCTTTCATGTTTGAAGGCGCAGGTGGGCTCAAGAGCCATTTTTCAGTATCTCTTCGATCAAGGCGGCGAGCAAAGCGGTCCTACCATGAAGCGCTATTACACCATTCATTTCTCGGGCGGCCCGAACAGCATAGTGGAAGTCGATGATCCGCCAAAGACGCACCCGACTGTGCTGAACGGCGTGAGCCTTCGGTCGTACGCGGTCTCGTCCGGCCAGACGCCCTTAACGACCTGCGCTAAATAGCGTTCGCAGTCGCCTCTGGAATGCTCGTCACCCGCTCTGATCTTGCGTGAGAAGCGGCGCCTTCAGTTAACCGCGATTTTTAGATGCCCGTGTAGCCGTGTTTTATGAGAATTCCCCCGAAAACAATTGTAACTGACGCATGATGCGCGTCGATCCACTCCGGCTCGCCCATCAGATTCTTGCCCCGTTTGAATCCAGGAAGCGCAGCGCTCAAATTCCTCATTAGAGTTCCGGGTAGAGTGCTGGGGCCGGCGGCCTGGCTGTCGTAACTCGAAATGTCGCAACGCAAATTCCACGCGTTTGAATCCAGTGCGCCCGTTTCAAAGATGATGCAATTCCTAACGATTGCCGAGTGGAGTGATCCTTTGACGGCATAGTTGCCTGACTGCGCGTCGAAGGCACCTCGCAGCGGTACGAAATTCAGCCGCGCGACCGGAAGCACGCGTTGAAAAAAAGCTCGCCACGCCGCAATACCGGCGGAATTACTCGCGTGTGCGCCCCCGGTCGGAGAAGCGGCGAGCATTATTGCGATCACAGCGCTACAAAATTTCGCGGCGACTCCTTTTCCGGCAGGAACCTTTTCCCCTGATTCCTTTCAGCGATCCGTGCTGGGCGCCGATACGGTTTATTTCCGTAGGTGTTTCCCCTCAAATTTCTCTTACTGCTTGTTGGCTGAAAAAGTGCAGGGACCGCCAAAGCCGGTGATATTTCCCGACATTGTAGTACGGGTCGGATCGAGCGTGCCGGTCCACTGTTGCGAATCCGGAGTATTCCAACGCCGAGTGAATCAAATCCCTAAGGACTGAACTTGGCCCGCAATCGTGCCGTTGTAACTAGCACTGCCATTTTGAGCAAAGGTCCCGCTGAACGTGCCATTAGACTGACGGTTTGTAACCGCAAACGTGCCGGTATAGACGCTGCCGAAGCAAGTTGCGGACCAACTCCACGTCGACCCGGATCCGGATACGGCTCCCGCTCCCGCAGGCGCCCCTGCGGCGAAGATCACGTTGTAAATTTGATCTCGCACGTTGTCGGTCGTCATAGAACTGCTGCCGCTTTGTGCGACGACGATCGTAACGATAAACCGGTTTCCGAGATCGTAGCAAATCACTGAGGCGATGAATGCATCGTTCGAACCGTGGAAGAAGCGTCCGTCCTGGCTGGAGCTTAAGCCGGCTGCACTCAACCCGTGCGCGGCGCGACTCCAACATTGACCAAAGGCAACGCCTGGATTCGATGTCCACTGTCCCCAGGACATGTATGGTGCAGCCGATGCTGGCGCGCCGCTGAGCGCGAAAACGGCAAGACCTGCTAGCAGTGCAAAAAATTTCCGGCGCACAATAGTAGCCTCCTCATTAAACCGGATGGCGAGCTTCGAAACCAAGGAAGGGTCCCCTCCGCTTGCTCGTCTGAATCTACGAGGAGCATTTCCATCCGCGGGCGGAAGGACGCCGGAGCCTTCGCGGACTGAGAGGATCGGGCTATGCGTGCGTTTTGCAGCCGTACGGGATCGCGGCCGGTCCGGACGGCAATCTCTCGTTCGCCGACGAGACCGGCAATCGAATAGGCAAGATCACGCCGTAAGTTGCGGGCGCCCGGCGGGGGGCGCCGGCGTCAGTGCTTGACAACACATAAGTAAGGACTTATGATTTAAGAATGACCGACTCGGCCGGCGAACTTATGCACGCGCTTTCGGATCCCACGCGGCGCGCGATTTTCGAACAGATCGCCCGAGAACGGGAGATGACGGTCGTGGCCCTCACGAAACGTGCCGGAGTCTCTCAGCCGGCTGTCTCGCAGCACTTGAAGGCGCTTCTGCACGCGCGTCTAGTGACCGGGCGCCGGCAAGGGAGAAATACTTTTTACCGTGCTAAGCCGCAAGCATTGGCTCCCCTGGCAACGTGGTTGCGGCAACATGAAGCATTGTGGGGGCAAAGATTGGATCGCTTAGAAGATTACCTGCAGCAGATGCAGAGAAAAGAGAAGAGCCGTGGCCGCCAACGATAAGACCGCCGAACCCATTCTCACGCTCACGCGCGTTTACGACGCTTCCCCTGACATCGTTTTCAAAGCGTGGTACGAGCCGGAACAGTTGAAACAATGGTTCGCGCCGGACGGCTTTACGATTCCGCATTGCGAGATCGACTTGCGTCCCGGCGGGGTGATGCTGTTTTCCATGCAGTCGCCGCAATGGCTCGATGGCCGCGAGATTTGGTCCAAGGGTGTTTTTCGCGAGGTCGACATACCGCGGCGCACGATTTCGGACACCCATTTCTCCGACGAGAAAGGAAACCGCGTCAAGCCTTCCGCGCACGGACTGAGCGAAGATTTCCCCGAGGAAATGGTGATGACGGTGACCTTCGAACCGCAAGAGAATGGAAGGAAAACCAAACTGACAGTCACGCAGTCCATTCCGTTCTCGATTGCCGAGCGTAACGGCGCACCAATCGGCTGGGGGCAAACGCTCGACCATTTGGCAGCGCACCTGAAGAAGCTGACACCGGAGGCCTACTGATGCAGAAGATCCTTCCGTTCTTGTGGTTTGACGGTAACGCAGAAGAAGCCGCCAACTTTTATGTGTCGATCTTTAAGAACTCGCGCGTTACCGACGTCAGCCGTTATGGAGAAGCGGGACCGGGGCCGGCGGGAAGCGCGATGGTCGTCGAGTTCGAGCTCGACGGACAAGAGTTCATGGCGCTCAACGGCGGCCAAACCGAAAACGGATCGCCTGGACCCGCGCCCGGCTCGATTGCGTGGTACGTCAATTGCGAAATGCAGGGCGAGGTCGATCTTCTTTGGGAGAAGCTTTCCGAAGGGGGAAAGAAAGTACAGTGCGGCTGGCTTACCGATAAGTACGGATTTTCTTGGAACATTGTCCCGGTTGGTTTGGGCGATTACATCGGCGGACCCGACGCGGAGAAGGCGCAGCGTGCGATGAAGGCGATGCTGCAAATGGAAAAACTCGATATCGACGCCCTAAGGCGCGCGTATGAGGGAGAGCCCGCCGCGAAAACTTGATGCTACCGAAAGTGGATATTCGTAGCCGCAGCCAATGGCGGATGGGTCGATAGTCTGATCAAAAGTTTGGACGCCGATACCTACGCGCGCAAGTTTACACCGCGGCGCACCGGCAGCGAATGGTCCGACAGCAACCGGACACGATGGAAAGAGCTCGCGTCGGCCGGGTTACTGAGACGGGAAAGCCGCTCGGCCTAAAGTAGCGCTGTCACAAAGGGGGATGCGCATTTGTTACAAGCGGTATGGGCGCACCGAAAAACCGACGCATGCTGGGCATAGCCCTGGCGTTATCGCTGCTCTTCCACTTGGTGCTGACGCCGTTCGTCCGCCCGCCCGCCGAGGCCGTTCCCTATCACGTGATACCGGTGATTACGCATATTTGGATTCGCCCGACGCCTGAGCCGCCCAAGCCGCACCAGCGCGTGCGCACTCCTGTTTCGCACGCATCCATTCCCATCGTAAGCCTGCCGGTTGCGCGACCCCATGATTCGCGTAATCACAATGGCCACGTGGCGGTCACGCCGTCGCTTCCTACCGGCGAGCCAAATGCGCCGGGCAACCCCGGAACAAACGGACCCGGCGGCGTGATCAGTCAACCCGTTGCGCCAACTGGCGCGCCGGGCCCCGCTTGCAGCGATCCGAACGTTGAAGCGAAGACTCTCTCCGCGGTTTCTCCGGATCGAACGGAGAGCGGTTTTGCGGCCGACACCAACGCAACAGCCATGATCAAGGTCGATCTCGACGCGAGCGGCCGCGTTACGGGCGTTTCGGTCTATGCGTCGACCGGTTCGCTCGAGCTTGATCGGGCCGCGCTGGACGCTGCTCGCGAGAGCACGTATGCGCCGGAAACGCGCGACTGCCAGGCGGTTCCGGGCTCGTATCTCTTCAAGGTCGAGTTCAGCAGCTAATAGACGCGGACGCCGTTTTTCACGGCTGAAACGGGTGCGAGAAGAACCGTCTCGCCATTTTCGTCAGGTACGCCGAGCACGAGAACCTCGCTCAGAAAACCCGCGACACGCTTCGGTGGGAAATTCACGACGGCGACGATTTGCTTGCCGGCCAGTTCCTCTCGCGTGTAGCGCGCGGTTAATTGCGCGCTCGAGCGTTTCTGGCCGAGTTCAGGACCGAAATCTATCGTAAATTTGTAGGCCGGCTTTCGCGCCTCTGGAAAAGGCTCGGCTGAAACGATCGTTCCGGTCCGGATATCGAGCGCGGCGAAAGCTTGCAGTGGCAAATCGTGCATGCATCTTCCTTTGCCCGCAGCGGGCTATTCGGTCCTCTTGTGCTTGCGCACATACTGCTTGGCTGACTCAATCCGGTCGAGATCTTCATTTAGCAAGGCGATAGCCGAATTGCAGTTGTTGCAGAGAAGTCCCCTGACCTGGCCAGTTGTGTGATCATGGTCGACATAGAGATGTTGAAGAAAAATAATCTCGTACCGTGAATGTTTCGCGACAGTGCAATCCTTCCAGTGCCGGTTGCAGATTGCGCAGCGTTCCTGCTGCAGAAGCAGGAGCTGGCTCCGATGATAGTATTCTCTGGCATTTTTCTTGCGGCAAACCGGACAGCGCAGAATTCCGCAACGCAAGCTGATCTTCGCGGTTCCGCATTTGCGGCAAAATGGTTCAAGTGGTGGCACAGTTTTTTATTTTGGTGCAACTGTGTGCCAACAGTGTGGCACTTTAAGTCGGAAAATAGAAAAAGCCGCTGAAAAATTCTTTTCAACGGCTGTTAGTTTGCCGAGAGTCGGAATCGGACCGACGACCCTTCGCTTTTCAGGCGAATGCTCTACCAACTGAGCTATCTCGGCTTGGCGACCGACCTCGATTCAACGCCTGAGCCGCGCTCCCTGTTCCGCTAGCGTGCCAGAATGATTGGGAGTATTTTGTTCGCATCGCACATACCCGGACCCGCGAGGCTAAAGCAAATTTGGTGCGCATAGGGCCCGGCTGCGCCGAGGTCGGGGACGAACAACCATTCGCGTCCGCTCGGTGCCAAAAGCGTTGTGCCTGCGGTGCCGGCTACGTCGGCTCTGCCTACAAATGCATAAGCTACGCGTCCTATCCGCCAGCTCGCCTCGCCCAGGCGTTCAATAAAGAATCTGTGGCCGTCCCGAATCCGATATTCCACCGATGTCGGTGGATGCGCCGCAACCGTGGGTTCGGGAGTCGGCGCTGGGGTTGCGCGCGGTTCCGGTGTTGCGCGCGGTGCCGGCGCCGGGCGTTTGGAACCGGTGCGGGGCTTGGGAGCCGCGGTTGCTTTCGGCACGTTCGGTACGACCGTGTATGGAACAGCCGTCTGGCCAGGCTGTGCAATGTAAACGATTCGCGGCGTCGGTTGCGGGGCGGCAGTTGAAAGCTTCGCTGACCGTTTTGCGATCGCCGCGGCCGTGCGCTTAGGTTGCGGCGTCGCCTTCGCGATGACGTGAACGGCGGACGGCGCGGAATGCTTCATGAAGTATAACCCTAACGCGATCGCGACCGTAGCCGCGATAACGACGATCGCCGCGATTGCCGGATACGGTTTGCGAGCCCCGGACGCGGCGGTCGCCGCTGGCGAAACGGGGGTTATCGGAAGGTCCATCAGCCGCTGCATCAGCGCGACCAGTTCGTTAAGACGCGATTCCATCGGCGGCGACATCGCATCGAGCCAATGCACGCGCGTGATGTAATAGCGCAGATCGCCGCTCGGAACGACGTTCTCGATGCGAAATGGCACGATGATTTTGCCGGAGTCCGATGCGACCTCGAGCTCGCGTAAGACGTGCTCGGAGCGGTTGGCGTGGCCGGAAAAGATCAGCAGCACGATGCGGGCCGCGGTGATAGCGTCGACGAGCTGCCGTCCGTACGGAATTCCCGCGATCGGGTCGCGCGGAGCGATCCAACAGCGAATTCCCGCGCTTTCTAACTTCGCGCAGGCCGCATTCGCGATGGTCTTGTCCTCCGAAGAGTAACAGACGAAAACATCGTGGGCCATGAAGCTCGAGAAGTGTTACGCGCGCGGCAGCCAGCCTCCCGCCGCGACGGCCATGCTATCATGGTGGCGATGAAAACGGCTTTCGACGCCTTGCCGCTGGTCATAGGCGTTGTCGGACACCGCGACGTTCCGCGCGAGGCCGAAGGCGCATTGCGGGCACAATTCGCGTCGGCGCTCGCCAAACTGCGGCAGGAGCATCCATTTACGCCGCTGCTGGTCTTAACGGCGCTGGCCGCCGGCGCCGACACGCTGGCTGCCGAGGAAGCCTTGCAACGCGGCGTCGATGTGATGGCGTGTCTTCCGGTCGCTGCCGAACGTTACGTGCAAGATTTTTCGCCCGCCGAGCGCGAGCGCTTTACCAAAATACTCCAAAAGTGTTCGAAGCTGACCGTCGCCGGAAAATCCGGCGATGTCGAAGACGGCTACGTCGCGGCCGCATCGTACATCGCTTACTACAGCCAGATCCTGATCGCTTTTTGGGACGGGAAGCCGGGACGAGGTCCCGGTGGAACGTCGCACGCCGTAGCCATGCGAACGATGGGTGTTTCGAACGTGCAGCGCAGCGCCATCGTGCCCTATGTCCCGGACATCGGCCCCGTCTATCACATCGTTACACCCCGCGAAGGACGGCCGGAACCGGACGGCGTTTTCACGATACGGGAAATTCATCCGCGCCGCTTTAGTTCGGACCGGCGCGGCGAGCGGGATTTTCGCGCCGCGATCGGCCGTCTCGACACGTACAATCGCGATATTCAGCGCGCCGCCCGGTCACACATCGAGAGTTTAACGGACCTGATGAAGACCACCGACGAGGCGGCGAACCGGCTGCAGCACGAGAGCGTCCGGTTCATGCGCTTCGTCTATACGCTTGGATTCATCGCGGGTGCCGCGCAGATCGTCGAGCTCGGTCCGGCGGGAGTCGCGATTAAGGCCGGCTTGCTATTTGTCGCCTTCGCATTTTTTGTGTTCGCTCGAAAGAACGACTATGAGAATCGCTACCAAGACTATCGGGCCCTCGCCGAAGGTTTGCGCGTGCAGCAAGCGTGGCGCTGCGCGGGCTTGCACGACCGGGTGGTCGATGCATCGTATCTGCGCATGCAGCAAAGTGAGCTGCAATGGATCAGGCTCGCGCTGCGAGCCGCGGCGCTCGTTTTCGGTGGCCGAGAACTCGAGGGCGGCCAATCTCCGCACCATCCCGAATGTCTGGGATGGATTCGCGGCCAGTGGCGGTACTATTACGCCGCCGCGCGGCGCGAGGCGAAGCGCGACCGGCTCTACAAACGCGTCATGGTCGCAGCGACCACGTTGGGAATCGCGCTATCGGGCGCGGCCGGAACCGCGTTGATGATCACCGGTGGAATTCACTTCGGCCCGCTTTCCTGGCGCGGCACGCCGATCCCGTGGGTCGCGTCGCATAGCGAACTCGTCACGTATTTGGCCACCGTGCCGATGGCGCTAGCCGGTTTGATGGCGCTGCTGATCCGCTCGTTCTCGGAACACGAAGCGTATGGCGAAAACGCGCGCCGCTATCAGAGGATGTTCGTCGTTTTTGATTTTGCGTTGCGCAGGCTGCACAAGATTCGCAACCGCGGATATGCGGGCGACGCTGCGGCCGTTATCGGCGAGCTGGGGCATGAGGCGCTCACCGAACACGCGGATTGGCTCATTTTGCATCGCGAGCGTCCGTTGAGTGTGATCCATGGCTAGGCGCTCGCCGATCTAAAAAAAAGACGCCCCGCGTGTGCGGAGCGCCTTGAGGCCGCTTTCCTTCGATTAGGTGCCGGGTTGGCGGCGAGCCGAGACGAGTTGCACTTGCACTTTCGATCCCGCGCTCACGACCATGTTAGATTTATTGTTTTTGGCAGCCAAGTATCCGCCGGCCGCGCCGACCAATCCGCCGCCGCTGGCGCCGTGGAATATCCACTTGCCGAGAACGTTGCCGACGATCATGCCGCCGACTGCTCCCGCGACTTCCTTCAGCGTATTGTTTTTGGTGACGGCGTTCCAGCCGGTTACGACGCCGACGACTTGATAGGTCGTGCCGTTAGAGAGGCGCAGCCTGTTGAGCGTAATGCGAAGCTGGGCCGGACGGCCTTGTGCCGCGCTGACGACTTTCGAGACGGTGCCGTACATCGTCGCATTATAGATGTTGGCGCCGGGGGCGCTAACGTTCGAAATTGACACCATCTCGCCGACGTAGGCATGGCCGGTGTCGATCGTCTGATTTATCGTGCCGCTAAGATTGGTTCCCGGCGAGAGCGCCAGGGCCACTCCGCTTGCGAGGACCGCCAACACCAGGGCGGCCAAGGGTGAGATGACGCGCATGAAAGACCTCTTTCTGGACGGTTCCGCCCTAGTTGTTCCCACTATCGGGTTGGTTGCTCGCTCGTTCCAAGCGCGGACGTCGCTGGCAACCAGGCGGTCTCTTGTTAGCCCGCGATTCCGGCCGGCGCCGGGCAAACCGCGAAGACTACTATCATAACGACGCGTTGCTGGAGGAGCGTTCCCGGTCAAGCGCCCGCTCGACCCGGCTAGACGGGTGCCGGCCGTCCTTCGGATGTCGTCGGGTCGATGCGGCCCGTCACCTGATGGATGGCGTTTGCGGGGAAGCCTCCGCGCTCGGCATGTTCGCGGATTTCTTTTTCGCTCGGTGCGATGTAGATGCAAAAGATTTTGTTGCCGGTGACGTAGCTCTCCACCCATTGAATGGAAGGGCCCATGTCGCGCAGCACGCCGCAGCTTTTTGCCGAGATCTGCTGCAGCTCGTCGGCGGAAAGTTTTCCGGCGTTGGGGATTTCGCGTTCGATAAGAAATTTGGGCATGGCGGGTTTCCTCCAGTCGTTATGCGAGCGTGTTTTTCCAAAAGCGCACGGCGCGCTCCCAAGATACATGTGCGGCCGCGGCATCATAGTGGCCGAGCCCCGAGCTTCCCACGGGATTTGGGTTTGCAAAGGCGTGCTTGGCGTCGTACCAAAAAAGTTCGTAAGGAACTTTAACTTCTTTCAGCCGTTCCTCAATCTTCTCGACGCCCGCGGGCGGAAAGAAGTCGTCGTGTTTGGCAAAGTGGCATTGAATGGGGATCTCGATCGTTGCCGGGTCACCCGCCTCCGCGGGCGGAAAACCATAGAAAATGACAGCGGCATCGGCTTCTTTGGCGTGCATTGCAGTAAGCAGCGCGAGCGCTCCGCCCATGCAGTAGCCGGTGACGCCGACTTTCGAGCCGGCTTCCTTTAAATAGGCGATGGCGCCGCGAACGTCTTGCGTTGCAGCATCGGAGAAATCCAAGCCTTGCATCAAGTGGTTGGCCTCGTCGCCCGTCGCGGCGGTGCGGCCGCGAAAATGATCGGGAAGAAGCACGCGGTATCCGAGTTGCGCGTAGCGATCGGCGATCCCCATCATATCCGCTGTGACGCCCCACCATTCTTCGATCAACACAATTCCGGGTGCATGTTCTTTTTCGGGGGCGGCGTAGTACGCAGGCGTCGTCTTGCCGTCCGGGCGCGAGTATTCGATCTTTTCGCCCATGCGATCCTCCTTTAGCTTTAGATCGTAGCGCCTTCCCCGGAGTCTTGCCGGTCGAGGTTGGCTTTCTTGTCGTCGAGCAGCCAGCGGTTTGCGCCGTCAATGCGTTCGGGAGTCGTGCGCGTCACGAGCCATTCCCCTATCGCTTGGTCGGTCGTGTGAGATGCGATCGCTTCGTCGAACTCGTCCGGGCTTATTCCCCAGCGTTCCATGACCCCTTTGTCCATCGGGCAAGGGTAGATGTAATCGAAAATCGTGCCGGCTGCGGCTGCCCGCGCCTTGTCGAAGAGGCGCGCCAGCCAGAGCGCATCGCCGATCGGTTCGCGCCCGCGCCGCGGAAACGTCTTACCGTCGCTGAAATCGGTAGCCATGCACGCTGTAACCGGGGGTAGCCACGCCGGGATGCAATCCGGCAACCGCCTGCGAACTGCAGATTCTTGAAAGCTGCATTTAAGGAAGAGCCCCGGTGGCATGCCGCCCTTGCGGTCGTGGCTATTCTACTGCTCTATGTCACGCTGCCGCCGCGCATTATCGTCGGACCCCTCTGGTTGTTGCCGCTGCTCGTGCTGGGCATCCTCGTCCCGTTGCTGATCCTCTCGCCGCATCGTCACCGCGAAGCGGAATGGCAGCGCGCCGCCTCGGTGGCGCACATCGCGATTCTGGGCGCCTTCAACGTCGCGACGATCGCGCTGTTTTTGGTACAGCTGCTCTCGACGCATCACCGCCGCGTATTCACCGGCGAGGAGCTGCTGCTCGCTGCCGTGCAGATCTGGCTGACGAATATCTTGGTCTACGCTTTGTGGTTTTGGGAAATCGACGGCGGCGGTCCGTCGGCACGGTGCGCGGTGGACTTCGTGCAGAATCCGCAGCTGGGCGATTTCATGTTTTCACAGAGTCTGCTCTCTCCCGAGCTGCGCGCCAAGTCAACCTGGCGGCCGCGCTTCCTGGACTATCTGTTTCTGGCGTTTACCAACGCCACGGCATTCAGTCCGACCGACACGTTTCCATTGACGCCGCTCGGAAAGACCCTGATGATGGCCGAAGCGTTGACGTCGCTGGTGACAATCGCCATCGTTGCCGGACGCGCGGTGAATATTCTGGGCGGCTAGTTCGAAAGACCGATGTGATGCAGCGCGTTGTACACCTGTGCGAAGGCATCCGGGTGAATCGCAATGTCGCCTCGGAATGGATAATCTAATTCCGCGATCAGCACGAAGATGAGCGTGATGACCGCGGTTAACGCTGCAACCATGATCTGCTGCGCGGCCGGCTTCTCAACCTTGAAATAAAACGAGAAGAAAATCGTGACGGCTCCGGCCACGAGCATCGTCGCCCACAGGACATTCGGGATGCCCGTTGCGTTGTCGCGCATGCGCTGTCTGCGGGCGTCCAAAAACTGCGACGCGTAAGAGATGGCCTGCGATTGTACAAGCGACGCCTGTTCGCTGGACGGTTTGAAATGTGTCACGAGATCTTGGAGCCGGTAAGCCGTTAGGTGCGCGCGCCAACTCTCGCCCCCATGCGCCAGAAGCGGCCATTCATCGTGGAGCACGAGATTGATGTAGCTGCTGACCTCGCTTTGAAGCTCGCCGCGTGCGGGTTGCGGCAGCGCGTCTACGAGATGATAGAGGTCGGAGAGTGCGCTGGCCTCGACCTGCGTGTTCTGACCGGCGGCGTCGTACTGCTGCCAGACGCCGGCAACCATGAACGACATCATCACAGCGAGCACCGTCCCCAGCATTTGCAAGATCGCCGACGCAACGTCGTTGTGCGTGATGAGATCGTTGCGGGTCAAGCGGTTTCGCGTCCAGTACAGGGCGACGCCCGTGACCAAGCAGGTCAGGATCACCGCCAGCGGCATCAATATCCAGGCCGGCAAGGCGTAAACCCAGGTCATCATCAGTAGCCGCCCTGCAAATGATGGAGGGAATTCCAGGCGTGCTGGAATGCGGCGGGCGAAACGGCAACGTCACCGCGAAATGGATAGTCAAATTCGGCGATCAGCAGCATGACAACGACGATGACCGACGCGAGCGCCGCCACCATTACGTGCTGTTCGAATGGGTTCTCGACACGAAAATAATAGGAAAAGACAAGCACGGTGCATGCGACAAAGAGCAGCGCTCCCCAGAGAATCGGAGGAATGCCCTCATCGTTTGCATGGAGGCGCTGGCGCCGGTCGTCCAGGAAAGCGTTTGCGGCATCGAGCGCGTGCGACTGCACCATGATCTCCTCGGAAGACTTGGGTTTCAACGACGTAATGGCGCCGAGCACGCCGTAGGCCGCCATGTAAGCGGCTTCGCTGTGGCCGCCGGAGCGCATCAGCGGCCACTCTTGTTTGATCACGAGCTCCATGTACTTGTCGATGCCGTTTTGAATTTTCGTTCGCGTCGGCTCCGGAAAAGCGTCGGCTAGGTGGTGAAGATCGGCGACTGCGCTAGCCTCCTGCTGGACGGTGTTGGACGCAATAACGTATTGCGTCCAAACGTTGACGAACATAAAGGAAAGGCCCACTGCCAACACGGTGCCGATGATTCCGAAAATCGCGCCGGCGACGTCGTTATGCGAAATGAGTTGCTTGCGTTTTAGGCCCGTACGGACTGCGTGAAGGCCGGCCATCGCAACGATGCTGGCGGCGATGACCGCAAGCGGAGCCAACACCCAGATAGGCAACGCATATATCCACGTCACGCCGCCTCGTTTCTCCGTTGCAACCTCGCTCTCCGTCGCCGTATTGTAGGACGGGACCGGAGGTGGGAAGAACCGTGGCCGACGCCCAACCGCGAGCGGGTGTGATGTAATGGTAGCCTGTGACCTTCCCAAGGTCGACGCGCGGGTTCGATTCCCGCCACCCGCTGTTCGGCGGCGACGTAGCCAAGTGGTAAGGCAGAGCTCTGCAAAAGCTCCATTCGGCAGTTCGAATCTGCCCGTCGCCTAATCTTTCATGATGATCGTCGTATTCGGCGCAGGCGCCATCGGCGGGTTCATCGCCGGCGCGCTGGCGCGCTCGGGAGCCCAGGTGGGAGTCGTCGCACGCGGCGCTCACCTAACGGCCATTCGCAGGAACGGCCTGCAGGTTGAAAGCGTCCTCGGAAATTTTGAGGCGCGCGTTCGGGCGGCTGCCGATCTGCGGGAGTTCGAGGATCCGCACTACGTCCTGCTGACGTTCAAGTCTCACCAGTGGGGCGGCGTCCTGCCGCAATTCGATAAAGCGGTACGCTCCGGTGCGACATTCGTGACGCTCCAGAATGGTTTGCCGTTTTGGTATTCGCGCGAACGCGCGTTAGAAAGCGTCGACCCCGGCGGAAACATTCGCGACACCATTCCCTACGAACAGGTCATCGGCGGCGTCGTGCACACATCGGGCATGATTCCGGGTCCGGGTCGCGTGAAGCAGAGCGGCAACATGCTCTATCCAATCGGCGAGCTGGATGGTTCGCAAACGCCGCGTATCGCGCAGCTCGCGAAGATTTTCGAAGACGCCGGATTGCATGCGCCCGTCGAGCGCGATATCCGCCGCCTCGTGTGGCGCAAACTGCTCGGCAATTTGGCACTCAACCCGGTGAGCGCGCTCACGGGTGCAACGGTGCGCACGATGCTGGACGATCCGCCGACCCGAGCGGTGCTGCGCGCGATCGTCGACGAGGGGCTCGCCGTCGCGCGCGCAGCCGGAATTGAAGTCGGCGTGACGGCGGAAGAGCGCCTCGCGATGGCCACGCACATCGCCGACGTCAAGACGTCGACGCTGCAGGATCTTGAGGCCGGCAAGCCACTGGAGTTGGAACCGATCTGCGGCGCGACCATCGAACTGGCCCACGGCTATGGCGTTCCGGTGCCGCACATCGAAACGGTGTACGCACTCACGCAACTGCTAGCAAGATGACAATCGAAGCGCTCGCCGGTGTCGGAAAATCCTCAGCCGGCAGGTTTGCCGAGCTCGGCATTCACACGCCGCTGGATTTGCTCAATGATTTTCCGTTCCGATACGACGATTTGCGCGAGGTGACGCCGGCCGCCCAGCTAGCACGGGCGCCAGACGACAGCCTTGAAGAGAACGCCGCCGGTACGATCGTTTGGGTACGGGAACGGCGCGCGCGCCGGTTGGCGATTGTAGAAGCGGAGATCGCCGACGAGTCGGGGACGTTTGTGGCCAAATGGTTCGGTCGCAGCTATTTGATGGGCGCGCTGCGCCAGGGCATGCGCTTGTTCGTGCGCGGACGCACGCAGCGTTCGCTGACGGGCCCAGTGATGAACGTCGGGATCCACAAAGTTCTGGCGGATGGTGAAACGTACCGCGGAGAGCTCGTACCGGTGTATCCCGCGGGAAAAGATCTGACCTCGCGCAAGATTCGCCAAGTCGTTGCGCGCAACTTACCGAAGCTGTTGACGCTAGCCGGCGAAGATCCACTGCCTAGGGCGATCTTAAAAAAGCGCGCCTTTCCCGAGTTGCGCGAAGCTTACCGCAGCATGCACGAACCCGGCACCCCCGAAGAAGCGGAAAAAGCGCGCGAGCGCTTTATTTTTACCGAATTCCTGGCGCTCGCGCTGGCGGCGCAGATGAAACGGCAAACGCGATCGGCCGAGCGCG
>PLED01000076.1 GCA_003136355.1 Vulcanimicrobiota bacterium | reverse complement strand
GAGCTCGAAGACATCGTCATCTCAGGCGGTGACGTCTATCAGTTGCCGCCGAAAAACCTCGAGCTGATCGGCAACGCCCTGCTGGACATTCCGCACGTGCGCCGCATGCGTTTTGCAACCAAAGGCCCGGCGATCATGCCGATGAAGCTCCTCACTGATCCGGCATGGGTCGACGCGATCGTCGGCGTCGTCGAACGCGGACGCAAGCTCGGCAAAGACGTCGTGCTGCACACGCACTTCAACGCTCCCGAAGAGATCACGTGGATCACGGAAAAAGCGATGAGCGTCCTTTTCGAGCGCGGCGTTTTCGTGCGCAATCAATCCGTGCTGATCCGCGGCGTCAACGACGCTCCCGAGCGGATGCAGCTGCTGGTCAAGCGTTTGAGCTACGTCAACGTGCACTCGTATTACGTCTACATGCACGACATGGTGAAAGGCGTCGAGGATCTGCGCACGACCGTTCAAACTGCCATCGATGTCGAGAAATTCGTGCGCGGCAGCACCGCGGGCTTCAACTCGCCGACGTTCGTCTGCGACGCGCCGGGCGGCGGCGGAAAGCGCGACGTGCACAGCTTCGAGTACTACGACCGCGAGAACGGGATCGCCGTCTACGCCGCGCCGAGCGTGAAGCCGGGCAAAGCGTTCATGTATTTCGATCCGATCGATCGGCTCTCACCCGACGCGCAAGCTCGCTGGGCGGTCAAAGAGATACAGGATCAAATGATTCACGAAGCGCTGCGCCAAGCGGGCGCGGGTGACGAGCAGTTGGTACTGGCCTAGCGCTAGCGCATACTGCGCGCGGCCAGCAAAATGTCCGCGAGCGATCCGGTGTTCAACGCGATCGCGTAATTCGCGCCGTTCGTTTTCCAGGTCAAATAGCCGTCCGATGCGTGCGCGCCGACCAACGATCGATGGTACAGCGCGACGATCTCGCTCGTTAAACGAACGGGCGTACCGCCGGATGGAACGTCTTCGGTTTTAAACGAGGATTTCGAACCATACACAAAACCCTCGCTGCACGCGCGTTCTCCCTGGCAATCCGGAGAGAGCGCGATGTCAACGGTATAGCTCGTCGCCGCCGCGCGATCAACGATTGGGAAGATTTTCTCGCCCTGGAACGATGAGGGTAGCCGCGTGGGCAGCAAGACCGCGATTTTGACGCGCGACTTCAGACCCGGCGCGATCTTCGCGAACGTTTGGTGGACGTCTACACCTGCGGCCGGCACCGCGCCCAGCATCGACATGCATCCCAGCATCAGGAGTTTACGCATCGTCTCTCCTTTCGGTCAGTGCGTCAGGTCGAGCAGCGGGATGCCGATCTCCGGACGGTCCGTGCGGTGCAGATTCCCGGCTAATTCGTCGACCACAACCTCCAGCGTCGGGCGAACAGTCGCCTGCAGCAAATGTCCGCCCGCGGCGTGTCCGTCGCGGTACGAAACCGTGCAGTGGATGTGCAGTTTGGGTTTCCCGTCGTAAATCGAAACGTTGCCCAGCAGCGAGAGCACTTCAACCTGCTGGTCGACTTCGATCGGTTCGTAACGCTGTTGGTCGAGGTTGTAAAACCCGACCGTGGCGCGTTGGAAACCGCCCAGGCCCTTAAAAAATGCGGCCATGACGTTCTGCTCTTCGGCGAAGCGCTGCATCTCGGCCATGACGTCGTCGCCGGTTTCAAAAACCAATACGAAACGCCGCGGTACTTCACGCGCTCCGAACAAGCGGTATTCCATCTTCGGGTTCTACGGCAGGCGCGCGGCCGCGCCCCGCCAAACGGCCCGCCATGCCTTCCCGCGTCGGCGTGTTTTGCGGTTCTCAATCGGGCGGTGATGCGCGGTACATCGAAGCCGCTATACTCACGGCGACCGTACTCGTCGAGCGCGGCATGGGCGTGGTCTACGGTGGCGGCCGCGTCGGACTGATGGGCGTGCTCGCCGACACCGCGCTAGCGGCGGGCGGTGAAGTGATCGGCGTCATTCCGCAAGCACTTTCGGGCCGGGAGATCGCGCACGACGGACTGACCGAACTGCACGTCGTCGACAGCATGCACGAACGCAAGGCGCTGATGGCCGACTTGAGCGACGCGTTCATCGCGCTGCCCGGCGGTTATGGAACCATGGACGAGTTTTGCGAGATCCTCACGTGGGCGCAGCTGCGCATTCACAATAAGCCGGTCGGTCTGCTCAACGCATTCGGCTATTATGACGATCTCATCGCACTTTTCGATCACATGGTGCGCGAAGGTTTTGTCACGCCGCGCAACCGTATGCTGATCGCTTCAGCCGAATCCCCCGGCGAGTTGCTCGATCTGCTCTTAGCGTCTGGGCAACGTAAATGAAAACGTGGCGCCGCGTTCAGCGTTATTCACCGCCCGGACGGAACCGCCGTGCGCCTCAATGAGCTGCTTAACGATCGCAAGGCCTAGACCAGCGCCGCCATCGGCGCGCGAGCGCGATTCATCGGCCCGGTAAAAACGCTCGAAGATCGCGTCCAACTCCGGCTCTTTTATACCGGGACCCTCGTCGCGAATCTCGATACGTACCACATCCTCGCCGGCCTCTACCGACACGCTTATCTGAGAATGCTGTGGGGCGAGCCTTATCGCATTGGTGAGCAAATTGCTGATGACTTGCCGTACACGGGTTGCATCGGCACGCGCGTAAACGGATCCTACAGAACGAATGCTGATTACGACATCCTTTTCGTGCGCGACGGGCGAGAGAGCGTTCGCTACCCCGCGCACGCACTCGTCTATCGACACCTCACGAAGCTCGATTTTTAGTTGTCCGGCATCCGCAAGCGAGAGGTCTTGCAAATCGTTGACGAGGTGCGACAGAAACGCCGCCTCTTCGCCGAGCGAACGCAACGCCGAAGCACTGACGGTGAGATGCCCATCTTCCAACGCTTCAACGATGCCGCGTATATTTGTGAGGGGACTGCGCAGCTCGTGAGCGATGTCGGAGATCATGCGTTTGCGGAGCGTTTCCGAACGCTCGAGATGCGCCGAGAGATCGTTGAAGCGCCGCGCCAATTGCGCGATCTCCTCGGGTCCCGCTACGGTGACGCGGCGTGAAAGATCCCCGCTCTGCATAGCGGCAGTCGCCTCGCTTAACGCCGCAACCGGCGAGAGAATCTGGCCCGCCAGCAACCACGCCGCGCCAACCGCAGCAAGGAGCGTGCACAAAATCGCAAGCCATAACCGGCGCGTCAGCGTGGCGACCGGATTCTGGTCGCGCACTGCCGCCAGAGGCACCGCGTAAAGTACTGCGATCGCAGCGCCCGCGCGATTGCGCACGACGGCGCCCGGAGGATTGCGTAAGACGATTTGCTCTTCTTGGCTGAGCGGGCCAGGCCGCGCTACGCTCACGCGAAGGGTCGGCTCAGCGGTGTTTGCGAGCGTCGCTTCGCGCACGGCCGCATTGGATGCGGCGATAAAGCGGCCTTGCATGGTGAACAGCAAGAGTTGCACACGCTCCTGACGCAGGACAGACTCGACGTGCAACCAGGAATGAAACTGCTCGTACGATCGCTGGACCGCGGAAAGCGCAGCGGCGGGAACAGCAGCCGCCGGCCGCTGCAGCCGCTGAAATTCCAGCTGGGTGTTTTGCGTGGAGAACAGGCCGACCGCGACGAGCGCAATTGCGGCCACCAAAGTTATCGAAATCAGCAAACGAAAGCGCAGGCTACGCATCGGATTCGATCTTATAACCCGCGCCGAACACAGCACGTATGCGCGTGCGGCCGCCGGCCTCTCCGATCTTTCGCCGCAAATTGCGAACGTGAACGTCGATCGTTCGCTCCGTGCCTTCGTAATCGAAGCCGATAACCTCCGCAATCAGCTCGTCGCGCGTCCGTACGACTTTCGGCTGGCGGCAGAGCGCGAGAAGGAGCCCGAACTCAGTTGGCGTCAGCGCAAGCGGCGCGCCGTTCACGCGCGCATCGCGAGCCCCGGCATCGATCTCCACTTCACCAAAGCTCACGCGCTCGTTCGCGGAGGTTGTACGCCGGCGCATGACCGCTTTTACACGGGCTACCAGTTCTCGCGGGCTAAACGGTTTACTGACGTAGTCGTCCGCTCCCGACTCGAGTCCTCGCAGGCGATCCGTCTCGGTCGTTCTCGCGGTGAGCATGATGATCGGGACGTCGCCGGCGCTGCGCAGTTTCGCGCAAACCTCGAGCCCGCTCACTTTTGGCAGCATGAGATCGAGGACGACGAGATCGGGCTCCCAGGACGCCGTCTTCTCCAGCGCCGCTTCGCCGTCGAGGGATTGCGCGACGTCGTAGCCCGCGTGGCGCAAGTAGAGCGCAATCGTCTCAGACGTTTTCACGTCATCCTCGACGATCAGCACGCGCGAGCGGCGATTCAGCATGGCGAAAGGATCGATGCCTCCCCGTTATGGTTGAAGGTTTTCGACGAGATTTTCCGCCGCCGGCGGATCGAGATTGGCCAGAACGATGGTCGTCTGGCCTTTTTCTATGTCCAGCGCGGCGTTCCAGCCGGGCGTTCCGCCCGCATAGAAGTTTCCGGGAGCATTCCATTCGTAGAGGCCCTTCACGAGCGATCCGTTTTGCAGCGCTTGGGAAAATTTGAAGAGATCGCCGGCGGTTGAAAATACGCCGCCCGCCGAACTTCCGCGTCCCGGTTCGCCCTGTGTGGCCGGCCGCAATTCGGTGCGATACGTCACGACATCACTCCATTCGCGCGTATAACCGAGCGCACGATTTGGCAGCACTTGATCGATAACTGGATATGACGTGCTCGTCATCCCCGCCGGATCGAATATGTGCTGCTGGACGTAGGAGTAAAAGTCTTGCCCGCTCGCCTTTTCGATGATGAGTCCTAAGACGAGAAAGCCGCCGTTGGAATACATTTGGCTTGTCCCGGGCTTGAACGCCAGCGGATCGGCGGCAAAAAACGGCAGATAATCTTGCAGCGTGCGAATGCGTTCCGGAGATCCTTTGAAGAACCGTGGATTGAAGAAATCACCGATTCCCGAACTCATGGAGAGCAGCTGATCGATCGTCGCGCTTCGCGCTTGGACGTTGGGATAATGCGGGAGCCATTTTTCGATGGTGTCGGATTTGCTGAGCACGCCTTTTTCGATGAGTTGGTAGATCGCGGTCGTCGTGAACAGTTTTCCGATCGAACCGATGTTGAACAGCGTATCCGCTGTATTTGGTGCGGCGGTCGAACGGTTCGCAAGTCCAACGGCCGAAATCATGGGCGGGCCGTTCGCGGTGGCGCTGAGCACAACGCCGGAGAAATACCCCGCAGACGAAAGATCCGAGAGATACTGTTGTGTGCTCTGCCCGGAGCCTTTCGGCGGCAGACCAAGATCGGTCATGATGCGCGCAAAGCGATGCGGCGCGGCTTGCGGCGCGCGAACAAAGTTTATGCGGTACCACCCGCTGTTCTGCGAACGAACCGTGGCTACGATCCGGCGCGGAAGCTCTTGCACCGTTACCGTCTTGACGGTCCCGATTGCGTTGCGCAATTGTTCTAGCGATTGCGCCGTGTCCGGCGCGTCCGCGCCAGGAGGCGGCGGCAAAACGTGCCCGGTGACGTACGCACCGATCGCTGTCGCCGTTCCGGTGTTGAACGCCGCTACGAACTGAGCCACATCGGCGTTTGTGGCGGCCGACGCGCGTTGCGGACCGAAGGCGAGAGCCGAAAGGAGGGCGAGCCCAATCAATATCTTCATCGGCCGACTCTATCAGGCCGTTGTTAAGATCTATCGAAGATCGCTACGTCGCGCGTTTGTCTACGATCTTTTTTACTACCGCCATCGCGTTGAGCGCCTTGGGAAAGCCGATGTACGGGATGAGGGTCATCACGGCCTCGACGACTTCGGCTTCGGTAAGACCGACGTTAAAAGCGCCGCGCACGTGCGTTCCTAGCTGCTTGTCGCAGCCGCCCATCGTCGCAAGCGACGCGATCGCCACCAATTCTTTTTGCCTGAGATCGCCTTCGCGCGCATAAATTTCGCCGAACGCAAACTCGATGAGATAGCGCGTAAAATCAGGCGCGATCCGTTCGTAGTCCGCTATCAGATTATCGGCGACCTTGTCTCCATCGATCTTACGAAGCAGTTTCTCGCCGCGCTCGTATCGCTCAGACATCGCGTGAATAACGGAACACAAAAATGGACTGAAGCGCGGCAAAGCCTAGTAGGAGCGTCATGAGGGTTGGGTCATACCAACGCGGACGCCAACCACTCGAAAGGTGGTACCACATCATGAGGTTGGCCAGAAGTATGAGTGGAAGCGCCGCTATCTGAATCCTGCGCCCTGTCCTACGCAAAGCGGTTATTTTCAATCTAGCTTAACGGCTCGAGACTGATGAGCATGACAGTCATTCCAACAAATTCAAAAACGGGCGACGCAAGTGGCCTTCCCGGGAGAAAAGCCGATATCCAGATTCCCGCATTAAGCAAGAGAACGCCGGCGAGCATTGCCCAACGGAATTCTTTGGGAGCGACCCGCGCGTCATTGCCTTCCAAGCGTAAGGCTTTGGCGCGTTGCACACCTCCATGCACCAGAACGACCATGCCTAAGATAAAGAGCGCCAATCCCGTCCATATCCCGGCCTCAAGCAGCGGCGAGTATGCACCAGGTCTGCCACTGTACGCACACACCTCACAAAGCGCCAACCCCAGCAGCGTCACGACGGACAGCGTTCGCGATGACCGTCGCGGCGCGACTTGCAAATTCGTCACTCGGTTAGTGCTTCCGCGATGATACGCTCTTGCGCAGCTGCGTGTGCGCCCGGGTAGCCTT
>PLED01000001.1 GCA_003136355.1 Vulcanimicrobiota bacterium | reverse complement strand
TTATCCGCTCCGGAGGGCGCCGTAGAAAGCACCCAGAGCGACCCGTCGGGAGCCGCGGCGGCGTAACTTGCCGCGCCCGGAATCTGCGTCCAATTTGCACCTTGAATGGCGCTCCGTGGTTTTGCGGACATGTCGCTGGACGGAAGAATTGCGGTGTGCGCCATCGGCGCCGGCGATATCGACGCGGGAGAGACCGACTTCGGCGTGCCGAGCATGACGCCGCCGCTCTGCGGCATCTGTCGTGAGCCCGAGCATCCCGCCAGGACGACGGTCAACGCAAGTGCGGAAAATAAAAAAGAACGTAAACTCATAACCGCTCCTCCAAGAAGGCTCGCTACTGCGCGCGTCGCGCCCGAATCATTCCGCGCAGAGGATGTTTCGCCTGCGCCAAAAGCAAGCGACCACTTATTGGGCGCGAGCAATTCAATACCTCGGCACCTCCTAGCGGTAAGCGTCCTTGCGATCGAGGATGCGTAATACAATGAGCTGGTTATCACGCAACTCGTATAGCGCTCGCCATCGCCCAATGCGGACGCGGTATTCCGTCCGCCCCTTCAGCTTCTTGACGTCGGCGATTGCTCCGGCGCCTAACGCACGAACCGCCGCGAAAATTACGCGACGGTCCGATTCGGTCAGGCGAGATAAGTCGCGATCGGCGCGACTCGTGAATTGGATTTGCCAACTCACGTCGTGCCGTGGCGCCGCTCGATCTCTTCGATCGAAATCGTCGGTTCCGATCGATCGATTTCGGCGAGCGCCCTCAGTTCATCATTCTCGGCGGGGACCTCTTCCGCTAATAGTGTTTGGACGGCGAGGCGATCACGTTTTCGCGCGGCTTCGACCAGCGCGGCCAAATGCTCCACCTCGGTCTCCGGGATTTCGTCGATTAACTGGTGCAAGGCAGTACGATCCATGTCTCTATTTTACCACGCTCGCGGCGAAGGTACTACGGAGTGATCTTTCCGATCCGGAAAGCGTCGCCCACATTCGCATTCCATTCGGTAAACCAGACTTTACCATCCGTCCCGGCTGTGATTTCACGCGGTTGCGAGTCTCCATTCGGAAGTGGGTACTCGGCAAATGACCCGCTTGTCGTGATTCTTCCGACCTTGTTGCTGCCATTTTCGGCAAACCACAGGTTACCGTCCGCACCCGCCGCTATCCCGAAGGGCTGTGCGTTAGCTGTCGGCACTCCATACTCAGTTATCGCCCCTGCGGTCGTAATTTTGCCAATGTTGCTGTAATAATACAAGACGTTTTCGGTGAACCATAGATTGCCGTCAGGACCCGCAGTGATTTCAAGCGGCGTACCCGTGCTCGTCGATGGAAGCGGATACTCGCTGATCGTGCCGCTCGGGGTGATTTTCCCGATCTTGCGGCTAGACTCTTCGGTAAACCACACGTTGCCGTCCGGGCCGGCCACGAGCCCGCCCGGAAGCGCGTTCGCCGTGGGGATCACGAATTCAGTGATCGTGCCGCTTGTAGTGATCCTGCCGATTTTGTTACTGTTGGTTTCCGTAAACCAGACGTTCCCGTCGGGCCCCCCAGCGATGAAGCACGAACATGCGTTAGCCGTTGGTATCGGATACTCTGAGACCCCCGTTCCCCCAGTGGAAATCTTCCCGATCTTGTTCTGGTTGAATTCGGCAAACCAGAGGTTGCCGTCCGAGCCCGTGGCGATTACGCAGGGGTCGGCGTTAACGTTGGGCAGGAGATACTCGGTCACGGCGCCGCCCGTGGTGATTTTTCCGATATGATTAGAACAAGTGGACGCATAACGCTCACCCTCCGTAAACCAGAGATTACCGTCCGGCCCTGCGGCGAGGCTTTCAGCTCGAGGCGAAGATACTGAGTGATCGGCCCACGTGGTCGTTGGAAGCGAATACTCGGCAATAGTCCCGGTTGTGCGCGTAATGGGAGAAACGTAAATAGCTCCGGTCGAACCGATGGCGTAGAGGTGCGTGCTGTCAGCCGAAATGCTAACACCCAAGCCGCTTAGCAATGTCCAGCCGGGAGCGCTTAAGTCAAAATAGTACGGTGAATTGCCGCTGCTACTGGAGGGATAACCGAGCACGAAAACGCCGCCGTTTGTCGTCGGAGCCACCGCCGATGCGCTCCCTGGCAATTGCACGAAACTGTTATTTGAATTTTCGTAGTAGATACTGCCGATCGAATTAAGAATGTACAAGCCGAAGCCCGATATGGCTCCGCTCGAAAGCGTGTAACTCTGAATATCTAAAGGAGCGGCAATCTTCACTCCGGAGCCGGGTACTTGGTTCCAGAAACCATTCGCGAAATGCCATATCGCTTGATCGCTGCCCGCGGAATTCCCGTTGGAGAGCACGTAAAACGAACCGTCAACGGCGACTGAAATGTCGGTTGCGCCACCGCCGAGAGCCGTCCATACCCCGTTGCTGTAGTGGTATGTTCCGCCGCCGGAATTCAGCGCGTACAACGTTCCGTCAGCCGGTGAAACCGCAAGGCGCGATGCCAGCCCGGAAATATTGGTCCACGCTCCGTTCGCGTAATGCCAAATATATTTATCTGGACCGCTGGGCTGACTTGAAAGTACCCAGAGCGTCCCATAGGGATCGGCGGCTGCGAAAATACCGGCGCCGGGAAGCTGCGTCCAGGTCGGGTCCAGAATGGTGCTTTGCGGTTTTACGGCCATGACGCTGGCTGGAAGAATTGCGGTGTGCGCCATCGGCGCAGGCGCAACGGAGGCCGGCGACACCGACTTCGGTGTATCGAGCACGATGCCGCCGGTCTGCGGAAGATGTGTTGAGCCTGAGCATCCCGCTAAAGCGATGCCAAAAGCAAGTGCGGAAAAGAAAAAAGAACGAACACTCATAAGCGCTCCAATATAACGCGTGATACGATCGAACCTACGGCGCAATCTTCCCGACCTTGTTTGCCAGACTCGTGAACCACAGGTTGCCGTCCGGCCCCGACACGATTGCATTCGGATTTTGGCCGCTTGTCGGAAACGCGTACTCGGTGATCGTGCCGGTCGGGGTGATCTTGCCGATCTTGTTGCCGCTCTGCTCCGTAAACCAGACGTTCCCGTCTGGGCCGGCCGTTATGCCTGAAGCGTTCGCGTTGGCAGTTGGAATCGCATATTCGGTGAAGGCGCCGCCAGTCGTGATCTTCCCGATCTTGTTGCTGTTTCCGAAGAGCCCACCGTTTTCCGTGAACCACAGATTACCGTCCGGTCCGGCCGCAATGCCTGAGGCGCCCGAACCGTTCGGAATCGCAAACTCGGTGATCGCGCCGCTTGACGGCGCGATTCTCCCAATCTTGCCGCCGGAATTTTCGGAAAACCAGAGGTTACCATCGGCGCCCGTCGCGATGCCCGCCGGCGCCGACGTATTTGTCGGAATCGTAAATTCCGTGATCGCGCCGCTTGTAGTGATCTTGCCTATTTTGTTTCCATGAGTTTCAACAAACCAAAGGTTACCATCCGGACCCGCAACGATGCCTGTCGCCTGCGCGTTGGCCGTCGGGATTACATACTCGGTGAACGCTCCGCCGGTGGTAATTTTTGCGATCTTATTGCTAGCGGTTCCACCGAAAATGTTCGTTGACGATTCGGTGAACCAGAGATTGCCGTCGGGGCCCGCGGTGATTCCGGAAGCGCCGGCATTGCTTGTTGGAATCACATATTCGGTCAACGTGCCGCCGGGGGTGATGACACCGATCTTATTAGCGGCCTGAGCAGACTCCGTGAACCAGAGGTTCCCATCCGAACCAGCGGCGATGCCCATCGGCTGGGAGGACGGCGTGATTGCATATTCGGTGATCGTTCCACTCGTTGTCTTAACCGGCGTTGAAAAAATACCGCCGGAGCTGCCGATGGCGTAAAGGTGCGAGCCATCGGTCGAGATGCTGACGCCGGCGCCGCTTTGCGCACTCCAGCCCTGAGCGTTGAGATCATAATAGTAGATAACGTTGCCGCTGCTGTCGGTGGGGTAACCCAGTACGAAAACCCCGCCGATCGTCGTCGGCGCGATTGCCGATGCGCTTCCGGGCAGCTGCACAAAACTGTTGCTCGCGTTTTCGTAATAAATGCTGCCGATGGAATTGAGGATGTAGAGACCGCCGGGCGACACCGTCCCATTCGATAGCGTGAAGCTGTTGGGATCCCATGACGCGGCAATGCGCACGCCCGAACCCGCCACTTGTGTCCAGCTGGTCGTATAATGCCAGATCGCTTGATCGCTGCCGGCCGAATTACCGTTGGAGAGCACGTAAAACGATCCGTCGGCCGCAGCCGTAATGTCCGATGCGCCGCCGCCCAGCGCCGTCCACGTTCCGCCGCTGTATGAATAGGTTCCGCCGCCCGAATTGATCGCATAGAGCGTACCGTTGGGTGCGACCGAAAGCCGCGTGGCCAGGCCGGAAATATTGGTCCACGTTCCGCTGACATAATGCCAGATGTATTTATCCGCTCCGGAGGGCGCCGTTGAGAGCACCCAGAGCGAACCGTCGGGAGCCGCGGCGGCGTAACTTGCCGCGCCGGGAATCTGCGTCCAATTTGCGCCTTGAATGGCGCTTTGTGGTTTTGCGGACATAACGCTGGCCGGAAGAATCGCGGTCTTCGCCATTGGCGCAGGCGCGATCGAAGCGGGAGAGACCGACTGCGGCGTGCCGAGCGTGACGCCGCCGCTCTGCGGCAACTGTCGTGAGCCCGAGCATCCCGCCAGCGCTAGGCTAAGCGCAAGTGCAGAGAAGATGTACAGACGAAAGCGCATAACCTCCCGAGCGTTCCCGCGCCGCACGTGCCGCGCCTTCCTTTAATAGAGACCCGTGCGCCAGGACCGGCCCCTGCGGGAAACTTTGCCGGAAGTGGTTAAGGAACCTCAAAACTGCGACTCGCTAGAAGTTCTCTCGGCGGGCCATTTCTTTTTGGCGGAGGCTTGAATGTCTGTACGCGCGATTCGTTTGGCTCCCATCGTTTTTGCCATCGGTCTGAGCTCGTGTTCGGGTGGCGCTCATTCGACGCTGCCGCCGCAGCAGCTCATGCCCCAATCGATCTCGCCGGCGTCGATTCCGGCTGCCCCCATGGCCAAGACAGCGATCCTCCCGTCAAGCGCGATGCGGTCGCCCGATCAACCCAACGCCTTGGCGCTCCAAGGATTGCACTTCACGCAAATCGCCGGTTCGGCAAGCGAAATTGCTGCCGCTCCGGACGGGTCGCTGTGGGCGCTCTCAACCCTACCGACGGGCCCTGATAAATATATTTGGCACTACTCCAACAGAACGTGGACGAACATCTCCGGACTAGCCCAACATATTGCAGCCGTCGCCCCCGTCGCATCGTCCGGAAGCCCCGCCGGCAACCAAATCGACGTCATCAACTCGGGCGGCGGCGTCTTTACGTATAACGGTACGAACTGGACCGCACTGGGCGGCGGCGCCGCAGCGGTAACGGCCGGGTTGGACGGTTCCGTGTATGTGACCACAAATGGCGGCAGCGCCGCCGACAAAGCTATTTGGATGTACAACGGGAGTTGGAGCCAAGTGCCGGGTTCGGGCGTAACACTCGCGGCCTCGTGGGATCTGAATGCGCCGTACTCGATCGGCGGTGGATCCGTCGGCAGCAATGGTGTGAGCGGCAATCTCTTCATCCTAAATTCCGCCGGCAGCATTTGGTACAACAATTTATCCGATTCAACTTTCGCGCAGATTGCAGGCTCGGCATCGGCAGCCGCGCCGACCCTCAACAGCGGCCTGTTCGTTCTGAGCTATCCCGCTAATGCGAGCGGCAGCAGCATTTACTATTACGATCTGAACTCGGGCGGATGGCTGCTCCAGCCCGGTTCCGGAGTCGGGCTTTCCGTCGGCTACTCGAACCAAGGTGGCCCGGTACTTTACGTCCTGGCTGCGAACGGCGGCATTTTCTCGACGCCCGCCACCAGCACGTCGGTGCTTACCGGCGGAGGAACGTCGGCTAACGTAACTCCGACCGGAGCTCAGCCGATGTCGATAGCGCCCGCGGATAATACGTTTACTGGAACGGTGACATTCGGATCGAACGACGCCACGTCGTCCTCGTATATGACGATGGCCTGGGGAACGTTCTCGCAAATCTCAGGAACCTTCCGCCCCGGCGCATTACCGAGTTCGATCGGCACGGCACTCATCTATCTCGATATAGTTTCAAGCTATGTCTATCCGACCTATGACTTAAAGTTCAACCAAACACCGGCCGTTACCATGACCACCACCGGTTCTTTCCCGGGAACGCACTGCGGCTACGCAATCTATTCATCGAGCGGAAACAATCCACCGCAATGGGCAAGCATGACCGGCCTTGGAATAAGTGAAGTCACGCCGTCCGGCAATTCATTCACGGTGCCTGCGGCCACAATAAGTGGATCGGTCGACTTTTATGCCGCCAGGGATGCGTACGTCGCGCCCTACTGCCATTAACCATTGACGACGGATCAGGTCTGAACCGTCGGCTACCACAAGCATCGCCCAAATTCGTAGATGGGTAAAGCGCGATATGGATTTAGTTCTCGCGAGTTAGCCGACTTGCATCGGACGTCGGCGACGATTCGCCCTTAGCTTCGCCGCCACACGAGCACGCTCTGCGTGCCCCAAATATACGGGGGCAACGTGCGGATCACCAGCGTGTCTCCACGCAGCTGAAATCCGCGCTTGAGCGTTGTGCCGACCAGATTGGTGAAAACGCTCGTTTCGATGTGATGAAAAACGGCGGCGCCCGAGATCTCATACGTGCCGGCATAGGCTAAGAAGTCGTGCACCGATTCATCGCAGTTTGCGGCCGCTGCTGGCGTGCTGCCCGACGCGAACGGCCGGCGGTGAATTCCCGACAGTGTCGCCGACACACGTCCGCTCGCCGTATAGATCAGATAGCCGACCGGATTGGGGCCGAATCGCGGTTTGAACGAACCGTCAGCGACGCGCTCGTCGAAACTCTCGAGCTTCCAAGCGCCGGTAACCGGCGCCTGAGCGGCAGCGCCGATCGATGGCGCGGCTGCGGCCAAACCAATCGATGCAACGCTTCCGAGTAGGGCCTTACGTGATATCATTCGCCCTACTTCGGAATGTACTGCGTCCTGTCCGCCAGCATGCCGCCGGTGCTTCCGGAAACCTGACACACGTGCTCGCCGGTGGGTTCGGTGAAGCATTCGAAGTTGCGCTCGCGCTGTAGCAGTTGGATCGCCGTCCGCCAATCCGTGCACGTCGTGAACACGACGCGCAGCTCGTGGATCGGTTTGCTCCGGTCTGCGGTGAAATTGTAGCCGTCCGAACGCATCCAGCGCCGAGATGCGCCGGTCCGGAACGATTGAAAATGGATGGTGACGGTACCGTCCGAACCCGGCTCGGCCTGACGCGCAAAGGTCCGCCGGATCACGCTGCGATCGCTGACCTGCGAGGCGCCGCCGGCGCCATCGGCGTCCGATGCGAAGCACGTGTGCGGCTGAGCGAGCTGCGCTCGCGTCGGCGCGCCCGGGCACGGACCCGGCGTGACATCTTCGCGCGCCCAGTTCATGGCATCGCTCCGGGCCTTGCCCGCGGGTTGAACGACGTATCCGCCCGGGGTTAGCGCAACAATCTTGGCCGGACCGGGTTGTTGCCTAACCTTCACGCAGGCGCCGACGCCTAGACCTTCGGCCGCGCCGGCCGGCGCGACTGCGCAGCTCAGCATGGCCGAAGCCCCAAATACACATGCCGAAATAAGTCCGCGAAATCTCAAACTCACTTGATAACGGCGACCTTAAGCAACATGCTTCCGTGACCTATGCCGCAGTACACGGCGCAACGCGCTACGAAGTTGCCGGTGCGCTGGGGCGTCACTTCAACGGTCGTCGGTTTGTTCCCGATAACGATCACTTTGTTCAGGCCGATCTCCGGAATCGTAATTCCGTGCGTTCCCTGCGTACCAACGAAAACCAATTTCGCACGTTGATGCACTTTGAGCGTGATCGTGCCTGGGGTGAACGCGAAGTTCTTCGCGTAAACCGTGGTGGATTGTTCGCCCGCCATAACCGGCGCGGCGAGTGCGGCTGCCAAGCCGAGCGTTAGCGCGATAGAAATTATTTTCAATGTGTACTACCTTTCGAATCGGTAACGGTTATAGTGATGGTCATATTGGGATGCCCGGGACCGCATACGATCGCGCAATGCAAGACATATACGCCGGCCTTCTTCGGAGTTACGTTGACGATGACGCCGGCGCCCGGCTGCATCACGGTAAGCGGAATGCCGAGACCGGTGGATTGCAAGCCGTGCACGCCTTGCGTGCTGACGAGACGCAGCCGCGCCGTTTCCCCGGTATGCAGCGCGAGCGTGTTCGGTGTAAACTTCCAGTTCGATGCGGCGACGGTAACGATTGGGGGAGCCGTTTGCGGAATCGGTACGGGAGCAGCCGAGCCGGCCGCGGAGATCACGGGAGCCGCCGGGATCGGCGTCGCGACCGCCAGATCGCTTACGGCCGGCCCGCACATAGCCCGTGCGTTGAACGTAACGTCCGTAAGAGTTCAAGGCGGGAACTTGCGTATGGCACACGCTGCATTTCATTCCATACGCCTGCGCGAATGGCGGCATCGCGGAAGCCGGGGACGAGTTCAGCAGCATCAATGTCGCTGCGGTAAGGATCCCGATAAAGACGGGTTTTACGCGTAAAAAGTTCATGAGTGTATTTCCGGACGGCTTGACCGTTCTAACTCATTGAGCTGCTCGTTGGTGGGGCACGCTTGCTGAAAAGCAACGTGACGATCGTTGATGTAGCGGCGAAGGCGGTCAAGCAAATGGTCCATCGTACTGTTTGCGAGCCGCCGGCCAATGAGCCGATCGAAAATCTGACCGGCGAAACCCCCGGGAGGTTCGTAGGAACCCTCGAGGGCGAGAATCGAACCCGGCGATTGCGGACGGACCGTAGCGAGGCCACGGAACGACGGGAACGCTGACCAGCGCGGTCGCCATGAGATAGTGAGCGCGTCGTGGCCACGCACGGCGTCGGTCTTGTCATCTACTAATGCGCGCTGCGTTTCCACGTTGATATTGGTGGACGCGAGAGCTTTCACCCGAAGCCGAGGACGCTCCTTAAAAAAATCGGTGACGTACTCAATAACGCTACTGAACGGCGCCTCGACGAGTGTCGTGCGGAAAAGGCGTGAGATAGGCTCTCGCTCTCATGTGAAGTGCGCTGTCAACATGACTGGTCAAGGGTTCCATCAAAAAATCCCGGCCGCCATTCTTTCCGTACGTCGGACCTAGCATGCTCCTTACAGCGGCGAGCGTCTGTGTGAATTTAACATCGGTGTCCAGAAATAAAGGACCGCCGCCCACCGAGCGCGGCCTACCAGCAAGAACCCGGTTATTAAGAACATGTGTATTCTCGGTTAATGAGTCGCTCAGCCAAGAGGTCGCCGTGCGTTGCTCGATGGATTTCCGGAGCATGAAGAATTTCGTCCTGTGCGTCATTGTGTTCGCATTCGCGCTCACGAACGCGCCCGCTATAAGCCTCGCGGCTCTCCCCTCTCGCGGCGTTGCGCTGTCGGTGAAACAAACCGACTATTGCAGCGCGTTGGTCCCAGGCGGTTGGAATATCTCAAGCAACGCGCAAGGCTCGGCGCTCGATGCCGATAGCGGCGACCGGACGATGTATGCAGGCTGGGGCGTGCTCCAAGTCAATCGGAGAATGCAACAATTCTATGGGTCGCTGTACGGCGATCCTCAAACCTCTATGCAGACCCTTGCGAATACGATCGTGCGCGCCAAATTCGGCGATTCGAACGGCATCCGCTACACCTCCGCGCCTCGGCCATTTCTGAAATATTTCTTACTGCGTACATTTGCGTCACAACAGGCGAACGGCGTCATGTTCTATCACCTCTACCCGGTTGCCGACCCGAATAGCTATATCGAATCGTTCTATATGGCGGTCAACAGCAATTCCGTACCGCAGTCCAGACGCAGCATAGCGCAAGCCGTAGCCGTTTCCATCCGTTGCCGGACGCAGCTCGTTTACCATGCTACGGATTCCAGTAGTGATCGGGGCAGCTCCAAACCGAACGGATGCGGCGGCGAAGGCAACTTGCGCGGCTACAATAAGGAACTCGGCTGGCAATACGCTCACACGAGCGGCGGCACGAATAAGCTATTTGACCTGAGCGACTGGCGCGAAAACGGCCCGCAAGGTGCCGGATATTACGCTACCGTCGGCAACAGTCTAGAAAAATTGGAGCTTGGCCGAAGCGACGACTGCTGAGCGCGGCCCTCACGGCCAGGCGACGCTGTTCGCGATGCGATCGAGTCCGTCGTAGGTTAGGTGCGTAGGCGAAAACGACACCTGGTAGCTCGGGCACACTCCATAGCACGCAGTCTTCTCGTACCTGACGGCGTCGATGTCGCGGTAGTTCGGAATCTGCCCTTTGCCGCATGCGGCAAAGGCCGGCGCGCCCGAAGAAGCCGCAGCTGCGAACGCCAAAACAAAAGCCAAGCGCCGGATAATCATCGTAGCCGCCTCTAACGCTAGCGGTCGTCGTCGACCGGATGATCGCCGTGCAAGTTCATAAAATACGCTTGCGTGTATTTGCGCGCCGACTGTTCGAACGCCGGCTCCTTCGAGAGTGGCTGAATCGGTGGTTGCGAATAGTTCAGCATGTCGCTCAGGTCGTCGGCCACCGCGTCGCGCTGACCCAGCGTGCCAAGACTCCAGTTCTTTTCGATGAAGTGCAATATACTGCCGTAATCGTGCTGCACGTGGGAGATGCGCTGGACGGAGTAGGGCGAGATCACCAACAGCGGCACGCGAAAGCCGAGCGGCCCGAACGAATCGCTGGGCGGCGGAACGTGATCGTACCAACCGCCTGAATCGTCCCACGTCACAAAAATAACCGTGTTCGCATACAGCTTGGGATTCTGCGCTAAGTACAGGTAGATCGTGGAAATCCAGCCCGGGCCCGCGGTGCTCAAGAAACCCGCGTGGTCCGACGCCGGACCGGCCGGCGTGACGAACGAGACAGCGGGAAGCGTGTTGTTCTGCAGATCGCTCAAAATGTTCGTCATCGGCGTCGAAATATTGCTGGTCCAGTCCGGTCCGAACCGGATGTGCTGGATCGCATCGTAAGCGGAGATTAAGCCGTCCAGCGTATTGAGCGCGCCGGTGTAATATTTCCATGATACGTTTTTTGCGTCCAGCAAATCGCCGATAGTTTGATAGTTGTAGCAAGGAAACGTTGGGATGAGCGGCGCCGTGTACGTCGCGCCGAAGATATTGGCAGTAGTGTTCGGTGGCGAGTCGCATCCCCAGTTGCCGGCCGTCAATCCCGTCGAGTTGTTGGGATCGTCGGCGGGTCCTTGCCCCGCAATCAAGTACTGATGCCCGGGAAACGACGGCACTTGCCGCGACGAAAACATATTGTCCGCGATGCCGTAACCTTTGCCGGGCGCATACCCCGCGAGCAGCCACAGCGTGGTGGTTTCGGATGAGATGTCGGTTGGATTTACCGGCCCCGGAACGTAAGCGTAGGTAAAATTCGCAGGCGGCCCGTCGAACAAACCGCTGCAGTCTCCGCCCGGCCCCAGCGGGTTGTAGTCGCACGTATCCAGATCGAATCCGTTCATAGCCCCATTGTTGTATTCGGTCACGAGTGACGCGTGCGCATGGCTCGGATCGAACTGCCACTCTAAACCGTGCGGAGCGAGGTTCACCTTATTGCCGTTGTGGTCGAAGCCGAACGTCTGATAGTTCGCCGGGGTCGAGAATCCATACGCAAAACCGTTGAACAGATTGTCGAACGTGCGGTTCTCTTGAATGATGACGATGACGTGTTGAATCGGACTGCCGCCGACAGGCGTGCCGGCCGGCACCGGAACCAACGGCGTAAGCGGCGGCGCCGTGCTTCCGCCACCGCACGAAGCGATCGCCAAGACCGCGGGAAGCGCGAGCAGCGCAAATAAACCCTTCATGGTGCGCTCCTTTTACGGACCGGCGGCGTGCGCTCGCATAATCTCCGCGAGCATATCCGGCGTTCCGGCCACGCGCTCGAGATGCGGATACTTTAGACCGTCGTGATAATCGAGATCGAGCGGTTGATACCAGTGGCCTTGCTTCACGAGCAGATGAAGCGGCGTCGTTGAGCCTTTCGAATCTTTCACGGCCTGAGTCCACAGATCGGCGCTGAACTCGCGGCCGTTAACGGCGACGACTTGCATGCCGGGCGCGAGCCCGGCTTTCCAAGCCGCGGAATTCTCACGCACGTCGGCAACCGCTCCGGTTCCGCCCAACGTTACGCCCGCGTCGAACCATGCGGCAACTCCGCGGCCGCCGCGGCCGCTCGCGAATTTGTTCGGCGTATCGTTAAAGACCAGTTTGTAGCCCGCCCGCGCGATCTCGTCGGTCGGCGGCACCGGGGCGACCGAGTAGACATACTTCTCGAAAAATCCATGCCAGTCGTAAGGAACGACTTGATTGAGATAATTTTCGATGTCTTCGCGCGTGTAGGTCACGACTTTTGGACCCGAGACGCCGCCCGCGAAGATCCGCGTGTAATCATCCAGCGATTTGGTGCCGCCTGACTGCTGGCGGATGATCGTATCGGCGTCGAGCCATACCAGCTCGCCTTCGCGGTAGAAGTCGCCCGAAGTCCGCCGCAAACTCGGATAGACGCCGCGCGCGCAGCAATAGTAGTACGGCGCGCCCGTCGTCGTGTCGATCAGCGGCGTGGTATCGCGTCCCGGCTCGTAAGCGAGGCTGGAATACAGAGCGGCCAGGTACTCGGGGTAATCCTTGGGATCGCGAATGCCCGCGCGGAACGAGAGCATGTCGCCCACATATTGGTTCATGCCTTCGTATTGCCAGAGCAATTCGGTGCGCTCCGGATACGGCTCGTTATAGTCGGGTTGCTGCAAATCGAACGGACGGCGGTACTTGCCGTTCCATGAATGTGAAAACTCGTGCGGCACCAGATCGCCGGCGAGCATTTGCTGGCGAGGATTCGTGAGAAAATCGTCGCCGGCGCGATCGTCGCTCGACTGGTGATGTTCGATGCCTTGAAACCCGAGCGTGTTGCTCAGCGTCAGTTGGGCGGTATAGTCGAGGAAGTGGTGCGAGCCGTACATCGCAAACGCTTCGGCTGGCACGCGCTCGTACGCCTTAAGCAACGCT
>PLED01000073.1 GCA_003136355.1 Vulcanimicrobiota bacterium | reverse complement strand
TCTTCGCGCTCGCGATCGCGCTCGCGGCGCTCGCCGGCGCGCAGCGGCCCGCCAACGTACACAAGACATTTGGCTACGGCCGTTTGGAAGTGCTGGGCGCGCTCGCCAACGGCGCGCTGCTCTTGGCCGCGACGTTTTTTATTCTGTACGAAGCCATCGGCCGTTTTTCCGCCGCCTATCATCCGCAAGGCGCGCTGATGAGCGCCGTCGCCGGTTTCGGCTTGATCGTCAATGCGGGCGTAGCGCTGCTGCTCGTACGCGACCGGCACACAAATCTCAACGTGGAGGCAGCGATCTACCACGTCGCCGGCGACGCGCTGGGCGCGTTTGCCGTTATCGCGGGTGGCATCGCGATTGCGGCGACCGGACTTTCCTGGATCGATCCGGCGCTCTCGATTTTCGTGGCCGCGATCATCGTCGCCGGCGTGCTGCGCATTTTGCGCGACGCGACCGACGTGCTGCTCGAATCCACGCCGCGCGGGATGACGCTCGACGAGGTACGCGCGTCGCTCGCGCCCCTGGCAGGCATCGTTGCCGTGCATGATCTCCACGTGTGGACGATCGGCACGGGCGACCGCGCGCTTTCCGCGCACGTGCTGGTCGACGACCGCCGGGTCAGCGAAGCGACGGCGATCGCGCGCGAGATCGACGCGCTGCTCCGCGCGCGGTTCGGCATCACGCACGTCACGCTGCAGTTCGAGTGCGAAAACTGCGACCCCGAGGAGCGCGTCATTTGCACGCAGCCGCGAGGGACGGGTTCGGAGCCTGCGCGAATCCGGTAGCCATGAACTCTAAAGCCGTTGTCCTGGGGTTGGCGCGCACGCCGTTTGGGCGCTTGAGTGGTGCGCTCGCTTCACTGGAAGCCACGACGCTCGGTGCGGCCGCATTAGTGGCGGCGATCGAACGGTCGGGAATCGATCCGGCCGACGTCGAGCACGTGATCTTCGGACACGTGCTGCAAGCGGGCGCCGGACAAAATCCGGCGCGGCAAGTCGGGTTCAAAAGCGGCTTGGCAAAAACGGTGACCGCGGAGACGGTCAACAAAGTTTGCGCGTCGGGATTGCTGGCCGCAGTGAACGCGGCGCGCCTGATCAACGACGGCAGCAACGCGGTCGTGGCGGCCGGCGGCATGGAGTCCATGTCGAATGCGCCTTACCTTTTAAAAGATGCGCGCGGCGGTTACCGGTTCGGCGACGGGCGCTTGATCGACGCGATGATCCACGACGGTCTCTGGGACTATTATTTCCCGATGACGATGGCCGCGCAGGGCGCGAAGGTTGCCAACGAACTGGGCGTCTCGCGCGAAGAACAGGATCGTTTCGCGTACGAAAGCCACCGGCGCGCCGTGCAAGCGCAAGAAAACGGCAATCTCGCCGCCGAAATCGTGCCGCTGCGCATCGCAACCAAAGCGAAAGGCAAGATCGTCGTCGACAAACTTCCCGAGCCCGCGCGGGCGCGCGTTCCTGTTGCGGCCGGCTCATCCAACGGCGCGGCCGACGCCGTGTGGGACCACAAACCGTCCAAAGAGTTTTCGCTCAATTACGGGCAGTGGGCGCCGTTCGTTATCGGCGACGTTCCGAGCACGACACTCGACCGCGACGAGCCGGTTCGCGCCGATGCGAGTTTGGAAGCGATGGCGAAACTCAAACCGCTCGACAATGGCGGCACAATCACCGCCGGCAACGCGCCAGGAGTAAACGACGGCGCTGCGGCGCTCATTGTTGCGGACGAAAGCTACGCGCAGGCCAACCGGCGCGAGATCATGGCCCGGATTTTGGCGCACGCGACGGTCGCGTGGGACTCCCCATATCTCGCGCTTACGCCGGCAATGGCGGCACAGAAGTTGCTGGCGAAAACCGGATTAAGCAAAGATCAGATTGACGTTTGGGAGATCAACGAAGCATTTTCGGCGGTTGCGCTCACGTCGGCGAGGCGGTTGGGAATCGATCCGGAGAAGGTCAACCTGCTCGGCGGCGCCGTCGCCATGGGACACCCGATTGGCGCGTCGGGCGCGCGGCTCATTGCGACCGTCATCAACCAGCTGCGCAAGCGCGGCGGCGGTTACGGCATTGCCGCGATCTGCAGTGGCGGCGGACAGGGAGACGCGGTCTTAATAAAAGCCGGCTAGCATCCGATAGAAGATCGTGACGTTTCGCGCGCCTCGCGGTTTTTGGGTTGCCGTTCTCGCGGCGTTTGCCGCGGGATGTTCCGGTCACGCAACGCTGCCCTCGCAAAGCGTGCGGCCGCCGACGCCGCAGTCCGTTTCGCCCGCCGCGATCCCGGCCGCGCCGATGGCGAAGACGACGGTTCTGCCGTCGAGTGTGATGCGCTCGCCGATCACGTCGATGAGCGCCATTCAGGGTCTGAATTGGACGCAGATTCCCGGCGCCGCCAGTGAGGTGGCGGCCGCGCCCGACGGGTCGCTCTGGGCGCTTTCGACGGCCCCCGCGGGCGCCGATAAATACATTTGGCATTACGTGCTCGGAAATTGGACCAACGTTTCGGGCTTGGCGCAATACCTCACGGTCACTCCCAATGGCACGCTCTACGCCGTCAATTCGGGCGGCGGAACGTTTTCGTACAACGGAAGCAGCTGGACCGCGCTCGGTGGCGGCGCGTCCGGCATCACCGCGGCGCCCGACAATTCGATCTACGTCCTGACCAACGGCGGACCGCCGGGCGGCGATCGAGCGATCTGGCACAACGTGGCTGGAAACTGGACGCAAGTGCCCGGGTCCGGTGTGACGATTGCCGCTTCGTGGGACACAGCCGGTCCGTTCGCGGAAAGCATCGGCACGATCCGTTCGGGCGGGCTCTACATCTTAAATTCGTCCGGCACGATTTTCTATGAAAATTCCGACGGCAGCTTCGCGCAGTTGCCGGGAGCCGCGTCGGCGATCGCGCCAACGCAGACGATGCACGGAACGTTCGTGCTCGGGTATCCGACGGACAGCAACGGAAACGCGATCTATTACTTCGACTTGAACGCGTCGCAATGGTACGTGCAGAGTGGCGCGGGCATCGCGATGTCAGCCGGTCCGTCAAATCTTTACGTGGTCGGCGCGACGGGCGCGATCTTTTCGACGCCGGTCAACGTTGTGCCGCAGACGATCTACGTTCCCAATTACGCGAGCAGCGCCGCCGCTTCGATCTCGCAGTGGCTCACCAACGCCAACGGCAACGTCGCGCCGACCTCGCAGATAACAGGCGACGCGACTCTGCTCGTCGGACCGACCGCGGTCACGCGCGACACGAACGGCAATATCTACGTCGCCGATTTTGACGCGGGCGCCGTCGACGTGTTCGCCGCCGGCGCGAGCGGGAACGCGACGCCGATCCACCAGATCAAGGGGAATCTGACCGGCATCAGCGGACCCGAAGGCATCGGCGTGGACTCCGGCGCCAATGTCTATGTTGCTAACCGCAACGCAAACTCGGTTACGATCTACGCAGCGGGATCCGACGGCAACGTCGCGCCGGCCCGCATGATCAACGGAGGGACGACGCTGCTTTCGTCGCCGCAGCAGATCGTCGTGAACGGCGGCGGCGACTTCTACGTCTCGAACAGCGCCAACGCGTCGATCGAATATTTCAGCGGATTGGCGAACGGGGACTCCGCCCCAATCCGCGTCATCTCCGGATCGAACACCGGACTGACGCACACCTTCGGCATGGCCATCGATTCGTCCGGGACGATTTACGCGCTCAACGGTTCGTCGATTACCGTCTATCCGGCGGGTTCGAACGGGAACGTGGCGCCGACGCGCATGATCTCCGGTTCGAATACGGGATTGACAGGAAACGAAGGCATGGCCGTGGACAACAGCGGGAACATGTACGTTACCGAGTGCACCGCGCCCAACTCGGTGCTCGTCTTTTCTGCTACGGCAAACGGTAATGTTGCACCCAGCCAAGCCATCGCCGGCGCCTCGACCGGGCTGAATTGCCCGCTCAAACCGGCGGTTTTCTAGGACCAGGAGTCGTTCGATGACAGCTCGCTCGCGCCGCAATTTTTTGCCCGTCCTTTTGGCGCTGTTCGCCGCGGGATGTTCCTCGCACGGCGGCGGCGGAGCTACGCCGGCGCTCCCGAGTGCCATGACCTCGATGCCGCAGTCGGTCAGTCCCGGTTCGATCGTTCCTCCGCCGATGGCGCAGACCGCCATCTTGCCGGCCAGCGCGATGCAGTCGCCGGCGAACGCCGGCGCCAAACCGATGAGCGCGATCCAAGGCCTGAGCTATTCGCAGGTTCCGGGCTCGGCGAGCCTCGCGTCGGCGGCCGCGGACGGAACGTTGTGGGTGCTTTCGAACGCACCGGCCGGCGCCGATAAATACATCTGGCATTACTCCGGCGGCACGTGGACGAATATCAGCGGATTGGCGAACCATATCAGCGCCGCGCCCGACGGATCGCTGTACGCGAGCAACTCCGTTGGCGGCGCTTACCATTACGTCAGTGGAACGTGGACCGCGCTGGGAGGCGGTGTGAGCGACATCGCGGCCGCTTCCGATAACTCGCTCTACGTGCTTTCCAACGGCGCGCCGGCCGGAAACGATCAAGCGATTTGGCATTACACGACCGGCTGGACGCAGATTCCCGGATCCGGCGTTCACATCTCGGCTTCATTCGACGTTGGCACCCACGAAGTTCCCGGCGGAATAATCCAGCCCGGCGGCTTGTACGTCGTCAACTCGAGCGGCCTGATCTTTTACACGCCGGGCAACGGAAGCTATATCCAATTTCCGGGAGCGGCCGCCGCGATCGCACCCTCGGTCGGCGGGATCTTCGCGCTCGGCTATCCGTCCAGCGGTTCGGGAACGCCGATCTACTATTATGATCTCGACAATCCCGGTTGGGCGTCGAGCGGCGGATCCGGAGTCGCGATCACCGCGAACGCTACCGCGCTTTACGTGATCGCATCGTCGAGTGCTATCTTTACCACGCCGTTGCTTCCGGCGGCCGTTCCGGTGAGCTTCATGCGCCAGCTCTCGGCGTCGAAAGTCACCGACACGCTGGGCACCAGCATGTCGAGCATACTCGGGGTCGCGATCTCGGAGGCGGGCGATCAAACGAGTCTCGGAGAGAGCGGCTCGATGACATATGGGTCGCTGACGATTGGCTCGGGATCGACCGCGCAATCGATTGGCGCTCAGACCCAAGCGCTCTCGCAGCAGCAGCATGTCGCCGTCGAAGGCGGCGGCTACCATCAGAGCCCCAACGACGGTCCCGATACCGAGCTGCAGACGCAGCAGCTGCGCCGGCGATTGCCGCCCGGGTCGTCGGGCCCCGCTATCCGCCCGCAGACCAGCACGATTGGAACCAATCCCATCGTCGGCGCTACCGCCAACATTTGGGTCGCGAAATTCGCGATCGGCCAGAGCGGAACGTACATTCAAGTTCCGTCGACGCTCGAATTTCAGAGCGTGCACGGAAACGTGTGGATCGACAATTCACTGCTCAGCGGAGCAAACGCCTCCGCTTCGTTTCAAGGCGCCTCGTTGGCGACGACGGTCGCGCAGATTGGCGCAGATTTGGAAAATGCCGCCGCGTCGGACACCACGCACTTCGCTTCGTACGATTATTCCAACAGCGCGCCGGGTGTCGGCCTTCAGTACGAGGCGTACGACTCCAGCGGCAACGACTTGCATCACACCGATAATCAGTACATTTTTGAGCCCACCGACAAGCGCATGAATCTGGAAGTCCTCAATGCGGCAAACTTGGGAAGCGGCGTCGGCGGATATTTCTCGAGCGTCAACTACACGCCGCAAGAGATTTGGAACTACTTCATTTTGAACGGCGGGAATACGCCGATGTCGAACGAGGCGCCGTTCATCTACTGCGGCTGGTTCGAGACGTCGGGGGCTACCTACGAGCTGCAAGAAGACTTAGTGCGCGGAACGGCACACGAGCTTCAGCATCTGATCAACTTCGTCAACCATTCGATCTTGCCGGCGGCGGCAAACACCTACTCGTTCGACGGCACGGAAGATCCGTTCATCAACGAAGGCCTTTCCATGCTGTCACAAGACCTGGCGGTGAATACACTCCATCCGACGCAGGCGTTCGACGTTGCCGATGCGATGAGTCACGCTCAGCAGTACTTGTCCTCGCCGCAAAACTACAGCGTCTCGGGTTTCATCGGGATCGATCCGTCGAGTTGGGGCGGCAATGGCTCCACGCCCAAATATAACTGCGGCGGCGGATGTTACGGATCCGCATATCTCTTAGAACGCTACCTGCGCGATCGTTTCGGCGGTGACACCTACACGCAAGGCATGGAGACCAGCCAGCAGACCGGCTATGCCAACCTGCAAGCGAACGCCGGAAACGAACCCGCGCCCGCCTTAATGGGCGACTTCGCGGTCGCCATTGCCACCAATTCTCAGCAAATTTCGCCGCCGAATGCGCAGTTCAATCTCGGGACGTTCAACACGCGCGCTACGTACACCGATCAACTAGGCAGGAGCAGGACGCTGACGGGAGTGGCGCCGGTCATAACGCTGGCAGTCAACGGCTCGACGAACTTCACTCCGCCCATCGGCGGATTCGGCTTCTTCGGATTGGCACCCAATAACGGCGCGCCGGTTTCGATCAACGATTACAGCTCACCGGGCGCATTCGTGCTCTTCGGAGGTCTGGCGCAGCACTAGCCTTTCTGCGAGCGCGCGATTGCGCGCTCGTACATCGCTTCGTACGCTGCAACGACCCGCGACGCGTGGAATGATTCGCCGAACGCAACGCGCTCGGCATCGCGGCCGTCCGGAGCTTGCAGCAAGAAGCTGTGCAGACCGTCGCGGATCGTTTCGGGCTTCCCCGCGGGAACCATGACTGCGCCCGGCGCCGCTCCGAACGTGCTCGCTCCGCCGATCCCGTCGGTCAGCAGCACGGGGCAGCCGCAGCACAACGCCTCAGCTAATGCTAAACCCCAGCCTTCGCGCCGGTCCGAAGAAGGCAGTACCGTAACCGTTGCGGTCGAGTACAGGCGGTGCAGCTCTTCGTCATCGGTCTTTCCGAGAAACGAAATCCGATCGCCTAACCCCGCATGTGTGGCGGCGCGTTCGTAGTGCGATCGCAGATTTCCATCGCCGACGACGCTGAGATGCCACGCCGGTTCGCGCTCGAGCATCGCGCATGCCGCGAGCAGCAGATCGAAACGCTTGTAGCTTTGCACCGCATCGAGGCCGCCGACGAAGAGAACATGACCGCGCTCTCTGCGCGCCCCGGGCAACGGTGCGCTGAATATTTCTGCGACGGTGGACGGAATAACGCGTATGCGATCGGGGTCGACATGTTTTTGCGAAAGCCACGTTTTCCAATACCCGCTGGTGACGGCAATTCCAGCCCACTCGCCGCGCTTCAGTCGCAAGACGTTGAGCCACTGAATCGCACGCGCCGGCATCGATGCGCCCAACTGCGCGTGGAAGAGCGTGAAGTACGGCACGCCATGGCGGCGGTTAGGCGGCATCAGCGTGTCGGCGAGGCTCGGCGCGCTCGTTTGCATCACGTCCGGCTTGAAACGCGCGACGTGTTCGTCGAGCAGCGCCCGCGAAAAGATCGGCGCCCCTCGGACCGTGAAGAGCGGGAGATAGCGAATCTCCAAGCGCGCCGCGTGAACCGCTCCGCGGCAGCCGCCGATTTCATGCGTGAGCACCAAGACGTCGTGTCCGGCTCCGGCGAGGCCCTCCGCCAATTGCGTCGTCCATCGCGGGCCGCCGCCTTGCGCCGGCCGGTAAGATTGAGCCAAGAGCAGGACGCGCATCAGTTCGTCTCCGAGGCTTGCGGCGTTGGCGGACGGAAGGGAGAAGTGACGTGACGGGTTTTACCGCCAAAAATTACGCGCAGCTGCTCGCATACCGGAACGAGGGTCTGCGGAAGTTCGGCGCAGTTCTCACCGATCAAATAGAACGCCCGCCGGCTCGCTGCTTTCTTCCAAAAGTCTGGCCGGCTTCGCGCGCGAGCAAGTTTCCTTCGCTGCGCGCGGGTCCGCTGCGCATCGGCGCGGCTGGTCCGTCGATGATCGTCGCCGACGAGGCGCTCGCGCGCCGCGAGTCGGTAAAAATACTCGACGTCGGCTGCGCGTCGGGATCTTTTCGCGACTACTTGGAGCTGCGCGATCCCGCGCGCCGCGTCGATTACGCGGGCGTCGACGTCGCGCATTTCGCAGTGGACTTTCCGATATACGCGAGCCTGGCCGAAGTGCCCGGCAACGATTTCGATCTGATCTTCCTGAGCGAAGTTGCCGAACACATGACGGCCGATACGTTCGCGGAAGAGTATTTGCAGCGCCTTCCCCGGATGCTTAAGCGCGGCGGACTCGCTATCGTTAGCGTTCCCAACCCGCTGGCGGCGGCGGTGCAGCATCGCGACGTGACCCACGTGCAGCATTACCCATGGTACGATCTCTATGCGATGCTCCGTTTTTATTTCGCGGACGTCGGCGTACTGCGAACGCATTTCATCAGCTCGCCGCGGCGCCTTTTTACGCTGCCGCTGCGGCGCACGCTTTCCTATATGCTGGAAGTGGATTGGTGCGAAGGCCTCGTCCTAACGGCGGCGGGCGGCCGCACGGGCACATGACGCCACCGCGCATCGTGCACACGGATTGTTTGCTCTATCGCGGAAGCATGCCTTGCGAACCGCACAAGGCGACCGGGCAGCTCTGCGAGGACTGTCCGCACTATCGTCCGCTTTCGCAGCGCATTCTCATCGTCAAGCTGGGCGCCATGGGCGATGTTCTGCGCACAACCGCCCTGCTGCCGGATATCGCGGCGCGTCACGATCGCCCGCACGTAACCTGGTTGACGCGCGCTGAAAGCGTCGAGTTGCTCGCGGGAAATCCGCTGATACAACGCGTCGTCACTACGGCGGAAGCTGGAACGCTCGGCGCCGTTGAGTTCGACGCCCTCTACGCGCTGGACAGCGGCGCGGATGCGCTGGCTTACGCGCAGAGCGTACGCACGGCCGCCTATCACGGATTTGTCGCCGGAAAATTCGGAACGTGCACCGGCGTCGCGCCGGGCGGCGATCCGGCGCTCTTTGAAATGGGACTGTGGGACGATCTCAAGCGCGCCAACCGGCGATCGTATCTCGAACTGCTGGGCGCGAGCGCGGGCATCGAATACAGTCTGGGGCGTCCGCACGTTCCGTTGGATCCCGCGGAGTTGCTACGCGCCGAAGAGTTCGCGCGAGACCTGCCGCGTCCACTTATCGGCATCAACACCGATGCGGGCGATCGATGGGAGCGCAAGAACTGGAATCCGGAACACATTGCCGCGTTCGTGGAGCTGGCCCGCAACGACGGAGCGAGCGTCATGCTGTTCGGCGGAGTCCCCGTGCGCGAACGCAATCGATTGCTCGCGGCATCCTTTCCGGATCGCGTCGCCGCTTTCGAATCGGCCGGGAACGTGCGCCGGCTGATCGCGGGAATCGCCCAGTGCGACGCACTGTTGACCGGCGACACGCTGGCGATGCATATTGCCTGGGGATTGGATGTTCCGACGGCGGTTTTGTTCGGCCCGACGTCGCTGCACGAAATCGATCTCGACGCCCGCAGCGTAAAAATGGCAGCGCAAGAGTTACCGTGCCTGGCGTGTTATTTGAAGACGTGCGACGTCGATCCGCACTGCATGGACCGGCTGCTGCCGGCCGATGTTTATGACCGCGTGCGCGAGGTGCTTGCGGCGGCTCGATAGAGCGCGATCGTCTGCGCCACGGTTTCACCGCTGCGCACGTGCTGCTGCGCGAACGTGCGGCTCTGCGCTTCGACCGCGGCGCGGTACGAAGGGTCGCCGAAGAAACGCGTAAGCGCGGCAGCTAGCGCTGAGGCCGACGGATCGAACGCGCACGGCGCCAGGCCCGGAACTTTTTCGGCGATGCGCGTTGAAACCAGCACCGGTATGCCGTGCGCGGCGCAGATGGTCAGCGGACCGCTCATCGATTGAGCTTCGATATACGGGAAGACCGCGACGTCGGCCGCTTCGACGTACTCGTCCAGCCGCGCATCGGGCAGAAACCCGAGAAACTCGACGCCGGCGATCGACCCGGCGCGGCGTTTGAGCGCGGAATAATACGCGTCGTACTCAACGGTATGCGCAACCTTCGGATGCTCGCCGGCTCCCAGCAGCACGCGCAGCTGAAATGGAGCGCCCAGCTGCTCCGCCGCGGCGAGCAGCAGCTCAATGCCTTTGTACCGCGTCGCAAAGCCGAAGAAGAGTGCGACTTTTTCGGAGGCGCTCATGCCGAGCGCGGTGCGCGCCGCTGCGCGGCCCACGGTCCGGTGAGCCGGCGCGATCAGCGGAACGACTGCGATCTTGCGGCGATCGATTCCATAATCGCGGGCCAGAATGGTTGCGAACGCTTCTTGATGCACGACGATGCTGCGCGCCGTGAAACTTATAGCCAGGAAAATGAGCCGCAGGCCTAGGCGGACCACGGCCGCGGGAAATTTGTAGCCGTTCATGCGTATGTATTCCGGCGTTATCTGCGTCAGCGACGGAACGTCGTGCACGGTTATCACGACGTTCGTTCCGTTGAGCTTGAGCAGCACGAGCAGCGCCAGCATCGCGATCTCGCCTGCCGCGCCCGCGCCGAGCACGAACGTCGAATATTGCACGTGCAAGACGTCAGGTTTGCGTTCGCGCACCGCCTTGAAGATATCGAGCCACGCGAGCCATCCCGGCCGCCACAGCGGGACGATCGGTACGCTCGAGGCGGCGGCTTGGCCGGCTCCCGATTTCGACCATATCTCTACCGTGAGCCCGGCCTTGAGGAGCTCCGCGGCCAGCTCGCGCGTGTGATACGCGGCGCCGATCTCGCTGCGATCTTCGAGCGGAGCTCCGGTGACCAGCGCGATGCGCAAGCTCATAGACACGCGGCGTAGAGCTGTTCGTATTTGCTTGCGACGTCGTCCCACGCAAACCGTTCGACGGTTTTGCGTGCTGCGGCCGCGATCCGGTTCCGCAAGGCGGGATCCGACATGATGCGTTCGATGCATGCGGCCATGGCGGTAACGTCGCCGGCGGAAAAGAGCAGGGCGTTCTCGCCGTCGATCGCAATGTCCAGCACGCCACCGACTGCGGAGGCAACGCACGGAACTCCGCGCGACATCGCTTCCAGCGTGACCAGGGAGAACGATTCGTACTTGGAGCTCACGACGACGCATGCCGCCGGATCGTACAGTCGCGCGATTTGATCGCGCGGAACGGATCCAAGGAACGACACCGCATGCGTAACGCCGAGTCGATCGGCGAGCCGCCGCAGGCTGCGTTCGCTGCCGTTATCCGGTCCCGCAAGTACCAGGCGCAGCGCGGGATTGCGCGCATGCAACTGTGCGAGCGTCTCGATTGCGTACCCGAAACCCTTGAGCTCCTCGAGCCGGCCGACGCCCAGAAGATACGGACCTTTTTCGATCTCGCGCGCAAACCGCGCGTCGAGTTCCGCGCTTGCGCCGAGCGGAACGAAACCGTTGGGAACGACGGTGACCTCGCGGCCCGATGCCGCTTGCGCTTGGCGCGCCAGCAGCGACGATACCGCCGTCGCCCGCCGGCTCTTCTTGAGAATCCGCGATCCGAACAACGCGTCGTACGCGGCGTACGCGGCTCCGAGCGCGCCGCCGGCGGTACGCGCCGTATACGGAAATCCGTGCGTCGTAAAAACCGAGCGCGCCGGCGGGACGAAAAAATTGAAGACGACGTCCACAAACGCCATACCGTAACCGTGCAGATGGTAGACGTCGCTGCCCGCCAGAAACGCGCGCACGCCGCTTAATGCGAAAGGCGATGGCGGCATATACGTTTTGAACTGTGGAGTAAAATGCCGCAGCTGCGCGACGCGGTGGACGGGAAATGGGTAGTCTTGATCTCCGGCGGGCGGGGCGCCGTACGTGCTCGACGTCAGCACCCGCACGCTCTGTCCGCGGCGCGCCAACGTCAGCGCGAGCGTTTCAAAAACCGGCCCGCCTCCGCCGATCACGTCGGGCGGAAACTCGGGGACGACGAGCGCGACGTTCAAGAGCCTTGCGGCACTCGTATGCGGCGGCGCTTTATCTGCAGAAAGGCGAACGCTCCGATCGCGGCCAGCCAAAGAAGGCCGCCCGCAATCAACAATCCGCTGTACAGCGTTTGCAGTCCGTAAACCATGACGCCGCTGCTTTTCGCGCGCCAGCCGTTGGCATAGCCGTTGACTTGCCAATGGGGTCGCGAATCGATCGTCCACGCCGGATCGTAAGTGAAATTTCCGATGACGTACTCTGCGCTTGTGCGGCCGGCGCTGCGGCGCATCGCGGGCAGCGATGCGATCGTGCCGCCCGCCAACGGATCGGAATCGCTGAGCGCCGCGCTCCCGAGCGCGAGCACCAGCTGCGGATCGTTGACCGGCAAGATGCTAAACGCCACGGTTTCTGAAAACGGCGCGAGCGGAACGGCGAGATCATAATCGGCCGGCTTGCTCCCGACGGTAACTTCGGCGATCTTCATCGGCGCCGGGTTGGCCCACGAGTCATAAAAGGCCGTAATCACCGCGCGGCCCGGGTTGTTCGCGCCGAGCTTTCTCAGGTGCAGTACCAGGCCCTGCGCGGCATTGACCGGCACACCGAGCGAAGTGAACTGCGACGCTTGAAGATTGTTGTCGGTGGTGAGCGAGTAGGACGCAATGACCGGACCGGCGTTCACGAGCCGCGCCGCGCGCGTTGCGACCGCGCCGTTTGGAATGCGCAAGAGCAGCGTGTCGCCGATCCGCGCGGCCGCTCGCGCGTCGGCTCCGAACGTCAGCCGGCCACGCGCGTTCGCCGGCGTCTCCACGAGCACCGTGTAGGATCCGCCGATATATGGAACCGGCAAGAACGGCGTGCGCAGCGAATCCGCGTCGACTAGCAGCGTATGGCTGCCGGGCGCCGCGATCGCAATGCGCGCTCCGCGCAGTGAACCCGCAATCGAAAGATCGACGATCGTGCTCTGACCATTTGGAATATTGTTCGCCGTGATCTCGGCAAGCTGCGGCCAAGCCGCACCGGTGAGCGTGATATTTTTTGCGGCGTTCTCGCTGGCTTGCCATGTGCCGGGCAACGGCTGGCCGGCGGGCGCGAGAAACGTCAGCCGGTGATATCCGGTGAACGACGGAAACGGCCGTCCGGACGCAACCGGCACGAAGTCCCACATCGCCGCGACGGCGCCGGGCGGCGTCGCGATCGTCCACGCCGGCGGATTCAGCGCGCTGCCGCCGAGCGCGAGCCGTTTGAGATCAATCGTCGTAAATTTCGGTCCGACGTTCACCGTAACGACGCGGCTCGGGCCGGGAATGAAATACCGGCTGCGCGGCGCCGCCGCCACATTCCCCGCGCCGGCGCAGATGCCGTCATCGGCGACGACGCGGCGCAGAATTGTTCCCGCCGCCGACCCGGTGAACGTAACCCGGTGCGTGCCGGCGCGGATCCGTCCCAAGTCGAGCCAGTGCAGTTCGTCTGAAGTCAGCGGCAAGATCGATTTCTTGCCATCGACGTTGACCGCTAGCGGCGCCGACGATCCGATCGTGGCCGCTTCGGCAAAGAGTTCGCCGGCGCGCGCTGCGTTCACTTGCACGGCAATCGCGGTGCGCGATTCCGTGTACGCAAACGGCAGCGGAAAGCGCTGCAGCACTCGGCTGCGGTAAGTATCGGGCGCCGAAACTGCCCAGTCGCTGGCGGTCCAGTACCCGATCCAGTCGTCGTGTTTGGTGACGTCGTAGTAAGCATTCCACGACGGCAGCTCCGCATGCGTATCGAGGCAGCGTCCGAGCGGCGTATCCGCGAGCGCGATCGCGCCGGGCGGCAGCGCTTGCGCTCGCGCGCCTGCACCGAACGAATCGCCGAACGTCCGCGCCGGCATCGCCTGGCGAAAGACTGCGGGAATGTCGCCCGCGATCGCTGGTGTGATCGCGGATCCAACCAGCGGTCTGAAGAGAAGGTTTTGAAAGATGCGGTTGGCGCCGTCGGTATAGACGGGCACGAAGTTGCGATCGCTTTTCAGGATCGCGTTGGTCAGCGCATCGTCTGCCGACGCGAACGGAGTCAGCGCCGCCGCGGGCGACAAGTGGATATCCGCCGGCACGACGACATATTTCACGCCGAACTCGCCAAGCGTTGCCGCCGGATGCGCGTCGGTTCCCGCGTAGATTCCGTAAAACGCTTGCCAAGCTTGTTCCGACGTCGTGTTCGCCGTATTGATCAGCTTCGCGTCGATGACGGGGATCTCGCTTTGGAATACAAACGGATTGTCCGTGTAAAACTGTCCCTTGGCGAGCGACTGTTCGGCCAGCCACGGCGGGAACACCGCAATGCGGAAAGGTTCCCTCGCGAGGCGCTGTTCCAGGAAGTGGAGCATCCGCAGGTAGACCGGCCGGGCGGTGAACTCTTGGAATCCGTACCCATCGGGGTTCGAGAGATTCCCGGTGACGATCGGAACGATCGCGATAATCAGCGCGATCACGAGAACCACGCGCCATGTCCAGCGAAGGCGCGCCATCGCCAAAGCGATCAAGACCGACGCACCCATCACGGTGAGATAGCTGAATTTCACCGGTTCGCGCAGCAGCGACATCAGCGGCACGTGCGAGTACAAAGCGTAGACCGCCCAGGCCGGTACCGCGCGCGTGCCCATGGTGAAGACGATGCCGAGCACGATCGCGCATGCTCCCAGCGCGAAGCTGAGCCGGCGCTTCGCGGCGATCCACAACGGGATGATGAGGAGCAGCACCATGCTGGCGTACCACGGGATGAAACTGAACGGTCCGAACGTGTCTGCCACGGCCCACGAAAAATGAATGAAGTACGCCGATAAAACCAGCGAATGCCAGAAATCGCTGAACCAGCTGAAGACGGAGAGATCTTCCACGGGCGGATAAAAAAACGGCACGAGATTGGAGTACGGGCTGAATGCGTAAAGCATCGTCCATGCGCCGTTGCACGCGACGGCGTAAAACGGCGCCAGCACCGCAAAGATCAGCACCGTTCGCGCGCGCGCGCCCTCGCCGCGGCGCAGCTGCCAGAAAGCGGAGAGGCCCGCGATCAGAATGGCGCCGAAAACGAAGATCGACGTGCGCGGATCGAGCGCTAATTCAACGGCGCAGAGCGCGAAGAGCAGAAAACCGAACGCCGGTTCACCTCGGCGCAGCCGCAAGAACGCGAAGAAGACGAGCGGCGAGATGCAAACGGCGCCCAGAATCGCAACGTGGCCAGCGAGCACTTGATCGCATGTCCACGGGTTGGCGATAAAAAAGGCCGCGCCGGCCAACGCGCCGAGCCTGTTCGCGCCGAGCGTGCGCGCGAAGAGAAAAAACGAGAACGCCCCGACGCAAAGAAAAAACGGAAATACCAGGACGGTCGAGAGCGGAATTCCGAGCGGCGCGAACAGCGCCTGGAAGAGCACGTAGCTCTGCGACTCGTTGGCGATTGCGGCCGGCATGCCGCCCGATGCGGCCGGCCGCCACACGTGCAGCAGCTGCGTCAACTCGGCGTGCAAAAGCGACGGAGACCACATGAAGTTCGCATCGCCGAAGAGCAGACCGTTGCCGCCGTAATAATTGCGGAAGACAAACAGAATGACGGCGACGGCGAGTACCCCCGCGACGAGGGTCCGGAGGCGCGATGACATCAACGTGGGTTTCTCAAAAAAACCGCGTGTTGCCTACCGAAGGGGAAGCGTGCCCTCCGAAGGGTCGAGGATCTCGCGCCGGAGCGCGGCGCGGGCCTTCAGCTGCCGGATTTTCAGATGGAAAAGCGTTCGCAGCGATCCTAGGAGTTCGAGATAGCTGACCTTCGATTTTCCGGCGACCCGGTTTTTGAAAACGATTGGATGTTCGGTCACTCGCGCGCGGTTGAGCCGCGCTTCGTACAGCAGCTCCACCAGCATCGAGTAGCCCGAAGCCTCCAGCGCCGGCAAGTCGAGCCTTTCCAAGAACGGCATCGAGTAGAGCCGGTACCCCGAGGTGCAATCCCGCACATCGTTGCCGATGAAGCGGCGCGCCAGGATGTTGGCGATCGCGCTGTTCAGCTTTCGCCAGATAGTGAAACCTTCGATCCGGCCGCCGGCGACGTACCGCGATCCAATGACCATATCGTGATCGCCCTGCATCGCGAGCATCTCGACGAGGTAGCGCGGGTCATGCGACAGGTCGGCGTCCATCGTGCATACGGAGCCAAAGCCTTCGCGGGCGCCGGTTTCAAAGCCGAGCACGTAGGCCGATCCGAGCCCCATCTTGCGATCCCGCTGGACAAGGCGCACGCGCGGCGAGCTGAGTTCGATCGTTCTGACGGCGGCGGCAGTGCGGTCCGGCGACGAATCGTCAACGACCAAAACGTCGAACCGGTCGTCGGCCGAAAGCACGCCGTAGATGATTTGCGCGATGTTCTCGCGCTCGTTATACGTAGGCAAAACTACCAAACAGCGATAAGCGTTAGGTTTTTCGGACATTCCATTCCATTATCGGCAAGAACTCATGAAGAAAGCCTAAATGCGTAGGCAAGCCCTAGCTTTTCGACAGGCACGCTGCGACCCTTCGCGAACCTGGAGCGGCCGTGAACCTCATGGAGTATCAGGGGAAAGAGCTCTTCCGCCGCGCCGGGATTCCAGTGCCGCGGGGTTATCACGCGGCTGCGCCCGCCCGCGCGGCTGAATTGGCGACGCCCGACGTGCCCGAGTGGGTCGTCAAGGCGCAAGTGCTGATGGGCGGCCGCGGCAAAGCCGGCAAAGTAAAGTTCGCAAAATCACCCGACGACGTTGCATCGGTTGCCGAAGAGATCATGGCGACGCCCATGCCGCCCAACCGTCAGAACCCGAAGGGCGAGCGCGTGAATTCGGTGCTGGTCGAAGAGAAACTCTCGATTGCAAAAGAGGCGTACTGCGCGATCGCGATCGACCGCACAACCAAACGCCCCGTCATCATGGTCAGCCGCTTCGGCGGGATGGACATCGAAGAAGTTTCGGAAAAACATCCGGAGTCGATCGCGAAATTTTTCGTCGACACCGCCATCGGCTATTCGCCGTTCATCGGACGCGAGCTCGCGTTCCAGGCCGAGCTCGATCCCGGCTACCGCAAAGCGTTTCCCGCGATCGTGGGCGGCATCTACGAGCTGTTTTTCCGCTACGGCGCGAAGCTGATCGAAATCAATCCGCTCGCGCTTACGAGCGACGGCCGCGTCTTTGCTTCGGATGCCAAAGTAGAACTCGACGACGACGCGCTCTACAAGAATCCCGAATTCAAAGAATGGCAAGAGACGCTGCCGCTCGATGAAGACGAGGCGCTCGCGGCGCAAGCCGGACTGGGCACGCGCAACTTCCGGCGTTTCGACGGCAACGTCGGCACGATCGCCAACGGCGCCGGCTTAGCGATGGCGACGATGGACGCGGTACGCAACGCCGGCGGAAACTTCGCGAACTTTCTCGACGTCGGCGGCGGCGCGAACGCCGAACGCGTGCGCAACTGTTACGAGCTGGTCGTCAATCATACCGGCGCCAAAGTCATGTTCATCAACATTTTCGGCGGCATCACGCGCTGCGACGAAGTCGCCAAGGGTATCGTCGAAGCGCTGAACACAACGAAGTCGCGCAAAGTTCCGCTGGTCATTCGGTTGACGGGAACCAACGAAGAGCAGGGACGAAAGATCTTGGCCGACGCCAAGATGACGCCGGTCGAAACGATGGACGAAGGCGCGGCGAGAGCTGTGGAGTTGGCGGCGTGAGTATTTTTTTAGACAAGAACACGAAAGTGATCGTGCAGGGGATCACCGGCAGCGAAGGTTCCTACCACACGTCGCGCATGCTGGAATATGGCACGAGCATTGTGGGTGGCGTAACTCCGGGCAAAGGCGGACAAAAGACCGAGCACGGTCTGCCCGTTTTCGACACAGTGCGCGACGCGGTCGACGCGACCGGCGCCACGCACACGTGCATCTTCGTACCGCCGCCGTTCGCAGCGGACGCGCTCTTTGAGGCGCACGACGCCGGTATCACGTTTGCGGTCTGCATTACCGAGGGGATTCCGGTGCATGACGTGCTGCGCGTTGTCGCCACGACGCCGGGCATGCGCATCATCGGGCCGAATTGCCCCGGACTGATTTCCCCCGGCAAGTCGCTGATCGGCATCATGCCCGGCCACGTCTTTAAGGAAGGCAGCGTCGGCCTCGTCTCGCGGTCGGGGACGCTGACCTACGAAGTGGTCGATCTGCTGACGCGTGCCGGGTACGGTCAGTCGACCTGCGTGGGCATCGGCGGAGACCCGATCATCGGGACGACCTTCGTGGACTGCCTGCGTGAATTTGCCAACGACCCCCAGACCGAGGCGCTCGTGCTCTGCGGGGAGATTGGCGGGTCGGATGAGGAAGACGCGGCCTCCTTCATCCGCGAGCACATGCCCGAGATGCCCATCGTGGCCTTCATCGGGGGCCGGAACGCCCCGCCCGGGAAGTCACTCGGCCACGCGGGGGCCATTATTTCGGGTGCTTTCGGGACCGCCCAGAGCAAAATCGCCGCCTTTGAGGCGGCCGGCGTCCCGGTAGCCGACCGGCCCTCCGCCATCCCCGGCCTGCTGGCCCAGCGGGTGCCTGCTAGCGTTTAAGGGCCTGCCTCCTTGGGGGATATTCTCAGAGGGTTCTCAGAGGATTAAGACTCTGTGAAAAGAAGCCCAAAACCAGTTGCATGGGCTGCGATTTAGGTCGCTATGCCCATACGACATACAGCCTCAACATAGGAGGAACCATGCCAAGATTCAGATTCCGGCATGCGTTCGTGGCCGTTTTACTACTGGTGGCAATGCTTGCCCAGGGAACATGGGCACTGGCGAGCACCACCGGCGGAATAAGCGGTACAGTAGTGGATACAACGACGGGAAGAGCCGTTGCTAACGCAACGGTTACCGTTAATGCTCCTTCGGGCAACGCTACAGCCACGACCGACGCTGGAGGTAATTTCCATTTCCTGACGCTGGCGCCTGACACGTATACCGTCTCGGCAACGAAGAGCGGTTACAACAGCGCGTCTCGTTCAGGCGTTTCGGTCTTCGCAGACCAAACGTTCACACTATCCCTCGCGATCACACCTTCTCTAACGACCATTGCAAACGTCACGGCCCGGGCGGCCGGAAATCTGGTCAAGCCCGGTACCACGGCCGATATTTATTCGGTCAATGCCGCGACGCAGCAAGTCGTTTCAGGGTCGGGCGGTGGTTTCAACCTGAACCAAGCGTACTCGGGCATCTATTCTCAACCCGGCGTTACCTCGTATATCGGTAACTACGGCTGGGGCCAGGTGTTTTACATCCGCGGAAGCGCGTATAGCCAAATCGGCTACGAGTTCGACGGCGTTCCGGTGAACCGCGCCTTCGACAATTATCAAGCCAATTCGCTCTCGACTTTGGGACAACAGGAACTGCAAGTCTACACCGGCGGATCGCCTTCAGGCGCATCGTCGGCAACGCTCGGCGGTTTCATCAACCAAGTCATCAAGACCGGAACCTATCCCGGTTTCGGTACGCTCACGGGCGGCATCGGCGGACCCGGTTTCTACCACTCATTAACGGCAGAAGCCGGCGGATCCAACCCGAACCGCACGTTCTCGTATTACGTCGGGATCCAAGGGTACAACCAGCACTTCCCATACCTCAGCTGGAATAGCTTGGGCGGTCTGGCGCAAAACGGCATCAACCAGTACGGCCTCCAAGCACAGTCCGAAGCGGCCACGTTGCTCGGACAGCTGTTCTATCTGCCTACGCCCGGCGCAGCGCCCGGCCTCGGATTACCCGATGCCGGCAGCTACTTCGGCGGCGGCTACGGGCAATTTCTCCAAGGTCCGTTCCCGGCGTGCCAAAACGGCGGCGTCAACGGCGGAATTGCAGTGGGTTATACCGCTGCAAACCCGGGCCCGCTCAACGGCGCCTGTCAGGGATACGGCCCGTGGAACAGCTCGTACACCAGCAACATCTTCGAGCGTGATAACGTAGTCAATCTGCACTTCGCGCTGCCGCATAAAAATGACAGCGGCCGCGACGACTTACAGCTGCTCTACGACAACTCGATGCAGTATCAGCTCAACAATTCCAGTATCAATGAAAACGGCGGCCTCGCATTCCTCAGCGGCTACCTGAACCAATTCTCGAGGTTTGCGAACGGGACTTGGGTAGGGACTTCCGCTGCCGGTCTGTGCGGCTATGAGAACTTCGGCTTCACCTTGATGGGTTGCGGGCAAACGAATAGCCCGCTTCCGTATATCGACTCGAAGATCTTCGCACCGGGTACGAGTTTCGGCCAATCTGCCGGCACGGCGGTGGTCAACCCGTACTATTTCCCGAACTCGCCGACCAACAGAGCGCTCAACAATCCGTTCACGGGCTCGTTCCCGAGCGGTTTGCCGACCAATCTGGAGGACGGTTACTGGAACAACGTCGGAATCGTCAAAGCGCAGTATACGAAGAACATCGGCAGCAATGCCTATGCGCGTCTCTTCGGATACTCGTTCTATTCCGACTGGCTGATCAACGGCCCCGGGTGCGCGGCAACGTGCTACTTCGACGGCCTGTTGCAGCCGGGTCTCTTCGGTAACACGGCGGACTACGAACTGGCGACGCACACGCGCGGAGCCGAGTTCCAATTCGCCGACCAAATCAACGCCCAGAACCTGTTGCGCTTCACTGCCAACTACACGACGGCAGGCGTCACGCGCTTCAATAACGGGTCGTTCGAAGCGGGATACGCGGGCAGCCGTTCCGGTGTGACCAATCTCACCAACGGCAATCCGACGAACCCGTTGTGCTTCAGCTACACGACCGGCAATCAAGCCTCGTGTTTCGCGAGCTCGACCTATGGTACGTACCAAGCCCCGACCCGTGGTCAGTCAAATAACCCGTGCGGAACCTCGCTTGCACTAACGACTCCGGCGTGCGTAAACGGAGCCACATGGCAAGTGACCGTCCCGGGCGGACAGGGCACGTACAACACGGTTCGTCCGGTCTTCACGTCGATGGCGCTCGAAGATGAGTTCAAGCCCAACGACAAGCTGGACATCAACCTCGGCCTTCGTTTGGAGAGCTATCAGTACAACCTGCAAAACAGCAATACGCCGGAATTCAACTTCTGGTTTAATGAAGGCGCTCAGGTGAACTGCTACGATCCCGCAACGCAGTTGCCGATGATCACCCCGCTTGCTCCGGGACAGCCGACTCCTCCGGGCCCGGTTCAAACCAACCCGCTGGCAAAATGCGGTTTGGCGCCCTCGGGTCAGGAAGGTCTGCACCCGGTCGGTTCGACCACTCTCTGCAACGGCACGACAACGTTCGACTGCGGGGCGCTGCTCTACAGCGCCGCCAGTCCGAATTCGCTGACGCGGCAGATGTTGTCTCCGCGCATTGGGCTAACGTACACGCTGTCTCCGGACGACGTACTGCGTTTCTCGGCGGGCAAGTTCACGCAGCCAACTGAAACGGCGTTCGAGCAATATCTCGATCAGTCCGGAAAACGGGCGGCCGCGTTCAACTTCACGCAGTTCTGGGGACTGGGCTTCTTTACACCGGCCCACAACAACCCGGTTCAATACTCGAACAACTACGATGGTTCGTGGGAACACCGTTTCCACAACAGCGATGTCACTTTCAAACTATCGCCCTTCTACCGTGACACGCACAACGAGATCGTCACGCTTGTTCTCGGCCCGGGATTCGTCTCGGGAACGAACGTCGGACATCAGCACTCCTACGGACTTGAAGCACAAATCCAAAAGGGTGATCCGTCGCGCGACGGCGTCTCGGGAGCGCTCTCGTATACCTATACGAAGGCTCTTCTGCAGTACGGCAACCTGCCCAACGGCACCAACGGCATCGACTACTTGAACAACTACATCAATGCGTTCAACAAGTTGACATCGGCCGGTGGCGGCTCGCCGTGCTACAACACTGGGCCGGTCTACACGACCGGAGGCCAAGCCGTTGGTGTGGCTTGTCCGGCCAGTTTCGCGGGTAACCCGACCATCATCGTCAATCCGTACTACAACATGAGTCAGCAATCGGCACTGGACCGTAATGGTTACTACCCGACCTACCCGAACGAACCGCCCAACGATCCTTTCGATCAAGGCGGGTTCCCGAGCGCGATCGCTCCGAACACGTTCTCGGGTTGGCTCCAGTACAAGCACGGCCGATTCGCAATCGCGCCGAACTTCGAACTGGTCGCAGGCGGATACTACGGATCGCCCACCGATACGATGGGCGTCGATCCGCGCGCTTGCGGACAGAACGAAGCCGCGGCAACAACGCCGACCGGCGCGCCGGTGGTAGCACCGACGTCCCCCTATGCAGGCAACTGCGACTACCTGACCCTAGGACCGTCGACGTTCGTGCAAAGCGGACAGCTGGCGATTCCCAATCCCATTACGGGCAAGATGGACGCGGAAGGCGCGTTCCAGCAACCGTGGCAGCTCAACATCGGAGCGCTGCTGAGATATGACGTGTCACCGCGCGTGACCGCCAGCCTCACGCTGTCGAACCTGGTGAACACCTGCTTCGGCGGCAGCAGCACCGCTTGGTCGAAGGCATTCCCTGCCAACCAGTGGGTCTGCGGATATGCGTCAGACGCGTCATCGTTCATCGGAACGCAACCCGGCGCAGGGTTCTTCTACGGAGCCTCGGGTACTGATCCGGCTAACGGCACTTCGCCGTATGCGCCGGCCTTCAACTACCCGTTCGCACCGGTCTCGGGAGCCCTTCCGTTCCAAGCCTATCTGCAAGTGCAGGTTAAGATCTAACCTAAGCACGCCCAGATAAGAACAAGCGCCCCTGCGAAAGCAGGGGCGCTTGTTTGTTCGCTTATGTCATCCTGAGCTTGTCGAAGGACCCTGAGCAGCGCGCCGTCGGCGCGCATGTCGAAGGGCGCGGGCGCATTGTTAGCCTGACCTTATCGAGAGAGAACGAACGGCTGATAATGGTCGAATTTCACGCTTGATGCGCTTTGCCGCTTCGATGCGAGCCACGTCCAGATCGTACTCAGCCTGTAACCCCAGCCAAAATTCCGGAGAGGTCCCGAGATAGCGCGACAATCGAAGCGCAGTATCGGCCGTAACTGTACGCCGGCCGGCGATTATTTCGGTTATGCGATTCGTCGGAACACGTAGCGCCTGCGCGAACTGGTTCGCGCTTATTGCCAAGGGTGCCAGAACGTCTTCGTTCAGTATTTCGCCAGGATGAACAGGTCGTTTAGGCATCAGTGGTAGTCCTCGATTTTCACATGAGTCGGGCCGTCCTGGCGCCAGCGAAATACGATGCGGAACTGATCGTTAATCCGGATCGAATATTCGCCCCGCCGAGCCCCACGTAAGCTTTCCCTAAGAAAGGGTATACCCGAGATTTCCCTTATACGTCAAGCGTATAAGACCGCAGCGGATTTCAAGGGCAATGAAGGGCCAATGACAAAACAGACCTCGCGCATGACCGCCGGTTACTTTTGTGAAGACTGCGAGGTTTCGATTTGGCCGGCGGCGCCGCGCTCGGAGTTGGCGTGGCTCAAAGATCGCATTCACGTCGTGCGCGAAGTTGCCAAACATTCACAAGGCGGACTCGATATTTGGATGGCCGACGGTTTGGCGTTTTTGGAAGAGCATCGCGATCACAGCGTGCTCGTGGTAACGAAGAGTTAGCGCTCCCCGGATTTCGCGAAGATTGCGGCGACCGGCATTGCAAAGTTCGGCAACGATTCGTGTTTCAAGGTATCGCCGTCTTTCAACATCCGCATGCCGCCGGCATCGTGCAAAATGACGGTTCGAGCGTCCGGATTGACAATCGCTACGAGTGACGTTCCGCTTGCGAGATAGACGCGGATTTTCTCGGCTACATAGCTTTTTCGGTCTCTTGGAGAGAGGACTTCAAAAGCGGCGTCCGGCGCAGTCAGCGGATACTGTGCGGCGCGCTCCTTCTCTAATGATATTTTCTCATAGGATAAAAAGGCGACGTCCGGCACGAGTGTGCGTGCCTTCTCGCCGGGCGGAGCGATCCTAAACTCCCACTCGGTTCCGACGCGCCCGGTGTCGAACTCGTCGGACCACGCAAGAAGTGCTGACACTATTCTGGCTTGCGCGCTCGCATGACGCTGGCTCGGGCTCACCTTTTGCACAACCCGGCCGGCGATCCACTCGCTGGCGGGCTTGGTCTGATCTTTGATGATCGATTGCATGCCACATAAGCATATCACGCGGATTAGGGCATCTTCGCTAGGGCGCGAAGACTTCGGCGAGGACCCCAAGCACCGTGCTTAGTGTGTTTTTGCCGATTGGTCCGAGACGGCGCAGAAGTCTGCCCTTGTCCAATACACGAACCTGATCGAGGACGATCAGGCCATCTTTGCCGGCAAATTTCGTGCGCACGCGAAAGGATGCGGCCATCCCCTTCGTGGTCATTGGCGCGATAAGCACTGTTCGCAGGACCTCGTTCATTTCAGGCGGAGAAATCACGAGGCACGGCCGAGTTTTTCGTATTTCACTGCCGGTCGCCGGATCAAGTGCCGCAAGCCAAACGTCACCGCGCGTTACCATTCGAGCTCTGAATCTGCTTCATTCGCGAATTCTGGCCAGACGAGGGCGTCTTCGCCCGCGGCTGCGATCTTGCGCGATTCTTCGGCCCAGCCGACGCGAACCGGTCTGGAGGGCTTCCGCAAAACGATGCGTTCTTCGGATGCCTCCATGTCAATCTCGTCCCCTATGCCGAGCTGGATAAGCAGTGGCTTCGGAATTATGATCCCTTGGGAATTTCCGATGCGGCGAATCGGGATTTTCATGGGTAGAACAATGGTATAACTTGCGCGCAGTCATCGTCAATATGCCATCACGCCGGAGGCGGCTCGAGACAAGGGGCGGGTCAAATAAAAAAGGCCGCGTATGCGGCCTTCCTAGCGGTTCGACAGGGGCGCCTAATGGCGCCCGCTCACCATGACACCTACAGGGGGACGCGGAGCCGTTGGCCCGGGATGATCGGCGCGCTGCTGAGGTGGTTCACTTCGGCTATGCGGTCGATCGTGTCTTGGACGTCGGCGCTGCGGGTGGTGTGCGTCGCGGCGATGGCCCAGAGCGTGTCGCCCGGTTGGACGACGACGGTCGCATACTGTTGGGCGCCTGCGGCGTACAGATGCATGCTGGAGAGGGCCGGAACGGTAACCATGAGGCTCAGCACGGCCAGCATGATGGCCGGCATGAGGGTGAAACGTTTGCGCTTGATCATGGCTCTTTCCTCTCGCTCTCTATGTTGTGCCGAACGGGCGTTCGTGAACTAGTATACCCATATTTTGTGGCAAACGCTTGTTCGTCCCCTAGATTTTACCACACCCGCTTGCTTGACTGTCAATGGCCTCCGAACATATGTTTGCCTTGAAAACGGATTTATGGTACGTTTGTAACCGGCCCGAGTGCCATATGTATGGCATTTTGCTGTGGGTCAGGGGGGCTTTGGCATGGAGGGAGCAACCGAGCGCCAGCGGCGCATCCTGGAGGTCATCGAAGAATTTCGGGCCGAGCGGGGCTATCCGCCATCAGTCCGCGAGATCGGCGAGCGGGTCGGGTTGTCGTCCTCGTCGACGATTCACGCTCACCTCAAGACGCTCGAGCGCCGCGGCTACATCACTCGCGATCCCACCAAACCGCGCGCCCTGCGCAGAGAAACGCCGAGCGGAAATCCGCCCGACAGCGTCGTCATGCCGATCATCGGCCGCGTCGCCGCGGGCGTTCCGATAACCGCTCAGGAGAACATCGAGGGCGAATTCGTGCTGCCCGCGTCGTTCGCGCCGCGCGCGTCCAATGCGTTCATGCTGCGCGTCCAGGGCGACTCGATGGTCGGGGCCGCGATTTTGGACGGCGATTTAATTTTGGTCCGGCCCCAGCCTTCGGCCGAAAACGGCGAGATCGTGGTGGCCATGGTCGACGACGAAGCTACGGTGAAACGCTTCTATAAGGAAGACGGGCGCATTCGTTTGCAGCCGGAGAATCCGGAGATGGCGCCAATCTTCTCGAACGATGTCACCGTCGTCGGACGCGTCGAAGCCGTCGTCCGTAAGATCTAACTGCTAGCGTCCCTTCGCGCGTTCGGCGATCTGCCTGTACTGATCGCCGTGCGCGAAAGCTTGCCGCGCAGCTTCTTTGCGCTTTTGGCGGCTATTCCGGTATTCATGTTCTTTGGAAGCGGTTCGTTCTTGCAGCGCTTGGTCGCCGCGGAGCTGCCTGGATTCGGGATCATGGCCGCGGCACTGGCCGCGATTCTCTCTTACCGGCTCGCTCTGCACTTGCGTCTGCCGCGCGCGCTGCTGATCATGGCGACGTGTGCCGCCTTTTTATTGGCGCTGCCGCAGCCGATCGATCTTTCGCGTCCGCTGGCATATTTGAATCTCGTCGGGGGAACCGGATTATTCTTGGCTATCGGATTGGCGCTCGTCGTTGCGGGCGTCGCGGCCGCCGGCCGGCGCCTCGGCAGAGCCGGAGAAATAGGCGGAGTCGTCATCGTGCTCGCGATCCTCGCGGCGGCTTTTCTGTTGCACGCATCCCCGGCGAACGCGGCGGCGGCTGCGCTCCACCCATTGGGAGGGCTCGGCGATTCGTACGGCGCGCTGATGCTGGTGGTCGCGCTCGAAACGCTGCTGTGGACCGTAGGCGTTCACGGACCGGCGATGCCCGCCGCGGTGATCACGCCACTCTACCTGGCGCTTCAGCGGCAAAATACCGACGCGTTCTTGCACCACGCGCCGCTGCCGCACATCGTCGTCGTCTCGCTTTTTCTTTTCGTTTTTCCCGGCG
>PLED01000008.1 GCA_003136355.1 Vulcanimicrobiota bacterium | reverse complement strand
GGCGCGGCGCTTAGCGTTATGCGACGCGCAAACGTCGGGCGGGTTACTGCTGGCGGTACCGCCCGAACGTTCGACCGAACTCGTGCACGCGCTAAAAAAAGCCGGGCTCGGCGGCGCAAGCGAAATCGGATCGCTTACGCCGGAGCCCGTGATTTTAGTCGTCGATTAGTTAGGGACGCGTATCGTAGGTCGTCGACGCAACCGTCGTGTCGCGGCGCAAACCCATCAAACCGAGCAGACCGGCCAGACCGAGCAATCCCCACCATCCGGTTTGCGGATTATTGGTGACTGCCGACGTGGTTGTGGTCGCGCCCGATGTCGTGGTCGAGGTAGCCGGGCTCGCTACCGGGCTGGCAGCGGGACTGGCGGCCGTGGTGGCTTGCGCGTACTGCGCGAACGCCACGCCGGGCGTCATCGCAAGAGCCGCCGCGAAGATTGCGCCGGCGGCGACTTTCCCGATGGAAACTCTCATGTGGTAACTCCTCCCAAAACAAAGGCCTTGATGGTGCTTCATACCCGCCCAAGCAGGCGGCTGAACGGGAGCCAATCGCCCGCTCGCTAAGAAAGCACTCGTTCGGAGGAGCCTATGAAATCTTCGCATCCCGCTTTGCGCATTTTGACGGTCATCGGTTTGGCGCTGTTCTTCTGCATTATGAATTTGCCGGATATCGTGCGAACCATGGGTTATCCCGACGGAGACATCGGCTTCCGGACAGATGGAACAATCGCGACCATCGTGACGCCGGAGCTGCCCGCATCGCGCGCCGGCATCCGCACGGGAGATAGGCTCGACCTTTCGCGGCTAACGCCTCTGGAGCTTGGGGCGGTGATTGGCGGATATTTGCCGTCGCCGGGCGATTCGGCACCGATCGGTTTTTGGCACGGCGGCAACTATCACCGGGCGACGCTCGTGGCAGTCCCCGAGGGTACAAAGCCCGCGTTCATCATCATCCGCGAAGTCGTATTTTTCATCCCGATGCTGATCGGTGTTTTCCTGGTTCTTCTCCGGCCGAGCCTGATCACGTGGGGGTTCTTTCTGTTCTCACTGACTGCCGGCGGATCGCCGCCCAATTCCGTTTCCACGTCGCGCTTTACGAGCGACTATGCGACAGAAACGGTTCTGACGCTGGCGTTCATCGCGTGCAATATCATACTGCCGAAAATAGGCTTGGTCTTGTTTGCCTTCAGTCTTGCACGGCGCGCGATCACGGCTTGGATTTGGACCGCTCTTGGCGTCACGTTCCTTCTGGGAGCCATTGAAGTGGCGCCGCAGTTCGCCCACCCGGAACTGGCGGGTAATGGCAGCTGGCCCGCGCTTGCCGCGTTTTGCGAGATCGCGGCGGCGGCGATCGCGCTGGCCGGGCTTGTGTATGCCTACACGCACGTTGCGCTCAGGCTGCGGCAGCGGCTGCATTGGATCGCGGCCGGGTTCATCCTGTGGATTATCGTTGACGTGATCGATGCGCTGCTTTGGCCCGCATACGAGTCATATGCCCTTCACACCGCGATAGACGCGTCCCAGATCATCTTCCCACTAACGGTCACGTACGCGATCTTTCGGGAGCGCGTCATCGATATCAATTTCGTCGTTAGCCGCACGCTGGCGTACGGCTTGCTAACGACGGCCATCGTCGGCGTCTTCGCACTGCTCGACTTATTCTTGTCGCGTACGATGGAAGCGCGGTTCAGCTTGCCGGTCGACATCGTCGTCGCGCTCGCGCTCGGCTTTTTCTTCCACGGGTTGCGCGGACGAATCGACGCGGGCGTCGACCGTGTGGTCTTTCGGAAGCGCCATATCGCCGAAATGCGACTGGGTCGCGCGGCGAAAGCCATCGTGCATGTCGACGATGCCGCGTCGATTCCCGACTATTTAACGCAGCTTCCCGCTGAGGTTCTTGACCTGACCGGTGCCGCGCTGTATATGCGGCGCGGCGGCAGATTTGTCTTAGAGCAGAATTGCGGCTGGAAGCATACGCCGGCCGAAACGCTCTCGTCATCGGATCCGCTGGTCGCTTTCATCAGCGCGGAGCTCGCGCCGGTTCGCATTGGCGATGTGCCCATGCAAACCGAGCATCCCGACCGCCACGATGCTCCCGTGCTAGCGATCCCGCTCGTGTTTCGCCGGGAGCTGGCGGGGTTCGTCCTCTACGGCGCGCACGATGACGGCGCGGACCTTGACGGCGACGACGAACGGGCGCTTGTGCCGCTGGTCAATAATGCGGCGGTAACGTACGATCATTTGGAAGCGCAAGCGTTGCGGGAAGAGATCGCGCGGTTGCGTTCGTTAGAACCGGCGCTGACTTAAGGATTGGACTATCGGTGGTAGAGCACCGCCAGCATCGTCGTAATCCACGACGAGCCGACCAGGCCGATCAGCCACATGAACTTCCGATCCATTTGAGCGAACCGGCCATCCATTTGAGCGAACCGCGCGTCGATTTGCGCGAACCGGCCATCCACTTGGCCAAGGCGGCCTTCAAATTTCAATTCCATCGAACCGAGCCGTTGTTCGATGTTACCGAGTCTGTGGCTGATTTGTTCATAGGCGCCCTCAAGATGCGCCATGCGGATTTCCAAAGGCTGCGCGCTCACTTTCGTTCCTTTCGACAGTCTATCACGACCAGGGGGCGTTACAGCAACCCCGGTCGCGAGAACCCTCGATTGCGCCTGAGCGCGTTGCGCATCCGCTACGAGATCGCGCAGCTCAAAAGCCGCTACGACAATCACAAGCTGCTGCCGGAAAATGCCAAGCATCTGGCGGAGTTAACCGAAGAAGCATACTACGATTGGGCCGGTAGATTCCCGAAGGGACGGCGCGACGGCAACGCCATCGCCTTCGCCGGCGCCGACGAAGAGCTAGGAAGCGTGGCTCCGCGCCGAATTATCACTTCGAGGTATCGACCATGCAACAGTTAGCAATTGTATTTGCCATACTCACGACACTCGCGCCGCAGACACCGGGCGGCATTCACAAAGTTTCAGCATCGGATGGCCAAGGCACAACCGCATCGATCGCCTACCGTTTGCGGCCATCCGGATACACCGGCGAGGCCGACTATGGGTCCGTAGTCAGCAGCGGGACATTAACGATTCGAAAGACTGGCAATCCGCCGGTAATCTTCTCTCTTTCCTCACTGGGTATGACCGAAAATCCAACCATCGTCACGCAAGATTCGTGCGGCGCCGGCGCCCCGCTTTCGTTTCTGCGCACAAGCCAAGCGGAATATCTCGTAGTGGAAAGTGTCATTGTCGGGAAAGGATGCGCGGAGCAGGTTCATCTGATCGATCTTACGACCAACGCACTCGTGCCGGCAATCGGCCTCGATCACGAGTTTTCCCATCGCAACGAGATTCCGTTACGGTACTTTCGTGAAATAGATGCGCTGCGCGTCACTGCAATCGACGAGCGCATCATTTCATCCTCGCCGCCGTCGGGGCAGCCGCAAATTGCCGTGGTCCAAACAGTCGATTCGGAGAACCACCCCTACGAGTTCGAGCTCGACTCTGTCGCTGCGCTTCCGCTGCAAGGAGAGGTTGTATCGTTAGGACTCTTGTCCGGACAACGAGCGCTGCGCCTATCCGCCGAACATGAACGCAGTTGGCTCGCTCTGCAGCAGCCGACGACGCGCCGCGCAGATTTTGTTGGCCGCTATAACGCGTATTTTCGCTGGTCGGGACTCCTTGCCGAACAGGGCCGCTTCTCCGAAGCGTTATCGGCCTATGAGGCGGCGATGGCTTATTTAGACGAGCCGCGCTTGTTTGCCGGCGAAACCTCGGCGATACCGAAACTGCGGCAGCTTGTTCGCGACGTGCGAAGCGGAAAGCTCTCGGTCGCCGCGGCCAAACGGCTTTGGTTTAAGCACTAAGCGACTTCGAAAAGCCCCGCTGCGCCCATTCCGCCGCCGATGCACATCGTTACGAAGACGTACTTGGCTTTGCGCTTCTTCCCCTCGATTAAGGCGTGCATCGTCATGCGCGCGCCGGACATCCCGTACGGGTGGCCGATCGCGATCGCTCCACCGCTCACGTTGAAGCGTTCGTTGGGAATGCCGAGCGTGTCGCGGCAATAGACGGTTTGCACCGCGAAGGCTTCGTTCAATTCCCATAAGCCGACGTCGTCGATCTTCAAGCCGTGCTGTTTCAACAGTTTTGGAATCGCATAGACCGGCGCGATGCCCATCTCGCCGGGTTCGTTTCCGACTACGACCATGCCGCGATAAAAGCCCAGCGGTTTTAATCCGCGCTTCTCGGCGAGTTTCGCGTGGATGATCACGACCGCGGCCGCACCGTCGGAAAGTTGCGACGAATTTCCGGCGGTCACACTCGATTCAGGGTTGAGCACGCCTTTGAGTTTCGCTAGCCCGTCGAGCGTGGTGTCGGGGCGATTGCCCTCGTCCGCGGCTAGCGTCACTCGCTCTTCGTGGACCTCGCCGGTCTCTTTGTCTTCGACGTATTTCCAGGTTTCGAGCGGCACGATCTCTTTTTCGAACGCGCCGGCTTTTTGCGCGGCAGCTGTACGCTGCTGGCTTTGCAAGGCGTATTCGTCCTGGCGCTCGCGCGATACGTCATATTTCTTGGCGACGTAATCCGCAGTTTGCAGCATCGGCATGTAGACGTCGGGATCGTGACGCAGCATCCAGTCCTCGGTGAAGAACTCGACGTTCATATTGGTCTGCACCATGCTGATCGATTCGACGCCGCCGGCGACGACCGCGTTCGCGCCGTCGACGATGATGCGCTGCGCGCCCACGGAAATCGCTTGCAAACCCGAAGCGCAATAGCGGTTGATCGTCGTGCCGGGAACGCTAACGGGGAGTCCCGCTCGCAGCGCGGCGACGCGTCCGAGGTTATTTCCGGTCGCTCCTTCGGGAAGTCCGACGCCCATGACGACGTCGTCGATCTCAGCAGGATCGAGCTGCGCCCGATCGATTGCCGCGCGCACCACGTGGCCGGCCAGCGTCGCACCGTGCGTTTGATTAAAGGCGCCGCGAAACGCTTTGCCGATAGGCGTACGCGCGACGGCCACAATCGCAGCTTCACGCATGCGCGAGCTTTTCTTGGGCATAGAACATCGGACCGCCTCGGTACGGCGGGAATCCGTAACCGTAGATCCAGACGATGTCGATGTCGCCCGGGCGCAGCGCTACGCCGTCGCGCAGAATCTCCTCGCCCGATTTCATGAGCGCACCGACGATACGGCCTGCGATCTCTTCATCGCCGACGTCGGGATGTTGTTTCACGCCGGCTTTTTTCGCCAGCTCGGCAAACAGCTGCTCGATTTCCTCGTCGCGAATTGCTTCGCGGCTGCCCTCCGCGTACTTATAAAAACCCTTGCCGGTTTTCTGACCGAGACGCTTTTGTTCGTAGAGACGGTCAAGAATCGGCGTGCGCGCCAGTTCCAAATCGGGCCGCCCTTGCGCGACGTGCCAAAATACGTCGATGCCCGAGAGATCGAACGTAGCGAACGGTCCCATCGCCATGCCGAATTTCTTCATCGCTGCGTCGATTCGCGCGGGCGGCACACCTTCTTCGGCGAGCGCGACCGCTTCGCGCGTGTACTCGAAGAACATCCGGTTTCCGATGAAGCCGAACGCGTTGGCGGAGAGAACGGCAACTTTGCGAAGCTGTTTGGCAAGTTTGAACGCCGTCGCGAGCGTTTGTGCCGATGTCTGGTTCCCCCGCACGATCTCCAGCAATTTCATCACGTTAGCTGGACTGAAGAAGTGGTGCCCGATGACCATTTGCGGGCGCGAAGTCGCCGATGCAATCTCATCGATACTCAACGTCGACGTATTCGAAGCCAAAATACAGTCCGGTTTCGCGATCTTGTCTAATTCGCTGAAAATCTGCTTTTTGAGGGCCATTCCCTCAAAAACGGCCTCGACGATGATGTCGGCGTCCTCAAAACCGTCATAAGTGAGGCTTAAAGTGATCTTATCGAGCCTTAATTGCATGGTTTCGGCGCTGTAACGACCCTTATTCACGCTTGTTTGGTAGTTCTTTTTGATAATCGCGTAGCCTTTATCGAGCGCTTCCCGGGTAGTTTCTTTGACGATCACCGGGATTCCGGCGTTGGCATAATTCATGGCGATGCCGCCGCCCAT
>PLED01000095.1 GCA_003136355.1 Vulcanimicrobiota bacterium | reverse complement strand
GTGGGCTCGTCGAGCAGCAGGATATCGGGCTCAGGCGCCAGCACACGGGCGAGCGCGGCGCGGCGCGTCTCGCCGCCGGAGAGACGCGACGGCTCCTCGTTGCCGGTGAGGCCCAGCGTCTCCAGCAGGTAGCGGGCGCGATACGGGTCGTCGTCCTCGGCGAGGCCGGCCTCGACGAAGGCGAGCGTGGTGGCGTGACCGGAAAGATCGGGGACCTGCGGCAGGTAACGGACGGTGACGCCCGGCTGCAGGAAGCGGGTACCGCCGTCGAAGGCAATGTCACCCGCGGCGATCTTCAGAAGCGTCGACTTGCCCGAACCGTTGCGTCCGATGACTCCGAGCGTCGAGCTTCGTTCGACTGAGAACGAAACGTTCTTGAGCGCCTCGACGGTCGTTGTACCACCTCGCTGCAGCCGCATCGTGCGGATCGCGATGTCCTTGAGCGTAGCGCGCCTGGGAATTGTGGGGTAGTGGAAGCTCTTGCAGACGCCTTCGAGGCGGATTGCGTCTATCATAGGTATTCGCTAAATGACTCTTTGTAACGCAAATAATAGCCCTGCGCGATGAGCAGGAGCACCAGCGAGAACACGAGCGAAAAAGCAAGATCGTATAGACGCGGAAACGTGCCGCTATAGAGAATTGCATGGTAGCAAGCGATTAGGGACGCAAATGGGTTATACGTCACCAGGAACTGAAATTTTTCCGGCACCATTGCGGGCGTATAAAAGATCGGCGTCACGAAGAACAGGGCCGTAATGATGTATTGAATCAGCTGCTGCACGTCACGATAGAATACGTTAGCCGTCGCGGCGAGTAGGGTGCCACCCATCACCATCATAGTCTGGATGGCGATGACAAGCGGCAGCACAAGCAGCGACACTCCAAGATGAACGTGGAGCATAAGAACGAAAAAGAAAAGCACCGGCAAGGAAAAAAGAAAATTTGCCGCGTTCGAAAAGACGGGAACCATGACGAGAACGCCCGTGGGAAACAGCGTCTTGCCAACGTAGACTCGCCCGTCTAGGATAGCACTCGTTCCTTGGCCCAACGCGCCCGCCAGCCAAGCCCACGGCACGATTCCACTGAGCAAGAAGGCCGGATAGTTGGCGACGCCCGCGCGCAAATATATCGAGAAAACGAGCGTGTAGATGGCCATGAACAGCAGCGGGTTCAGTATCGTCCACGCAAATCCGAGCATAGAGCCGCGGTAACGCAAACGGAGATCGCGAAGCACGAGCTCGTACACGAGCCAGCGATAGCGGAAAAATACAGTCGCCGGTTGCGGCGTGGTGACCAAATTGCTCTCCTGTGGCGGGAATCAAGGTTTCAGCTTGACCGTCGCGAAGCCTGCCCGCGCCTATATGAAGCGTTTCCTTCGCATGACGCGCGATCTCGGAATAGCGGCGTTATTCGTAAGGGGCCAGGGTCGCGCACACGCGCAGTTGGAGCGGCTGAGGCGCCTGCTCCGCGAGGCGCGCGCGCGGCGACGTGCGTCCGGCCTTCCGAGGCGTCCTCGCGCGATACGGCTCAAGCGCACCCACGGGGCCCCGGTATGCGTCGCGGTGCTCGGCGAGGGCGACTGGCGCTGCATCAACCGCTGCCTTGAGTCTCTGCGAGGCTTCACGTCCGCCTCTGCCGCGCACGTTCGTATCTATTATAATCCGGCCATCGAAAGCGAGATGCAGATCCACGCAGGCGTGCAGTTAACACCCCTTTCGGAAAAGGTCCACCTGGCGCGAATCCTGTCCGATGCGGCGTCGTACGAGTTTGTCTGTGTGGTCGATCCGCACGTGGTTCTGGAAAGCGGTGCGCTTGCGGAATTGCTTGCGACGTTCGGTTTGGATTCCAAGATTGCAATTGCCGGCTCGAAAATTTGTACGCTGGCCGGTACGATCGTGGAGACGGGCCGCACCCTTGCAAGTGACGGCTCGATGGAAGAATATGGTTTTGGTTCGCCGATTTCCGACTCGCAGTACGATTTCGTGCGCGACGTCGATTGCGTCTCACCGACGAGTTTCGCGTTGCGGCTGAGCGCAGTTCGCGAGCGAACGGATCGTCCGTGCCTTTACGAGTCAGTCGCTTACGAGGTTGCGGATCTCTGTCGTAACCTGCGGGAACGCGGACTGCGGTGCGTGTACCAGCCTCGCTCGATTGCGTTTCTTGAGGGCAGCGACCGCGACCACGGTAGCGCCGCCGATGCCGCGGCGTTTGCGCAAAGGTGGCGCGAAAGCGCAACGGCGCAATTCGCCGGCACCGTTCTTTTCGTGGACGAACACGTGCCTTTTGACGATCGAGATGCGGGATCGCGACGCATGACTTCGCTGGTGCGCTGGGCTCGGGAAGCGGGATGGAACGTGATTTTCGGTTCGCGCGACGCTCGCGATTACGGAAAGTATAGCGATCGCTTGAAACAAGCCGGTGTCGAAGTGTTGCTGGGGTTCGACAGGAAAAGTTTGGAGGCGTTGGCACATCGCGGCACACCCGTGCAGTGCGTCTGGCTGTCACGCCCGGCGATCGCGTCGGCGTACCTGCCGGCTGTGCGATTGATCTATCCGCGTGCGCGCGCGATCTACGATACCGTAGACTTGCATTTCGTGCGGTTGGCGCGTCAGGCGGAAATAGAGAAGCGCGCGCCGTCACATGAAGCGCTCGAGCGTCAGGAATTGCAAACCGCAGAGCAGAGCGATTTCACGGTAGTCACCAGTTCGCAAGAGGTTGCCACCTTGCGGGCGCGCGGCGTGGAGAACGTCGGACTGGTCGGACTATCCGAAGCACCGGCCGCAAGCGTGCCGGGCTATGGCGCACGCGACGGTATTTTGTTCGTCGGAAATTATTCGCATGCTCCCAACGTCGACGCTGCATGCTGGCTCGCGGGCGAAATCATGCCTCGGGTATGGCGCCGGAACCCGGACATCTCGCTCACATTGGCGGGCGCCGATCCGGTTCTTGCGGTGAAACGTCTGGCCGGAAAGCGCGTACGTGTGCCTGGTTTCATAGACGACCTCGGACCTGTTTTTACCGCGCACCGGCTTTTTGCGGCGCCTATGCGCTTCGGCGCCGGCCACAAGGGCAAGATCGTCCAAGCGATGGCCGCCGGCGTTCCGATCGTCACGACGAGCGTTGGCGCCGAAGGCATAGCGACTACCCGTGACGAGTTTGCGATCGCGGATGATGCGGACATCTTTACGGATATGTTAATGCAGATCTACGGCGATCCGGTGGAGTGGCAGCACTATTCTGAAGTCGGCCGTGCGGCTGCGGCGCAGCGGTTTTCACCTGCGGTCGTGGCTCAACAGTTTTATTCCGTCCTCGAGGGCCGCCCGACTGGGCCGGTTTAAACGCGCGAACTGCGCGGGAGAGGCCTGCTGGCTTCGCGGTTGGCGAGCAATTCTTGCTCGCTGTGCGTCCGGCCGCGCACTCCGGCAAAGAAGTCCCCGAATGCTTTCAACACGAACCAGAGCCGCCGAAACTGAAAGCGGGCGATTTTCGCGGCCGTCGAGCGAAAGGCGATCATGAAAAACGCCGGCAGAAACTGCCTCGGGTGATGCTTATACAGCAAGAAGAGCATGTTCCGGACCGAGTAATAGTCGTGGAGCGCGCTCTTGTACCCAATCGAAGCGCCTTGCTTGTGCCAGACCTCCGCAACCGGGCAGCAGACCAGCTTCCAGCCTATCCGCCGAAGTTTCAAACACCAGTCGGTTTCTTCGCGGTACAAAAAATAGCTCTCGTCCATTAAACCCACCGACTCGATCGCCACAGCCCGAACGAACAAGCTTGCCCCGATAACGTGTTCCAATTCTATCGGTATCGTGCTGGCGAGCGAACCATCCAGGCCTGCGCCGATTTGCGAATCCATTCCGAGCGCGGGAAAAACTTCGCCTCCGCCAAGGGCCTGCATCTTCGAAGGATCTTGATAACGCAGCAACTTGGCGCCCACGATCGCGATCTGCTCGTCGCTTTCCGCCACCAAAAGCTTTCGTTCGAGCGCATGCCGTTCGACGATCGTGTCGTTGTTCAGTATCCACACGTATTCGGGCCGCACGCGAGTCAGGGCGTAGTGGAGACCGACGTTGTTTCCACCGGCATATCCGAGGTTCTCGCCAACGCTGATGAGCACCAGAGGCGTCTCCGGCGCTCCCGTTCCGTCAAAAGCCTCGGCGGGACTCGCAAAACGAGAATATGCGAGCGGTTTCGGCGCGGGGCGATATGACCAGCCCCCCGTAATCTCAGAGAGGTGTTCCGGAACCAGCAGTCCGTCGGCCCATTCGCAGATGCGATCGATTGAATCGTCAACCGATCCGTTATCGACGACGACCACTTGTTTGGGCGGAAGCGCCGAGCGCAGTAAACTCTCGACGCACTCGATGGTGTCGAGCCAGCCATTCCAGTTGAGTACGATAGCAACGACCCCCGGAGAGGTCGCTGTTGGTGTCGGGATGGAAAGCGTTTCCGGAATGGTGTGCACCGTCGGAAGAACGTTATGCGGTTCGGCGAGGTTTCCTTTGCGCCTAATAACGGCCTTCGTCTGCTTGCTTTTGTGGGAGATTGCCCCGGCTTACGCCGCGGCGCTGCTACCGCCTGGCGTTCAAGGGCCTTCGCATGGCGTCTATGCGGCTGCCGACGAAGAGGGCTGCTGCTGGACGGCGCCGCGCGCGGACTTCTTGGTGCGGCTCCCCGCGCGCGCGGATCAGGTGATCGTGGATTTCGTGATCCCGCCCTTCGCTGTCGGCGTGAAGCCCACAAAGCTTACGCTCACGTCGCATCGACTAACGCAGTCGAGCTGCTGCTATGGGGTAGGCGAACACCAAGCGGTGTTTCGTTTTGTCAGCGATAGTAAAAAGCCGCGAACGCTTCACGTGGTGCTCGCATCGAGCTCGCACTTCATTCCGGCCGAGAAAGGACTGAACCAGGACCGCCGCGTTCTCGCGGTCCTGCTCAAGCGGGTATCGTCGGTCAATAGCGCGACCGGCGACGTGTATATCGACGGATCGACGGTGAGCGCGAACTTGATGCTGCCCCGCTGGAGAATCATCTTCGACGCCGCGTGCTTAGCGCTCGCCGCTGCGCTGCTCGTCTTTCTTGCATTGCGGAAAACGAAATATGCTTGGATAGCGGTTGTCGCGGCTGCGCCGTTCCTGTTGCCGGTGCCGGTTGGCGGAACGACCGTAAGCGTGGAAAAAGTCGTGCTCATCCTCGCGGCCATTACCTTGATCGCACAAAAGCGTTTGACGTTCGCGTCGCTGCGTGGACCCGGTCTGTGGATTCTGTTCCCGCTGGCGCTTTTTACCGCCGAGATGGCGCTTTCCGCGGCAGGAGCGCAGTTTCACGGCGCCGCGCTTCGCGAAACATTGAAATATGCCGAGTATATCTTGGTCTTCGCCGTTGTCTACAGTGCGTATCGCGCAGATCCTGATGATGAGGCCTTGATGACGGTGATCTCATGGGTCATCTGCATCGTATCGCTGCTCGCTCTCGCGCAACCGCTCGCAGAACCGGTGCAGCGCACGATCGTGGAAGGTCACGTCGTGGCGCGCGTGGCCGGTCCGCTGGAAGGACCTAATCAGCTGAGCGCTTTCCTCGGTCTCATGCTGGTTGCGCTTGGAGCCATGGCGCGCCGCTATTCGGGCGGCTTGGTCGCCGTTTTTGCGCTCGGCAGTTTTGCGCTTTGCCTCACGCTGTCGCGCGCTGGAATCGCTGCATTCATCTTCGCGATGGTTATGCTCTGCGTGCTCAAACTCTGGCCGCGCTACCGCAAGATCGTACTTTGGAGCGCCGCATCGACGTGCGCCGCGTTGTTTGCGGTCACGGTGGTGTCGGCCGTGACGTATCCGAACGCGAACCTGGACCGAATTTTTGGATCCTCCGATGCGTACAACGGCGGCCTTGGCTCGCGCGTGGCGCTTTGGCACGCCGCGCTTCTCATGTGGAGTCAGCATTCGGCTCTTGGCATCGGGCCCGGAAATTATGAACTCGCCGTGGCGCGTTTCGTGCCCGGCGTCCGCACACACCCCAACGGGTATTTTTTTCAAATTCTGGCGGAGCAGGGCCTAGCCGGGGCGGTGCTGATTTTTGCGACCGTCGCTATACCGGTGCGGATGTTTCTGCGCAATATGGGTAACGTCGCAGCTTTAGCCGCGCTGCTCGTCTTAGTGGTGGTAAATGTTCACCAACTGTTCGACGGTCTGTTGCTCTATCCAAAAATCGGCATCGAGTATTGGGCGCTGCTCGCCATCGGCTGCGCCTCGATCCAACGGGAGAGATCAACTCCGTAACGGTCGCGAACGGTCGCGTTGTCGGCGGAAAAACGGGAACGCAGCGCCGCGAACGAATCGACGGGCGCGCTTACATCTGTCCTGGATTGGTTTAGCCGTTCGGGAAACTTCAGGTCCGAAAAGCGTAGGTCGACCCCTTCGTTCCTGATAAGCGTCATGAAATCCACCGGCAACGCACTGTTGTCGGTTTGCGGAACGAACCGCCGGACGATGATGTTCTCGGCGCCGAGCATAAGCGCGAACGAAGCCAAGAGCCGGCTGTAAAGAAACTCAAAAACCCAGGCGTTACGATACACGATCATTCCATCCATGAGTATCGCGTCTACAAACTGTTCTACGGTCCGATCCCATCCGTGGTTGAACAGCTCGCGATAAAGCGAACGCGCATAGTCGTCCTGCCGGCGCAAATAAAGAACGATTTTTAATGTGAATCCGGCGGCTTCGAGGTGCCGGCGTATATGGAAGAGCGCTGCCGGCCTCGAGTGAAGATATTCAAAGTCCTCAGAACTCAGCAAGGTCACCGGTTTGTCGGCAGCTCGTATCTCTGAGATGACGTCGGCTAATGTCCCCGCCGACGGATTGAACCGGGAATCCGCGATAAATTGCCACGCGACATTGTGGTGGGCGCCGTGAATATCCGCCGTTTCGAACGGGCGCCCTCTTTTGGGGACGAAGACGCCGGCGGCTGATAACGCCTCGTCGTTGGTTCCGAGAAGTTGTTGAAGGGACGTCGTACCAGTTTTGTGAGTCCCGGCATGAAGAAGGCAGACCCGCATCTGCGACGCTCTTCGAAGGCGTAGCGTGACATCCTTGCCGTTTCCCCGGAGTAGTGCGAAGTCATCGCGAACCTGCGCACGATGAGCAGCGGCACCGAGCTCGACGCGCTCGAAGCAGATTCAGTTTACATCCTTCGGGAGGCGCGCCGCTGCGTGCGCCCCCTCTGCTTGCTCTGGTCGATGGGCAAAGACAGCACAGCGCTCTTGTGGTTGGCGCGTAAAGCGTTCCTGGGGAACATTCCGTTCCCTATCGTACAACTCGACACCGAGATGGAGCTACCCGAAGTGTACGCATTTCGTGACCGGATCGCAGCTGAATGGCAATTGGATCTTCGCGTGGAGCTCTGCCCGCCTGAATCGGAGGCGGATCCCGAGCTCCCGCCCGGCGCGCGCGCGGCGGCCCGTAAGACGGCCGGTTTGCGCCGGCTATTGTCGGCAAACGGATACCGTGGCGTTATACTTGGCATCCGGCGCGACGAACAGGCTGTCCGGGCAAAGGAGCGGGTATTCAGCCCGCGCGGCCCTGACGGAGACTGGGACTTTCACAATCAGCCGATCGAGTTGTGGGATCATTATGCGACCGATCCGCCTGCCGGAGGCCACGTGCGCATTCATCCGCTCTTGGATTGGACCGAAGTCGATATTTGGCGGTATCACAAACGCGAAAACATTCCATTCGTGCCGCTTTACTTGGAGCGGGATGGAAAACGCTACCGCTCGCTCGGCGAAAAGAATATTACCGAGCCGATAGAGAGCACCGCTTCGACAATCGACGAAATGATCGCGGAGCTGGAGGCGTCGCACGCTCCGGAGCGCGCCGGGCGCACGATGGATCACGAGCGCGAGGACGCGTTCGAGCGGCTTCGCACCGCCGGGTACATGTAAAATGGAAAGACCAGTGCGCATAGCAGTGGCCGGGCATATCGATCACGGAAAATCGACGCTGATCGGAAGACTGCTTCACGAGACGGGAAACTTGTCTAAAGAGAGATTCGCAGAAATCGAGCTGGCGAGCCGAAAGCGCAACGGCCCGATCGAATGGGCCTACGTGACCGATGCGCTCCAAGCGGAACGCGATCGCGTGACTCCCATGACGATCGACACGTCGCGAATCTGGCTGACGTGGCGCGGAAAGAAGTTCCAGATCATCGATGCGCCCGGCCACCGCGAGTTCGTGCAGAACATGGTCACCGGCGCATCCGAAGCGGATGGCGCCCTGCTGGTCGTCGATGCGGTCGAGGGTGCGCGCGAACAAACACGTTGCCACGCCTACGTGCTGCGCCTGCTCGGCGTCAACCAGCTCGTACTGGCTCTGAATAAATTCGATGCACTGGGATACGATCGCGACCGCTTTGAGTCGCTGGCCGCGTCGTGCAAGTCGGAATTGGCAGCCATGGGTTTCGCCGCACTTGCGACCGTTCCCATCTCGGCTCGAGAGGGCGAAAATCTTGTCGAGCGATCGGCCGTAATGCCCTGGTATACGGGCCCGGCACTCATGGAAGTGTTAGCGGCGATCCAGCCCAGAGCCAAAGAAGTCAACGATCCATTGCGTCTGCGCGTGCAAGACGTTTACGAAGTCGACGGCCGGGTTATTGCTGTCGGGCGCGTCGATTCCGGTGTCCTGGCACTCGGGGATCAGGTGGTGCTCCTGCCGCGCGGAACCAATGCGGTCGTCGATTCGATCGACCGTTGGCCGTCTTCGGCGGAAGCGATCGCACGGGCCGGCGAATCGATCGGCGTGACGTTGGGGCCGCCCACGACGGTGGAGCGTGGCGACGTCATCGCGCATTCCGAAGACGCACCCAAACTCGAGCAGCAGTTCCGTTCGATTTGCTTCTGGATCGGTGAAACGCCGCCGTCTGCGGGCGCAAGGTTCAACGCTCAGTTCGGGCCGGTCACGACCGCAGTGACGGTTACGTCTGTGCGCAACCCTCTCGACACCGAGTCGCTGGCAGCGGTCGGCGACGGCGCAGTTCCGCGATACGCGATCGTTGAGGTGTATCTGTGCGCGACCGAACTCGTTCCGTTGGACTTTCACGGCGAACTGTCAGCAACCTCGCGCTTCGTTCTGATGAACGGCGGCGAGCTCGTCGCGTGCGGCTTCGTCGACGCGGCGGTTTCGGCCGAGCCGCCAGAAAATTTGACTCCAAAGGCGCATTTGCTTTCCGGCGGCGATCGTCAGCGGCGCAATGGGCATACCGGCGCCGTGATCTGGATGACCGGCTTGCCGGGCGCGGGTAAATCCACGCTGGCGATGGCGCTCGAGCGGAAACTCTTCGATGCGGGGGCCAACGTTTTTGCGATCGACGGCGATCGCGTTCGTCAAGGGCTAAACGGCGATCTCGGGTTTTCAGCGAAAGACCGATCGGAAAACGTCCGCCGCGTTGCGGAGGCTGCGGCGCTATTCGCTGAGATGGGGGCGATTGTGATCGCCGCGCTTATCTCGCCTCAAGAGCGGGATCGCGCCGTTGCGCGCCGTGCGGCGGGCAGGCGGTTTCATGAAATTTTCATCGATTGCGATCTCGAAACGTGTGAACGGCGGGATCCAAAAGGCTTGTACAAACGCGCGCGCGCGGCAGAGATCGCGGATTTTACCGGCGTGTCTGCTGCCTATGAGCGGCCCTTTGCTCCGGAGCTGGTCTTGGATACCGCGCACTCCGGTGTGGAGCAAAGCGTGGCGCGTCTTGTGGAGTACGTCCGGCGCGTGACCGGACTTGAGGAGGAGAAACCGCTCGAACTCAGCCTTTCGGGGCAACGAACGTCTTAACGTTACGTAATCCAGCGTCGCGAAATGTTTGCTCGACGCCTGGAGCTTCGTCGGTACTCGTCTTATACGTGACGACGCTGCGGCCCGCTTCAATCGCGTCGTTGTAATTTTGCACCTGGTCTTCGGGAATCGGCCAGTCGGCGAGATGATCGATGATGTGCGGCTCGGCGAAAAATCCGATGTAGCGGTTATCGGAACTGATGTTCGGCACGTTCGGGTCCATGCTCGTCATGATGCCTGTCGTGCCGGTAATCACATCGTGAGCGGTATCGGTCGTCGTGTGACCTTGGCCGACGTGCATGAATGTGACGATCGATTCCTCGTGGTCGGTGGTCGGCGCATCCTTGGTGATGACCGCCAATTTATCGCAGTTCACGTTGGGAGTACTGCAGAGCGCGTCTTCCAGTTGCCCCGGATTCGACGATTGCGCGATTCCAGCTACCAATTTTTCAGCCATAGTGCCCCTTCATTACGACGACATTTCCTTTACCGCCTTCGCCAGCCGCCCGATGCCTTCACGGATCTTTTCCGGGGACGCATTAGAGAAATTGAGTCGCATGCCGTCGGTCACGTCGCAATGCGGATAGAACGAGACGCCCGGCACGAAGACCACATTTTCTTGGGCGGAGATTTGCAGCAGCTCTGTCGTATCGACGCCCGTGGCGCGAGCCCACAAAAACATCCCGCCCTGCGGCCGGTTGAACGAAACGGTTTTTGGCATCGATTCGGCAAGCGCGTCGTACATAACATCCCGTCGCTCGTGATACACGCGCCGGATAGTCTGCACGTGTTTCTCAAATTCTTGCGCGCGCGCAACGACGCGCGCGAAAATATATTGCGTGAGCGTACCGCTCTGCAAATCTGCTCCTTGTTTTGCGAGCACGAGCTTTTCGTGCACCTCGGAATCGTGCACGGCAAGCCATGCGACGCGCATGCCCGGTGCAAGAATCTTGCTGCCGGTCCCGCAGTAGACGATCGTTCCGCTCGTCGGATAGCTCACCAGCGGCGGAAGATTCTCGCCTTCAAAGCGCAGCTCGCCGTACGGATCGTCCTCGACGATTGGAACGCCGAAGTGCTCGCAGATGCGCACGATTCGCTCGCGGCGCTCCAGTGAGAGCGTGCGTCCGGTCGGGTTTTGAAAATTGGCGACAACGTAGACGAACTTCGGCGGCGGCTGCGCGTGCGCGAGCACGTGCTCGAGCGATTCGGGAATCATCCCGTTCTCGTCGGTGTCGACCGCCAGATAACGCGCTTGATAGGCGTCGAAGGCGTGAATCGCTCCCAAATACGACGGATTTTCCAACACGATATGATCGCCCGGGTCGACCAAAATTTTGGCGATGAGATCCAGCCCTTGCTGCGAGCCGTTTACGATGAGGATCTGATGCGCATCGAACCGCGTACCCAGCCGGCGCGTCAGTCGCTGCGCCACCCATTCGCGCATTTCGGGAATGCCGTCGGTCACCGTGTACTGGAGCGCGCGCGCGCCGTATTCGTCCATGACCTCGCGCGTGCATTGGGCGATCGCTTCGGTCGGAAAGAGTTCCGGCGCCGGTAAGCCGCCGCCAAACGAAATGACGTCGGGCTGGAGCGTGGCCTTGAGCATCTCGCGGATGGTGGAGGCGCGCATGTGCGCGGTCCGCGCTGCAAAGCGCACGGTGCGCGGGACGGTAGCCATACGTCAGCCGTATTCCCTGAAAACGAGGTTCCGCCCGCTTCGCTTCACGGCAGCCGGGAGGCTGGGCCCAGCAGCACGCCGGGGAGGTTCCCGGACTCTTGCGCGATAGCTATGCCGGTGTGTTGAAGCTCGAGCGGGCTCTCGTGTTCGGCGGCACGGGGCAGCTGGGTACGCAGATACTTCGGCTCTGGAACGGCGTGGAGTGCATCGCGCCAAGCCGCGCGCAGGTGGACGTCGAGGATCCGGCTGCGGTCGAAGGGGCCATTGCCGATGCGAAGGCGGACGTGGTTCTCAACTGCACGGCATTTAACGACGTGCCGCGCGCAGAGAAAGAACCGAGGCTCGCCTTCAATCTGAACGTTTCCGCCGTCGACGCGATCGCCCAGGCTAGCGCGAAGTGCGGCAGCCTTTTCGTGACGTTTAGTACGGATTACGTTTTCGACGGACGAGCGGATCGCCCGTACACGGAAGACGACGAGCCGCGCCCGATCAACGAGTACGGAAAATCGAAGCTTGCGGGGGAACAGCGCGTATTGGATAGCAAGCAACGCGCGTACGTGGTGAGAACGTGTGGCCTCTACGGAACCGGTGTTAGCTCATCAAAAGGTTATACGTTCGTGCAGAAAATTTTGGAGCAAGGCTCCGCCGGTAAGCCGCTGCGCGTCGTCGCCGACCAAACGATGTCGCCGACCTTTGCAGGCCATCTCGCACTTATGGTTCGGGCGCTAATCGAAAGCGAAGCGCCATACGGTTTGTATCACGGGGTGAACGAAGGCTCAGCGACGTGGTACGAGCTCGCAACCGAGGCATTACAGCAAGCCGGCATCCGAGCGAACGTGGAGGCAATTTCTAGTGCGGAATTCGCTTCCTCTGTAGAACGACCACGTTACTCGGTGCTCGAAAACGCACGCCTGCATGCGCTCGGCCTGGCGATGCCGTCGTGGCAAGAAGGCATCGCCGCGTATCTTGCGGCGAAAAAAAGCGAAGGATGACGTTGGTATCGATGGCCTAAGCCGCGGCCCGCTACCGGCCGCGCATCTCGCGCAACCAGCAGTCGATTTCCTCGGCCGATTGACCCTTGCCCGCGCGGTATTTCCCTACATAGGCGGCAAAGCGGTCTGGCCGATGCTCCGGAACGACGTTCACTCCGTCGGCGTGGACTTCAAAGGCCACAACGTCTCCCGCTCCCACCTGCAGCGCTTCCAGGACCGCCGCTGGGAGAGTGATTTGCCCTTCGGAAGATATTTTCGCCTTACTCCTTGCCATTTTGTAAGGATAGCAAGCGCCAACGGCGCCGGCAAGGCGCTCCGGGCACTTCCCTAAGTGCCACATTGCATAACGTAGACACAAGCGCTACGATCTGAAACATGAAGCGCCGAACGGCCGGAATTAGGCACGCCAAAGAAGACTTGAGCGCGCTCCTACGCGACGTGAAAGAAGGGCATGAGTGGACTATTTGCGATCGTGGCGTGCCCGTGGCACGGCTAGTACCGGCTAAAGCCGAGCCCGAGGACCTGCCGCATGGCTTCGCCGCATGCAAGAGATCGGCATGATCGAAACATTACCGCTCGAGCCGACGGACCTGCCGTTGCCCATACGCCTTGACCCGCCGGACCTGGCGCAGCGGATGCTGCAAGAAGATCGTAACGATGATCACCTCGCCCCTTAAGCGGTTGACCGGTACGGATCGTGGTCGTAGAACTGGCGAGCAGATGGCAGTTGCGTGGCGCAAACCTCTGGCATCTTGCCGCCGCAAAAATGTTGCGGGCGGATCGGCCTGAGCTGACGCTTTCTACGCTCGATCGGCGACTCGGCGCGGCCGCTAGAGCAGAGGGCCTAGCTTAAAGCCCTTCCGACACAGAGCGACCAGGGCAGCCGTCCGCATCGCGATGAGGAACGGATCTTGTGATACTATGGTCAGCCCAGGTCAGATTAATGAAAGGCCGAGGTATTGATGGCAAAACCTTGGACCCTCACCGAAGCAATAGCGAAATTCAGTAGCTTAGCGGACCGGGCGTTGAAGGGCGAACCGCAACGTGTGCCGCGCAGTGGGCGCGAGGAAACCCGTCCGAAACGTTCGCTGGTTAAACTTTTTTCGGCTCTTCGGGGGGTCGAGCTAGATTTAGACCGGCCAAGAACGGATTCGCGTGAGGCTCCCAAATTCTGAGCGGCTTTCTTCTCGATAAGTGCGTGCTGTTTCGGGATTGCACGGTCGTCCGCCGGCTGGCTTAGCTTAGGCCGGCATGGGCGGGCCGCTCGGCGGGGCGGCCGAGCCCGGAACGTGCGTTCCGCTAAATGTTGTTTCCCGGATGAAGGCCAAAATCGCCGAGCCGAGCCCAATGGTCCAGACGAGCGCGACGACGAAAAATCCAACGACCGGCAATATTTCGGCCGCGCATAAAACGACCAGCCCGAGAATGAGCGNNTCGTGTGTGGCGAGACCAGCTCGAAAAGCCGGCGGCCTACCAATAAGCCGAGCGCGGATTGGCCGATCAGCACGCCCGCGATGATGGCGACAAACTCCAGCGGAATGAGCGGCCACCCGATGAAGCTGATGAAGAGCAAGATCGCGATCGGCAAGCTCGCGATGAGCGCGATGACACCGGTTGCCGCGGATAAGCCGGGATGTTTTTCGATCCTGTCCAGCGCCGTGCGCACCCGCACCGGAAAGATCAGGAAGATCAGCACGACGACAAAGCTGTAGGCCAGCAACGTCGTGATCTTCGCCGTGTCGGCCGCGATGCTCGTTACACCGGCCGCCCAAGGGATTACCGAGCTAAGGCCGCCGGCGTAAACTTGCTGGTGACCCGTAATGACCGAACCGGGTGCGGCTTCAATTGTGCCGCCGAAAACCGTGACGTCGCCGTCAATCTCGCCTTCCACGATCGCGTTGCCGCCGAACACGGTGACATCGCCCTGCACGACTTGCTCGGGCGACACGACGACGTCTTCTCCGAAGTAACTGCCGCCGTGATCGATCATCAACGTTTTCGCCGATGCCGTCGCGGTGCAGATTGCGACCGCCGCCAGCACGAACGCGAGAACGGGTCCCCAGCGGTATGTCATTGAGCCTCCGAAACCGATGCGAGGTGCGCCGCCAAGCGCGGACGGATAAGAAAGTAGACTGTCGCGGCTACGGCCGCGAGCGCGAGATCGACCGATAGTACGCCGACGCCGAATGTTGCCAGCGCCGGTGCGCCCTGAGCGATGCCGGATGCACCGCCGGAAAACGATTGCGCCAAATTGCCGAAGCCTGCCGCGATCGCCGCGCCGACTTTCGGCAGGCTCGCGCCCGATACGGCAAAAGTGGCCAGCGCCGCAATCCACGCCGCCGTCACGTAGAGCGTAACGAAGCTCCAGACACGGTGTTGAAGCCGTTTAGGAGCCGGCAGCGATCGCGTCTCCGCCATGACGGCAAACGTAAAGTTGTTGGGCAGTTCCGGAACGTCCGTGGTGAAGAGAAGCGCGTCGATGACTTTGACCTCTTCGAGCAACCGCGCGCATGCGGCACACGTAGCGATGTGCGCGCTCGTATCGATCATCTCACGCGGCGACAGCGTGCCCTCGAGATAGCGGTCGAGCAGCGGTTCACACGAGGAGCAGCGCACGTTTCCCTCTCTCCCGTCCCTTCGACTGGCTCGCTTCGCTTCGCTTACTCAGGACTGCGCCCAGCGCAGCCTCACGTGCTAGCATTTTTTGGGCGAGCGCGATTTTGCCGCGATGAATCAGCGTCTTGACGTTTCCAAGCGACAGGCCCAGCGTGCTCGCGATCGTGTGGTATTCCATGTTGTTGTAGTAGCGCAACGTCAGTACCGTTCGCGTTCGCTCGGGAAGCTCGGCAAGCGCCGCTCGCAGCTCGCGCTCCGCTTCCGCGCGTACCACGCCCCCTTCGGGATCGCCGTCGCGCGAGAGATCGGGAAGCGCGTTTTCGAGTGTTTGATCTTCCGGAAGTTCCGAAGTCGGCACGCGCCGCTGCGATTTTCCCAAGTGCGTGCGCACGACGTTGCGAGCGATCTGATACATCCAGGTGGAGAATTTTCCGAGCGCCGGATTGAACGTGCCCAAATGCGCGTAGGCGCGAAGGAACGTTTCCTGCGAGAGGTCGGCCACGTCGGACGGAGTGCGCACCGCGGCGCCGATGAAGCTTGCAATTCCACGTTTATAGCGGTCGACCAATACGGAGAAGACCTCGCGCTCGCCGCTGCGGACTCGCCGCACCAGAGCCTCGTCGCTCTGCCCCTCTATGGCCATGCCCCCTTAAGTTCGGGTATTTGCGGAGTTCTACCGCCGCCCGCGCCGATGGTTACAAGGCCAAGCGCCCCGCCGGGCCGCAATTCACGTGCGTGCGAACCTATACGTTCGACAATTGCCTCGCTCAGCGCACCGACCGCTATCCTCAGGCGAAGCGGGAGCTGACGCGGCGCTGGCTCATTCCCTACGCTCGGCCGGGCATGACGCTGATCAACATCGGCTGCGGGGCCGGCGACTTCAATGCGGTTGCACACGCGATGGGTTTGAAGGTCATCGCCTGCGAGCCTGATCCGGCGCCGTACGAAGTCGCGCGCAAAGAGGCTCCGCCCGACTGCGAGGTTTACAGCTGCGACCTCGGCGGCCTGGCGCAGCTCGACGTAAAGGGCGACTTCGTGGTGATGCACGACGTGCTCGAGCATATTGAAGACGACGCCGAGGCTGTGGACATGCTGCGCGGGCTGCTCAATCCGGGTGGCCACGCATTCGTGAGTGTCCCGGCGCTGCAGTGGCTTTTCGGCCGCCACGATGAGGAGCTGGGGCATTACCGTCGCTACGACAAGCGGTCTCTAAGCGACGTGCTTTCGCGTCGCTTTGAGGTCGTGCGCATGCGCTATTACGGCGCACTCTCTATCCCGCTGGTGCTTGTTTTTTCGAAACTGCTGCGACGGGAATATCCCCGGAAGGCGGGTCGCGAAGGAGCGGTCGGACGGATCTATGGCGCGCTGTGTGACTTCGAGATTGGCGTCGCGTTTCCGACCGGCACGTCGGTGATGGCCGACGTGGTAGCGAAATGAACGCCTTGTTCGCGAAGCTCATGCACAGCCGGACCGCGCTCGCGCAATTCGCCCGCTATGTCATCGTGGGTTTGACGGTCTTTTGCATCGACGTCGGCTCTTTCCAGTGGATGGTGGAGTCGCGCACGTTTTTGTGGGTTGCGGTCATTGTCTCGTACGCACTCGGCGTGGTTGTGCATTTCTCACTGAACAAGTACTGGAACTTTCGCGATTATGAACGCACGTTCGTCCAGCAGGCGCGCACGTACTTGCTCATTACGGCCGCCCAGCTGCTCACGACGCTGGCGATTGTTGAAGCCGGCGTGCATCTGGTGAGGCTCTCGCCGCTCGAAGCAAAGATACTGGCGGTTTTCATCAACGTGCCGTTCTTTTTCTTTGCGCATAAATTTATGACGTTCGGTCCGGGCATTCGCAATAGGCTGCGCGGAGTACACCGGTGATCGAGCTCGACCTCAGCATCGTCATCCCCGCGTTTAAAGAAGCGCGCAAAATTACGGCGGACGTTGCCGCAGCCGATGAATTCTTAGCGCGCGCGGGGCTAAACGGCGAAATTATTTTGGTGAACGACGGCTCGACCGACGCGACGTTGGAGACGGCGCGATCTCTGCAGTCGCGGTATTCCCGGCTTGCGGTTCTGTCCTACAAGAGAAACCGCGGCAAAGGCCACGCGCTCAAGGTCGGGATGAACTACGCGAGCGGCCGCTTCTTGATGTTTGCCGATGCCGGTTTGTGCGTGCCGTACGACATCGCGCGTATCGCCCTCACGATGCTCGAGCTCGACATGTGCGATGTCGCGAACGGATCGCGGCGTATGCGCGGCAGCGTGAAGCGGGAGCAGCCGCTCTATCGCCGGCTAGGCGCGCGCGCTTTCGCGATTCTCATTCACACGGCGGTCGGCGTGCCCGGTTCGATCTCGGACACGCAGTGCGGCTTCAAGCTCTACCGCCGCGCGGTTGCCAAACGGCTGTACTCGGAGATCGTAACCGACGGATTCATGTTCGACGTGGAGATCATCTTACGCGCGTTGCGCGACGGCTGCCGGATTCTCGAGTTTCCGGTGCTGTGGACTAACGACGCGGACACGCGGATGAATCCAATGACGGATTCTGGTAAATTTCTTCGCGATCTCGCTGCCATGCGTATCGCGCTCATGCGCGGAACGCGCGCGAAGCCGCCCGAGACCGTCGAGATCTACAGCGCGACGGGTTTGCCGGATTCGGCCGAAGCGTAGAGTGCGGCGAGAATCTCCATCACCGCCAGCCCGTCCGCGGGCGTGCCCCAATACGGTTTTCCGTCGAGCACTGCGCCCATGAAATCTTGCCATTCGAGCTCCCACGACCGGTCGTCGCCTTCGAACGCGATCTCCTCAATTCCAGGAAGACCGCCGTCGGGATTGCGTTTGGCAATCGTTAGCCGCTCGGTTCCGTAGCTGCCGCCGAGTCCTTCGACCGTCAGCGAACCGGCGGTTCCGAAAACTTCGAACGAAAAAAGATTCTTCCACTGCGTCCAGCTCGCGTGCAAGCTCGCGACCGGTCCGCCCTCGTAGCGCATAAGCGCGAACGCGTTGTCTTCGAGTGGCGAGATTGGCCAGACGGCGGTTTGCAGATAGGCGAACGCCTCGCGCGGTCTTCCGGCGAGCCACAGGACGAGATCGATCAGGTGTGCTCCCTGGTCGGTGAGTTCGCCGCCGCCGGCGAGCGCGGGGTCGGCGCGCCACTCGCGTTCGTAACCGGGGCGCGCACCGTGTCCGTAACGCGCGCGGATATTGACGAGTGCGCCAATCGCTCCGGTTGTGAATAAGTCGCGGGCCTTCATTAAAGCTCCGTGGTAGCGATGGTTGAAGCCGACCTTCAAGATTTTTCCGGAGCCTTGCGCGGTAGCCGCGATCGCCGCCGCGTCGGCGGCATCTTTGCCCATCGGTTTTTCGATCAGCACATGTCTACCCGAACGCAGCGCGCCGTCGGCGACCTCGCGCAAGAACGCGTTCGGCGTGGCGGCGGCTACGACACCGATGGAGTCGTCTTCCAGCGCGACGCGCCAATCCGAAGCCGGGCGCGCGCGATATTTTTGCGCGAGCGAGCCGGCCGCGTCGGCGTTGGTGTCCACAACGAGCCGCAATTCGCAGCGCGGGTCGGCGGCCGCCGTAGCCGCGCGCCGGCTGCCGATGAGACCGCAGCCGACGACTGCGACGCCGATCCTAGACATTTTCGAGCGGCATAGCGATCACGATCGATCCGACCGCGTTGAAGATCGTGTCGCCCGCGATGAGCGGCGGCGCGGAGGAGAACGGCTGTAAAAACGAGCTCGTGTGAATCACGTCGCCGTTGCGTTCGTCGACCGCGTACAGCACGCCGCCCGTATCGCCGAAGTAGACGCGGCCCTTCTTGACGACCGGACTCATTTTGACGTTGGCCCACGTGCGCAGGTTCCAGAGAATCTTTCCGGAGCGCGCCTCAAAGGCGATGACGCGGCTGGCGTTTCCAATCGGCTGAAAGAGCGCGCCGTCGGCCACCGTGCCGGCGATCTGCCGCTCGTTCGTTCCGGGAAAGGTGTACGGTCCCGGTTCGCCTTCGTAGGTCCAGCGCGTCGTGCCGGTGCGCTCGTCCAGCGCGGCGACGATATCGGTTCCGCCCGTGTGATAGTGGTAATCGTCGTTGCGGTTGCTGTTCACGAAGACCAATCCGTCAGCGACGGCCGGCGCGCAGTCGCTGCCGCCGTTGGGATTCGTCCAGAGGGTGCGGCCGTCACGGACGTCGAGCGCGCGCGTTTCGCAAAAGTACGGCGCGTTGTGACACGAGCTGATGAATGCGACGCCGTTGTTGATTGCGGTGGACGCCATCGTCACCGCTCCCGCCAGCGGAATTTGCCACTTTTGTTTGCCGGTCGTAAGATCGAGCGCGTACGCGTGGGCGTCGCCGTTCCCGAAAACGACGGTGTCGCCGTCGATCGCCGGCGTCGGCATGTCCTCACCGTCGGTGTGAAATTTCCACAGCGGCTTACCCGCAAGCGAATAGGCGAACACGTTATTGCCTTCGGGCCGTCCCCACGTCTGTGAAACGGGATCGTCGGGCTTCATGAAGCCGTTGTGTCCGCTTCCGATAATCAGAATGCCCTTGGAGTACACGGGCGTCGACATCAGGATGTCGTCGGTCAGCAAGTTCCACAAGATCTTTCCGGTGGGTGCGTCGATCGCATAGAGTCTGTGATCGAAGCTGACCGCGTATAGCGTCGTTCCTTCCAGCGCAAATCCACCGTTGATGCGATCGCCGAGCGCCGTCTGCCACTCGGCATGGAAAAGCGGCTCGTCGAAGACCGCGTTATGCGTGGCGCCGTACTGGTACATCGGCCACGTTCCGCTCGCCCGCGGCGGCGGCGATTGCGCGATCGAGCCGCGCTGGCCGAAAACGCATCCGGCCGCCGTCAGCACGACAATGCCGGCCGCGATCACTGCCATCCGCTGCGCTACGCTCATTCCGCCCCTGGTTTTGCCCCTATTGTCATGCTGAGCCTGTCGCTTCGACCCGGCTCAGCACAGGCTTCGGACCCGAGCGTAGTCGAGGGGAGTGATGTAGAAGACCCCGAGATGCAGATCCAGATCGACCGGAACGCGGTTGCGCGCTGCCGCAAGTCGGCGGCGGCGATAGCCGATCCGGTTCAAGCGTTCGTCGAACGGCACTCGACCGTTTCGGTCGAGCGGTCGGTCCTGCGTCTGCTCGGCGTGGATGGTGTCGGTCCGGGCGATGCGCCGGTTCCCAACATGATCGTCGAATCGCTCGACGCAAGCGAACTCGCGGGCGGAATCGCCATTCCGTTCGGGCGCGCCCTCGTGGAAACGGGGTTGGAGCCGCGCGAGCTCGGCGACCGGCTAGCGAACGGCGGAGCGCGCCTCGCGCAATTCGGCGGCGTTTCGAAAGAGAAGGCGCGCGGCGCGATCGTTGCATCTGCGCGCGCGGCGTTCGATCGCATCTTGAGACGCCGCGGCGAGCGAAACGATCTCGTGCACGAGCTGCCGCAGTTGCCTCCCCCGCTGCTCTACATGATCGTCGCGTCGGGAAATATTTACGAGGATCGCACCGCGGCGGTCGCGGCGGCCGAAGCCGGCGCGCAGATCATCGCGGTGATCCGTTCCACCGGTCAATCGCTGCTGGATTTCGTTCCTTACGGACCCACGACCGAAGGCTTCGGCGGCACCTACGCTACGCAGGCCAACTTCGCGATCGTGCGCGAGGCTTTGGACGAAGCGTCGCGACGGTTGGGCCGTTACGTGATGCTGACGAATTACGCCAGCGGACTCTGCATGCCGGAGATTGCGGCAATGGCGGCGCTCGAGCGGCTCGATATGCTGCTCAACGATTCGATGTACGGCATTTTGTTTCGCGACATCAACATGAAGCGGACGTTCGTCGACCAGCATTTTAGCCGCAAACTCAACGCGGCGTCGGGCATCATCATCAACACGGGCGAAGATAACTATCTCACGACGGCCGATGCGGTCGAACAGGCGCCCGCAGTACTGGCTTCACAGTTCATCAACGAAGAACTCGCGCATCGCGCGGGCATGCCCGACCGGCAGATCGGCCTGGGCGACGCTTACGAAATCGATCCGAATCTGGAAGACGGTTTTCTCTTCGAGGTTGCGCAAGCGCAACTCGCGCGGCAGATTTTTCCCGACTCGCCGCTCAAATATATGCCGCCGACCAAACACATGACCGGCGATATTTTCAAAGGCCACTTGATCGACGCTATGTTCAATCTTACGTCGGTGATGACGGGGCAGACGATTCACCTCTGCGGCATTCTGACCGAGGCGATCCACACGCCCTTCCTGGGCGACCGCGCGCTCTCGCTTGAAAACGCGCGCTACATTATGCGCACAGCGCGCCACTTTGGCGACGACGTCGTTCCGAAACCGGGCGGGCGCATCGAACGGCGCGCGGCCGATGTCTTAAGCGAGTGTGAGGTCTTACTCGAGCGCGTGGCGGCGCGGGGATTGATGGCGTCGATCGAAGCCGGCGTCTTTGCCGACGTCAAGCGATCGCCCGACGGCGGGAGGGGTTTCGACGGCGTCTTCGAGCGCGCGCCGGATTATTGGAATCCTTTCGAGGAGCTGCTCTCGTGATCAAACCGTACGGCGACACGCTCGACGACGGAAAAGTGCAGCTGTCGTTCACGCTTCCCGTACCCTGGAGTGAGGCGGCGGATGAAGCGGCGCGTCAACTCGTCGTGAAGATGGGATTCGCCGACGTGCAGGTTGCGGAAGGGCGTGCGATCGCCGAGAACTTTTCGTTCTTCGTCGTCTATGCGGCGACGCCGCAGGCGATCGATTTTGAATCGCTCGCCGTGCCGTCAGTCAAGACGCACAAGATGTCGATGGAAGAGATCGACGCGCTGTTGGAAGAACGCGTGGAGCGCAAAGTTCGCGTCGCCGGAGCGTGCATCGGCACCGACGCACACACGGTCGGCATCGACGCGATCCTCAACATGAAAGGCTACCAGGGCGACTACGGGCTCGAACGCTACAAGATGTTCGAAAGGTTTAACCTCGGCAGCCAAGTTTCGGTCGAAGATTTCGTCCGGTTTACCAAAGAGAAAAAGATCGACGCGCTGCTCGCATCGCAAGTCGTGACGCAAAAAGGCAGCGATGTGAAAAATTTCACCGCGCTGGTCGAATTACTTGAAGCCGAAGGTCTGCGCGACGACGTCATTCTCTGTTGCGGCGGCCCGCGCATGACGAGTCTGCTGGCAACGGAGCTCGGGTACGACGCCGGGTTCGGCAGGGGCACGCTTCCGAGCGAGGTTGCCGCATTTATCGCTACTCGCATGCCGCACAGGGCAGGCTAACCGCGGCTTTGAAAGGTCCCGCCGTGGGCAAAACGGCGCTGATCACGGGTATCACGGGACAGGTCGGCTCTTATCTCGCGGAGCTTCTGCTGGAAAAGGGCTACCGTGTGATCGGAATGACGCGCCGCACGAGTACCGACGTGCACGAGCGTATCCAGCATATCGTTGACGACATCGAGTTTGTCTCCGGCGATCTGCTCGATCAAACTTCCATTACTGAAATTATCGCCGGCTCCAAACCTGACGAAGTCTATAATTTAGCGGCGCAATCATTCGTGCCGGCGTCGTGGACTCAGCCGGTGTTGACCGGCGAGTTTACCGGCTTGGGTGTAACGCGCGTTCTTGAGGCGATTCGAGCCGTCGATCCCGCTATTCGATTTTATCAGGCATCAAGTTCCGAGATGTTTGGAAAAGTTCAGGACGTTCCTCAAACCGAGCAGACCGCTTTCTATCCGCGCAGTCCGTACGGTGTCGCCAAGCTTTACGGACATTGGATTACTATTAATTACCGCGAATCGTACGACTTGTTTGCAACGAGCGGAATCTGCTTCAATAACGAATCCCCTCGCCGCGGACGCGAATTCGTTACGCGAAAAATTACCGACGCCGTTGCGCGCATCAAACTGGGATTAGCGAGCGAGTTAGTGCTTGGAAATTTAGACGCGCAGCGAGACTGGGGTTTTTCGGGTGACTACGTCAAAGCAATGTGGCTCATGCTGCAGCAAGATACGCCCGACGACTATGTCATAGCAACCGGGCGCACGCACAAAGTCCGCGAGTTTTGCCGCATCGCGTTTGAATCCGCGGGCCTTGGATCGTATGAGAAATACGTGCGTACGGCGCCGAAGTTTATTCGTCCGGCGGAAGTCGATCTGCTCGTGGGAGATCCGTCGAAGGCGAAACGCGAACTGGGCTGGGAGCCGGAACATTCGTTCGAAGATCTGGTGGAGATGATGGTGCGCGCCGACCTCGACCGGCTCAGCAAAGCGGTCCCGGTCTAGAAATTTGCGCGCGCTCGTAACCGGCGCCGACGGTTTCGTCGGCAAGCATCTCGTCCGCGCGCTGCACGAGCGTAACTACGATGTAGCGGCGGCCGGAGGGCCATCGTCGGCCGGTGAGCTGCGCATCGACGTGCTCGACATAGAGACAATCCGGAACGCGATCGAAGCGGCCAAGCCCGACGTTATCTTTCACCTTGCAGGTCAGGCGTTCGTGCCGCGCGCGGTGAAGAAACCGCTCGAGGCGTTTGCGATCAATGCCATGGGAACCGTTCAACTGTTGGAAGTTGTCCGCACGATGCGGACCGGAGATTTTCCGCGCATCGTCATGTCCGGTTCGGCTTCGGTCTACGGGCGTGTGGCTGAATCGAAAAATCCGCTCAACGAAGACTACCCGATCTCGCCCGTCGATCCGTACGGAGCGAGCAAGGCGGCGGCGGAATGCTACGGTATGGCCTCGTGGTGTTCGTATAAGATTCCGGTGATGATCGCGCGCTCGTTCAATCACATCGGGCCGGGTCAGGGCGCAGATTTCGTGGTGCCTTCGTTCGCGAAGCAGTTGGCCCGGATCAAAGCCGGAGGGGAAAGGCCGATCATGTATGTCGGTGATCTCACGACCGAGCGGGACTTTCTCGATGTGCGCGACGTGGTCGACGCATACATCACCCTTGCCGAAAACGGCGATCCCGGCGAGATCTACAACGTCTGCAGCGGCGTGCCGATGCGGATCCAAGATATTCTGCGCTTGCTCATCCAGATTGCCGACATCCCGATCGAAGTGCGCGAAGATCCCGCCCGAATGCGCGGATCCGATTTGAAAATATTTTACGGAGACAATGCGAAAGTGTGCGCGCTCGGCTGGGCGCCGAAGATTCCGCTCGGACGTTCGCTGCGCGAGATCTTTGATGCCGCGCTCGCAGAGCAGCTCCAAACCACACCATGAGCGGCGAGCTCGAAGCGCTCGTCTTTAAGAACCGCGGCGCTGCGCTGGCCGTGCCCGCGCTGCTGCTGCTGATCTTCGGAAGACCCGACGCCTTCGGCGTGACCTTGGGCCTGCCGCTCGCCTTCGCGGGCGAACTGCTGCGCTGTTGGGCCGTGGGCTATTCGGGCGTCACGACGCGCGGAAACGCCGTCACCGCGCCGGAGCTCGTCACCGCCGGACCGTACGCGTTCGTGCGCAATCCGCTCTACGTTGGGAACTTCGTGACCGCGGCGGGTTTTGCGGTCGCGTTTACCGGAGCGAATTCGGCGGCCGCGAAAATCGCGCTGATTGCGGGATGCCTTGGCGCGATGGCAACCGTTTACGCCATTATCATTCC
>PLED01000024.1 GCA_003136355.1 Vulcanimicrobiota bacterium | reverse complement strand
CGTCGACACCTTTCTCTAAAAGTGCTTTCGCGGCGCCGACGGCTTGCGAGACATCGGCCACTTCGGGCATCGGCGTCGGCATAACGCCCATTATCCGCATCACGGGCTCTGAAGGCATCGCCCCCGGCGATACGAGGCCTTCTCCTGTCGAACGAATCCTCGGGCCCGCGACCTCTTCCGACTCGACTCGCGCGCGAAGGCTGTGCGTATTCTCCCAAGCCGATGAGAGATCGAACACGCTCGTAAAACCGTAACGCAAAAACGTATCTTGCAGTTGGCGCGCAAGTTCGGCCGTCGGAATCTCAGCTGCGGCGGACCATTTTCGTTCAAAGAAATGCACGTGGCTGTTCCAAAGGCCGGGAACGATCGTGCATCCCGAACAGTCGAGGATTTCGAACCCATGGGGCGCGACGACGCTGCGCGGTCCAACTGCTGCGATCTTCCCATCTCTAAGCAGAACGACGCTGTCGTGAAGCGGCGGGTCGTGCGCGCTTACGTAAACTGTCCCGCCAACAAGCGCAAGCGGCGGGGCGTGCATCACCGCTACTGCGCCTCGGGTTCCGATTCGGGTTCGGGTTCCGGATCCGGCATGTCTCGAATACTCAGGCCGAGCGATCGGTGAAACTCCTCGCTCTCGGTGAGTGCGGCGGCAATATCGTCGCGTTCGCCGTGATCTTCGCGGAGTTGACGAAGGTGCTCGCGGCTCTCGCGCAGTTTTCGCGCATAGCCTTCCAGCACGGCGCCTGGGACTTCCGGTGCGTCGGGCGGGGCGCTCACCCATGCTTCCATTGCGTCGAATGCTTCCCGGCCTTGGCGCCGCGCCGTGGCCAATTCATCGCTGTAGATCGCCACGTGCTACATCGCCTCGCCGTTAAACGTCTCGCGCTCGAGTGCATCGAGGAATTGCCGCAGCTCCGCGACGCGAGCCACTGCCATCGCGCGTGCCGTCCGTGTGACAAGCTTCGGTGGAATGTCGTTCAAAAACGAGCGCAATGATTTGACGGCGCCCGCGAAATTCGGCTTCGCGCTTCCCGTCAGCGACAGCATTCGAGCAGCGCCGATCGCTCCGAGGAAATCGAGCGAGTCGGCATCGTGCAGCACGATCGCTTCGGGTTGCGTCCCGGGATCGCGGTAATACATATGGCCACGTTCGGCGGCGGCGACAGCGGCGTACTTCTGCATTGGAAAACCCGCGGACCGCAAAATCGCTTGGCTCGAAAGCGCCGCGCAGTCGCCATGCTCCATCTTCGGATCGGCGCACGGCTGGAAGGCGCCCATATCGTGCAAGAATGCGGCGGCAAACAACACATCGTCATCCACTTTGAGGCCATCGCCTTGCGCTAGCGCAAGCGCGACGCGGTAGTTTCGTTCCGAATGTTGCCAGCCCCAAGCGGGATGCTTGAACGTCGAGCGGGCCAACTGATAAACGGTTACTTTCCACGGCGCATCGAGCGCGATTCCGGTCGCCGTTGCGCTCGTCGCCGCGGCCCGGCTCTGAGCGCCCAACGCGCCGGCCAAGGCTATGATAAGCGCCACCGTGGTGTAAAATCTCATGCGAGCGCCTTGATTGCCGCATCCAAGACAACCTGCCGCGCGTTATATCGATCATGAAACGCGCGATCGCCCTGCTATTCGGTCTCTCCCTTCTAACGCCCGGAACGGCTTCCGCCGCGCCGTTACAACACGTCGTTCTCGCGGGCGGATGTTTTTGGGGCATGCAGGCCGTCTTTGAGCCACTTAAGGGCGTGACCAAAGTCGTCGCCGGCTACTCCGGCGGAAACGCCCTTACCGCGCACTACGATATCGTCAGCACCGGTATGACCGGCCACGCGGAATCGGTTGACGTGACCTACGACCCGTCGCGGATCTCGTTCAAGCAATTGCTCGATGTCTATTTCTTGGTCGCGCACGATCCGACCGAATTGAACCGCCAGGGTCCCGACGACGGTACGCAATACCGCTCCGAAATCTACTATGCGACAGCCGCGCAGCGCGACGAAGCGCAGACGTACATCAAACATCTGACCACTGCGAAGATCTATGCGGCTCCCATCGTCACCAAACTCGAGCCGTTGCGCGCGTTCTATGCCGCCGAAGCCTATCATCAAGACTTCATGGCGCATAATCCCGATAATCCATACATCGTTTATAACGACAAGCCCAAACTCGTGACTTTGCGTCACCGCTTTCCGCAGCTGCTCCGCAACTAAACAGGCGCGTAAATAAGACGCGCGGAAAGCGCGGTGGTGAAGACTTTCACAAGAGCGTCCGTCGCGCCCGGAGCACGCACTCTCACCGCTGAATGGTATCTCTCGCCGGAGATTCATGCACGCGAGGACGACCGTATCTTCTCCCGCTCGTGGATCTATGCGGCACGCGAAGAGGATTTCGCTGAGCCCGGATCATTCGTCGCTTGCGAGATAGCCGGCGAAAGCCTCATCATCACCCGCGATCAACAGGGCACTCTGCACGCGTTTTATAACGTCTGCCGTCACCGCGGGACAAGGCTATGCACGGAAGATCGCGGACTCTTCAAAGGAACGATACAATGTCCGTATCACGCGTGGACGTACGGACTCGATGGCAAATTGCGCGTTGCGCGGAACATGGACGGTGTCGCGGGGTTCGATCCGGCGGAGTATCCCCTGCGCGAAGCGTCGGTCGCATCGTTCGAGGGCTTCATTTTTGCGGCGCTCGATCCGCGTGAGTCACTCGGCGGCGCATTTGCACCGCTTACCGGCCGCTTCTCCGCGTGGCGCCTCCCTGAGCTGCGGCGCGCCGCCTCGATCGCCTACGAGGCCGCCTGTAATTGGAAGCTCGTCTTTCAGAATTACTCCGAATGTTACCATTGCCCGGTCATCCATCCTCAGCTCGAGCGGCTCTCGCCATCCGACAGTGGACAAAATGATCTGCTTGAGGGTCCGTTCCTAGGCGGCTACTCCGAATTGCGCGACTCCGCGACGACGCTTAACGCTAACGGCAAAACGCAGCGCCCGCTGCTAGCCGGTGAGAAGAACCGCTCGCGCGTCTACTACTACACGGTCTTTCCGTCGATGCTTCTGAGCCTGCACCCTGATTACGCCATGGTGCACTCCGTCCGGGCGCTGGACGCCGGACACACGCGCATTACGTGCGAATGGTTTTTCGATCCGCTAACGATGCGTATGCCGGACTTCGACTGTTCCGACGCGGTCGAATTCTGGGATTTGACGAACCGTCAGGATTGGGCCGTCAGCGAACTCACGCAGCGCGGCGTTGCTTCGCGCGCGTATACGCCTGGTCCCTATTCACAGCAAGAAGGTTTGCTCGACGCGTTCGACCGGCACTACAAACAGGTCATGCAATAAATGCCGCCCGGCGGCGTCAAACTCGCGCGGAAGCTGACGACCTTCGACGCGACGCTGATCGTCATGGGCGGAATGGTCGGCTCCGGCATTTTTCTCACACCGCCGCTCATCGCGCAGCTCGCTCGCACCGCCCCGCTCATCGTAACGGCCTGGATCTTCGGCGGAATTATTGCGCTTGCCGGTGCTTTCATTTTCGCCGAGCTTGCGTGGCGGCGCCCGGCCGTCGCCGGCGTCTATGGATATCTACGCGATGGATTGCATCCGGCCGTTGCATTCACGGCGGGGTGGACCGCTCTGCTCGTTAGTTACACGGGCGCAATGGCGGCGTCCGCCGTCGCGTTTGCGGCATACTTTCAGCCCGTGCTCGGACTGCGAACACCGCTATGGATCGTGGCGGCGGTGGTTCTTCTGCTTCTGACGTTCGTGAATTGTCTGGGAGTCCGCTCGGGAAGTTTGACACAGAACATCCTGATGATCCTGAAGATCGGAGCGATTGCCGCAATTATCCTGGCGGGTTTCTTCGGTCCGGTGCGCGCCGCGGTGCCGTTGCTCCAGTTGCCCGCAAACGGGAATTGGCTGTGGCTCGTAGGCGCAGCGATGGTGCCGGTGCTCTTTGCGTACGACGGATGGCAAACCGCGCCGTTTATCGACGAAGAAATGCGCGATGCGCGCCGGGGAATGCCGCGCGCGCTGCTGTGGGGCGTGATTGCCGTCATGGTGCTCTATATTGCGATTACCTTTGCCGCGCTGCGCATGCTGGGGCCGGCGGGCTTGGCGCATTCAAGCGCCCCTGCTGCCGACATGATGCGCAATGTCTTAGGTTCTATCGGCGTGCGAGCCGTTGCGGCCGCCGTCGCACTTTCGACGCTCGGATATTTGAGCAACGCGATCCTAGTTTCTCCTCGCTTTTACTACGCTATGGCCGAGGACGGGCTTTTTTTCAAGCAGTTGGCTTGGGTCCACCCGAAAACCCAAGCGCCCGTGGTCGCCATTGCCGTTCAAGGCATCATCGCGGCAGTCATTACGATCTTTAACGGCTTCCCGCAGATCCTCGCGTATGTCGTGTCGATAGACTTTATCTATTTTGCGCTCGTCGCATACACGCTCTTCGTCTTCCGGCGGCGCGATAAAGACAATGCTCGCGGCGGCTTTCTCGTGCCGGGCCATCCGTTCACGACGCTCTTCTTCATTGCCGCCAGCGTTGCGGTCGTCCTACGCACGTTCATCAGTCAGCCGGTACAAACGTCGATCGGAGTCGCGATCCTGCTCGCCGGCATCGTCACGTACTTCATCTGGCAAGCCCTTACTAGGAAAGAGGCGCGAGCATAACTCACGCCTCTCGTCCTTTGCTTACTGCATTGGCTTATCTCCAACACTCGCAGCTTACCCGGCTACACGGTGCCCAAACGCGCTTGTATACTCTCCGCGGCTGCAAGCGTTTCCCCGATAAACTTCGCTTGAAAAGCTACGATGTCGTCAACCATCGGATAGTTTGGATGCTTTCGCCTATCCGAAAGCACATAGCGGGCGTCCGTTTGGGTAGCGATCCCTAAGCGCACCAAGGCTGCCAGCGCCCGTTTCGTCACTTCTTGGGGCGAGCGAGCGAGATCGGGATCCACAAATACCATTTCCGGCAAACGTTGCAAGCTCTCCGTGATCGCGCGCACTGCTTCCGGTTCCGTGAAAGAGCCGCCTAGACCGATCATCCAAGCCGAAAGTAAGGCGCTGATCGTCACTGGGCGCGCGGCGCACAATTCCGCGGCGGCGTCTTCCCGTCGTTCGAGCGGAACGACCCGGTACAGCTGCGAGAACTTCGGCGCGAACGGATCGTAACTGATCGCGGCGATGTATATCTCGCGCGCGGAGGGCTCCAAGCGTTCCCATATGGCGCGAAACGGCAGCATCGCGCCGGTGACCGTGTAGCCGCCTTCGGGCGTAACATACAGCGTCGCTCCGCGCTTCACGACGTCTTCGAACCGGTCCAGGTCTGCGGCGACGCCGCTGCGCATCAGGTCGAGCTGTTCTTTGCCGTACTTCGCCTGCAGGTCAGTAATCCGGACATACGTTTCCGTTGATTGCTTGAAGTGCGCGGCCGAAAAGAGATCGCGCGCCTTTAAGCCCCGCAAGCCAAACCGCTCGACGACGTTTTCTTTGAAGATATCCTCCAGCAGCAGCCCGCCGTGAATTCGCTCGACGCTCCATGCCCAACGCGCAATGGAGCGCGACTGCAGCTCGTTCTCGATCGGCAGCAATCCAATCGCCAAAAAGAACCCATTCATATTCAGGTTGCGCAGGGCACGCCAGAGCCATCGAATCCGCATGGCCATAAATCCGCGCTCAAAAAGCAGCTTCGCCGTCGCCGCCAAGAACGGACGCCGGACTCCGCTGATCAAAAACCCGTACGCGGTAAAGCCCATCAAGTCGAGCTCGTTTTGGTGGTTGGAGATGACTATGGCTGAAATGCGTTTGCGCGGCAGGTTGCCCCACATCCGCACGCGGTACGCGATGTGCACGTAGATCCAAACGGCAAGCCCCGTTGCGAATTGAAACGGCCGCCCCCACCACGGCATCAGCGGCCGCCGGCCGACGGCTAGCGCCGACATCGATCCAATCGCAAAGGTTCCCGCCGCGGTGAGAAAGAGCAGACGATAGCCGGGAAGCGGCGTGCTGTAGAGGGAGAGCAGCCACCAGCCGAACAGCGGCGCGACGACGGCCGGAAAGTTTTGCGCGATCCCCCACACGCCCAAATCGCGTGCGACGTTGCGCATTTTCGGAATACTGTCGATGGCGAGTGCCCAGCCCGTGGAGAGCACGCCGCCGAAACCGATTCCGAAGAGGACTGCAAACGCATACATCCAGCGTTCTTGCGGCAGCAGCGCAAACCCGGCTGCCGCGAGCGTCATGGGTATTCCACACGCCGCCACGACGAGTTTGCGCGGCACGCGGTCCGACAACCATCCTAAATAGACCGCCGACGCTACCGAACCCACGAGCGATGCCGCGGCGACCAGAGCCGTTCCAACTTTCGGATCGCCCGAGTGTAAAACGTCGCGAAAAAAGTAAAGAATGAACGTCATGAGCAGCGAGAGCCCGAATGCAAGGAACAGCCGGGCAACAAACACGACGGTAAAATCGTGCCAGTCGCTGATGTGCGCGGGATCTTCCCGCTCGGTAGGCGCGTCGTGTTCGGGGACGGCGAACAACGTGAGCGCACCCAAACCTATCGCGATCGCGATCCCAATGAATGTCGTCTGCGGATACGTCCAGGCCGCGAGCGCTATGCCGCCTACC
>PLED01000081.1 GCA_003136355.1 Vulcanimicrobiota bacterium | reverse complement strand
GATTATATCAGCGGCCGGTTCGGATAATCTGTTCTTAAAGCACCCTTAAGCCTGCGCGGGTTATAAATCAGGAAGAGCGGCCTCGTTGCTGCTGCGCAAAAATTCTCGAGAGGATCAGGCGTGATTGATTTCATTAAACGGGCGTCAGTCGTGGCGCTCGTTGCACTCTTAAGCGCGCCGGCGCTTGCCGCCACCCAGTTGATTGGAGCCGGCTCAACATTCGACAACCCGTTTTTTTCGAAGGCCTTCTATCAATATAACCAAATGCATAACGATGTCGCCGTGAATTACCAGTCCATCGGCAGCGGCGGCGGCATTCAACAATTCACCGCCAAGACCGTAGATTTTGGAGCTACCGACGTTCCTATGAATGCGGACGAGCTCAAGCGGGCGGGTGGAAACGTGCTGCAAATCCCCGTGGCGTTGGGCGGAGTCGCCGTGAGCTATAACTTGCCCGGAATCCATTCCGGCGTGCGCCTCACGCGCGCCCTGCTGGCAGACATTTTTCTGGGGCGGGTCACGAAATGGAATGATCCCCAGATCACGCGGTTAAACCGCGGCACGAATCTGCCGAGCCTTTCGATTGTGGTCGCGCACCGTTCAGATGGCTCGGGCACGACCTATATCTTCTCCGATTTTCTCAGCCACATTTCTCCGGAGTGGAAGAGCAAAGTCGGAACCGGCAAGAGCGTGCAATGGCCGGCAGGCAGCAGCGTCGGCGGCAAAGGAAATGAAGGCGTGGCGGGCATCGTTCGCAACACGCCGGGCGCCATCGGTTATGTCGAATTGGCTTACGCAATTGAAAACCACATCGACACCGCAGCACTGCTCGATCGGGCCGGCGATTGGGTGAATTGCTCCAAGCCGACGGTCGCTGCCGCGGCAGCGAGCAAGGCGAACATCACGGCTCAGGACTTCAGCATTGTCGACGCGGGCGGAAAACGGGCCTATCCGATCGCCGGATACTCCTGGGCCGTAGTGTACCGCGATCCGTCCGACAAAAACCGCGCAAGGGTTCTTCGCGACGTGCTGTCGTGGCTGGTCGGCGGCCAAGCTCAAGGAATCGCCAGTTCCCTTAACTACGTTCCTTTGCCGGCGGCAGTGCAGCGCACCGCCGTTTCTGTCATTAGACAGATGAGCGTTTAGGCGGCTTATCTTGCTAAAACGCTTTTCCCTCGCGCTGGTCACGGCAGTTCTGGCGGCGCAAGCCGCCAGTCCGGTCTTAGCGGCCCCTGCACCGAAGGCGACGCCGACGCCCAATCCACTCCAATATAGCGGTTACATTCGGGCGTATTATTTCACTCGCCAGAATGCTACCGGTTATCCGCAAACGTTCAAAGCAATTAACCAGGCTTCGTTTAACACGGCCATCAGTTTACACTTGCAGTACACCTTCGAAAATAGCCCCGTTACTATCGGCGGCACATACCTATACGCAAATCCGCTGAACGGCTGCACCACGCCGGTGTCGCACCTGTCGTTGCCTTGCGGCAAGCAGACATTCACTGGACAATCTAGTGTTCCGACAAACCCCGATGACACGCTTCCGGGTTTCGTATTAAGCACGCTTTACGAAGCCTACGTCCAGTACAAAGATCCCACACTCTATATCAAGGTCGGCGATCAAGTCATCAACACGCCCTGGGCCAATGCGTCCGACTCCCGGCTAAAGCCGGTCGCATTCGAGGGGGGCGACTTGACCTACAAGTTCAATAAAGTGTGGACCGGAGAGGCAGCCTATATGGATCGCTTCGAAAGCCGGTCGAGCTCGGCTTTCGACAACGCCACGATGCTCACGAGCCATCCCGTAGACGGACCGGGAGTCGCCGCAAATATCTTTACGCCGGGCGGATCGCCCATCACGACGAGCGGGTTTGGCTACGCGCGCCTTGGTTTCACCGGAAATGTAGTAGCCAATCTGCACTACTACGATTTTATCGACATCGCTAACGCCCTCTGGTTCGACGGAAAATATACGTGGGCGAAAAGCTATTCCAAACCGTTTATAGCGGTTCAGGCCGGCAGCGAGCAAAATACCGGCCGCGCCCTCATTGGAAAGATTAGTAGCTCCGTTTTCGGCGTTCAGGTTGGCGTCTCACCCTGGAAGAATGTCGACATGACGGTCGGGTACAATTACATTCCACAACAGAGCGATACGATCACGCTTCCTGCGGGCGTCGCATGCGGCGCGAATAACCAGATAAAAATTACCGTTCCGGGGACAACGTTCCCGTATTTTCTCCCGTCCGGTGGTACAGCCAATTGTTTGACAAATTCGAATGGGATGACGACCGTTTACTATGGCGGTTGGGCTAGCCCGTACACCGATTCTTACGCGACAGATACGCTTTTTACAACCAGCATCAGCCAAGGGCTGATCGATCGGCGCAGTCCGGGCTCGGGCGTGAAATTTGCGCTAACGTTGCAATCGGCCGATCATCGCGCTCGGCTGATCGCCAGCCAAGCATACTTTCAGTACGGAAACTCCGCGGCGGGGACTTCGCCGACTCAGGAAACCGACGTGGACGGCACGTGGTTTTTCCATAAACCCGGAAGCGGTCCGTATCACGGTCTCCTGATTCGTCATCGCTATGCGGAACGCGACCAGAAAAACACACTCTTGCTCGGCGGAACGCCGGTGTTCAAATACAACCGCACGCAGCTCGAATTCGATTTCTAACAGCACTACGCTCTGAAGATCAGTTCGAGGGCCCTGTCCGCCCGGCGCGCCGTCGTGGATTTTGCCCGGCAATGGTTTTCGGGCGAGGATCTGGGCGACATCGAGTACGCGGTCGGCGAAGCGCTTCGAATTCCGCCGAGCACGGGCATACGAACGGGACATCGATCGACATCATCTGCAGATGCGATGGCCGGGAGCTGATCGTCGAGGTGAAAGACAGCGGCGCCGGTTTTGCGCGATGGAACGCATCCGATTACGTGCGGCCGATGTCGAACTCGGCGCGCGGGTACGGGACGTTCATCATGCGCGAGTTGATGGACGAGATGGAGTATAGCGAGCACGGGACGCATCTGCGCCAGTGCAAGCGCCTGCCGGATGACCTTTCCTGCGAGGCCGGCGAGAGCGCCGCGCTTAACCCCCGTTTTTCTTCGGCGAATCTTTGAAGTTTACGCCCAGCAGGTTTCCGTCCCGTTCTACCAGGCCGCGGTGCGGTTCGTCCGAAGCGTGACAGGTTCCGCATTCAAGGCAAGACTCGATCGCGTCTTGCGTTTTTGCTTCGACCTCGAGCTGGGCGTCGAGCAGCGCATTGCGGTTTTCCGCAGACTGGCACGCTTCCAAAGCCTTTTCGGCATGTACTTTTTGCTCTACGGCTTCCCGCAGATCGTAAATGGCTTCGATTTTATTGGTTTTTTCTTGTATCGTCCATCGATGCTCGCGTGAGGCGGCGGTTGCTTGAATGCGGCTTGGGTAAGCGAGGGATGTAATCCTATCGCGCCTGCGAATAGGATGGCCTTCATGCGCGCGCTTTGCAAGACGGCGCCCAAGCCGGGGTTTGAAATTTGCGATGTGCCGGTTCCGGAACTGGGGCCGTCGGACGTCCTCATTCGCGTTGAAAAAGCCGGGATCTGCGGCAGCGACTTCCATATTTTTTCGTGGGACAAGTGGGCGCAGAGCCGCATAAAGCCGCCGCTGGTGATGGGTCACGAGTTCATGGGACGCGTGGCGGCGGCCGGCAGCTCGGTACGCATGGTTGCGGTCGGGGATCGGGTTTCGGCCGAAGGTCATATCGCCGACGGCACGTGTTTTTTGTGCCGCACCGGCCAAGCGCACTTGTGCGAGAATTTGAAGATTATCGGCGTCGACCGGGATGGCGCGTTCGCCGAATATATTGCGATGCCCGAAAGCAACGTTTGGAAACTTGACCCATCTATTCCCGATGAGTTCGCCGCCGTATTCGATCCGCTGGGCAACGCAGTGCACTGCGTTATGGCGGCGGGCGTCAGCGTAAAATCGGTGCTGATCATGGGCGTCGGATCGATAGGACTGATGGCAATACCGGTCGCGCGAGCGGCCGGAGCTTCGGCAGTATACGCCGTTGACGTGAACCCCGCTAAGATTGAACTCGCGAAAAAGCTCGGCGCGGATGCGGCCTTTTCAGCCACCGATCCGCAAATCGTAGAAAACATTATTGCCGCAACGCGCGGCGAAGGCGTCGACGTGCTTTTGGAGATGTCGGGAAACCCGCAGGCCCTCGATACCGGCCTGCGCGCCATACGCAAGGGCGGCTGCGCGGCGCTGCTCGGCATACCATCCGAAAACGTGACGATCGATTTGGCCGATCGCGTGATCTTCGCAGGCCTGACGCTGCTGGGCATCAACGGACGCCGCATGTTCGAGACGTGGTATCAAACCGAAGAGCTCGTTCGCAGCGGCCGCGTCGACTTGAAAGCGATCATTACCCATATCATCCCGTTCGAGGAATTCGAACGGGGTTTTGCTTTAATGCGCAGCGGTGAAGCCGCGAAGATCGTCTTGGACCTGAAAGGAATCGCGTGAACACGGCTTTCGAACGCAGTCTTCAAAGTGAGATTGAAAAACTGAAGGCCGCCGGCACGTACAAAACGTTGCGCCATCTCACGACGCCGATGGCCCCCGAAGTACACATGGAAGAAGCGGGCGACGTTATCGTGCTCTCGAGCAACAACTATCTCGGATTGTCGGACGAGAAAGCCGTCGTCGAAGCGGGCAAACGCGGGTTGGATAAATATGGCGCGGGAACGGCGTCGGTGCGTTTCATTTGCGGCACCTTCGATATCCACCGGCAGCTTGAAGACCGCATCGCGGAGTTTTTGCGGACGGAAGCATCGCTCACGTATGTTTCGTGCTGGAATGCCAATACCGGACTGTTCCCGACGATCTGCGATACCGGCTCGGCGATCATCTCCGATGAGTTAAATCATGCCTCGATCATCGACGGATGCCGGTTGGCCTCCAAATCGCGGCGCGAACGCTACAAGCATAGCGACATGGGCGATCTCGAAGAGAAGCTGAAGCTGGTTCAAGGCTCGGCGCCGGTGCTGATCGTTACCGACGGCGTCTTTTCGATGGAAGGCAGTCTTGCGAATCTTCCGGAGATCGTCGAGCTCGCCAAAAAATATGGCGCGGTCACCGTTGTCGACGATTCGCACGGCACGGGCGTGATGGGAAAGACCGGACGCGGCACGATCGAGCATTTCGGTTTGGACGGACAAGTCGACATCATCACGGGCACGCTCGGGGAGGCGCAGGGCGGAGCGGCCGGCGGATTCGTCGCGGGCAGTCACGCGTTGATCGACACGCTGATTCAAAAGTCACGGCCGCAACTGTTCTCCAACGCTTTGCCTGCGACCGTAGCCTGCAGTTCGCTTGAGGCGATCGATTATCTCGACGAACATCCCGGATTGGTCGATCAACTGCGCGACAATACGCGCTATTTTCGCGAAAAGCTGGTGACGCTTGGGTTCAAGCCGCTGGAGGGAGAGAGCGCAATCGTCCCGATCATCGTCGGCGAAACCGCTTTCGCTATCGCTATGAGCGACCGGCTGCTCAAGCGCGGCGTCTTTGTGACGGGCTTCGGCTTTCCGGTCGTGCCCGAAGGCACGGCCCGCATTCGCGTGCAAATCAGCGCCAAGCTCACCAAGGACGAAATGGATCGCGCCTTGGCGGCTTTTGCCGGCGTCGGAAAAGAGGTCGGCTTAATCTAAGAGAGGGAGCCACCGGAGCATGAGGAGCTTATACGCACTCCTGATTGGCGCATTGCTGCTCAGCAACGCGCTTCCGTCGTCCGCACAAACGACCCCCGCGCCATCACCTTCGCCCGTGCCGGTAACTGCGCCATTCATTGCGCCCCCGGATTGGGTGCAACTCCCGCGCGGCTTCACGCTCACCGAGATCAAGAACCTCTGGCGCGGACCTCGAACGGGCGGTCCGGCCGGCGGCGGTGTTTTCGCGCAAGCGGTGCTTCCACTTCCGTCGGGTATCGTGGCCGCATTGCTCGGACAACTTCGCAACGTGCTCGCGAGCTCGAAGACGAAACAGAAACTGACGATGACGACGGCCGCTTCAAGGATATGCGGCGCGGCGGCGAGCGTCTCAACGCTTCATCTGGGCGGCGCCAAACCGGCAGTCATCGAGACCACGACGCTCTCGCAGCGCGGGCTGACGTATGCGACGGTCTACGTGCGGACGTCGAGCAGGCCCGATCCCGCGATCGAATCAGCGCTGCGCTCTGCGTGTCCGCTGCCTAACGGCGGCTTACCCGACGCGACTCCGCCATCCGGCTGGAGCGCGGTGCAGAAGGGCTTGGATTTCGAACTCGGCGGCATTTGGCTCGGCAACGCGCCGCTGCAGATCATGACGATGCTGAAAGCGCGCGGAATGCCCGACCTCATGTCGGCCGCGCAAATGGCGCCGACGACGACGTCCGGCACGCAACATTCGGTGAAGTATCGTGCATCGGTTCAAAAACTGAAATTTTGTGGAACGCCCGGTTTGCTGGCGTCGGCGCAATTCATCGTTCCGCCGGGCTTCGGCATGACCTACAGCGTGGCAGTCGCGCAAGGCACGGACGGCACATTCGTGCTCTCGTATTTCCATCCGTCGAGCTACACCGATACCGGCGCTCAGCAATCGATGAAGACGCTCTGCGGCGGCGCTGCGCTGCCCTCGCCGGCGCCGTCCGCGACTCCGTTACCCTTTCCGCCTACACCCGTGCGCTAGAACGGCTGAATCGTAACGGTCATCGAACTCGGGTTCTTGTTATCGATGACCACCGAACTCTGATCGCAGTTGTCATCGAATCCGAAACCGTAGTTCCCGCCGTTTGGCGCGTCGGCGGTCGGATAGCTATTTTGATGCACCAACTTCGCGAAGAGATTGACGGTCGATCCTTGGTAGAGCTCGTTGAGGTAACTTGTCGGACAAGGAGCGACACGGTACATGTTTTGGTCGATCAGTAACGTCGTGCGGTTGAAGGCAGCGCTCAGCATCGAGCCGATTTGCGTGCAAGCCGCGTGTAGAGTGCTGTCCGGCGGCCAAGCCGTACACGGGGTTTCCGTCAGCGCCCCGTTTCCGATGATGGCATCGGCGCTGGGCGGCTTGTCGATGACGATGTCCGGCTTGCCCGCTTGGGAAAAGACCATCTGATTGGAGCTGTTGACGGTCCCGGAATAGATGCCGAAAGTCGAATTTGCCGTCAAGGTATGCGACTTGTAGAAAGTCCAGACGTTCGTGATGTACGTATCAAAGTACGTCGGGTTGCTGAATTTTGGAGCAAACGTGGGATCTATTGTCTGCGCATTCTTCAGCGCGTTGTCGAGGGTAACGGCGCGGATCGGGCTAATGCTCGTCCCGGTTGCCGTGCCGGTGACGATTACGCTCGAGAAAGTCGGGTCGGCCTGGAGTGCGTTGATGATTGCCGAACGCGCGCCGGGCTTGAAGCCGGACGTCTGAGTGCCGCTCGTCGGCCCCGTCAACGTGAGGGCCATTGGGATCCCCAGCATTTGGACCGCCGTGGTATTAATGCCCATGCCGGGCTGATGTGAGTCGGGACCGACCAAATAATCAAACTCAAGCCAATCGAACATCGTCTTGTAGTTGGCTGAGTCGTTTCTATCCCAGGCGATCGGGGGCATGATGAGATGGTTCGTCATCTCCATCTGCAGCTTTATCTTTGTTCCGATCGCAACATAGATTCGCCCCGCGCGTACGAGTGGAAGCGGGAACGGTGCGGCTGAACTCGGCAACGCGAAATTATAGTCTACATATCCGTTCGGGTCCGCGTCGCTGGCAAGATTCTTTACGAACTGCCCTGACGACGTGACATGATACCCGGCAGGATCGCTGCGATCGTTGGGATTCTGTCCAACAATCGTAACCCAGACCGGTGAAAGGCCGCTGTTATTGAAAAATGTCGTCGGCAAACTTCCGCTGGTTGAGACCACCGAATAATACAAGCCACCGCCGGAGCCCACGGCATAGATGTTGCTCGTGTTTGTCGAAATGCCGACAGCGCTGCCGCCGGGCTGAGAATACGTTTGCGCGTCGAGATCAAAGTAGAAGATGGTGCTGCCGCTGCCGCTTGCGGGGTAGCCCAACATCAGGACACCGGCGTTCGATGTCGGCGCGATAGCCGACGCCTGTCCGGGAAGTTGCGCGAACGCACCCGAGCTGTTCTCGTAGTAAATCGCGCCGGCCGAATTGAGAATGTAGAAGCCGCCGGCAGCGATCGTGCCGCCGCCATTGTTCATGGTGTACGTTTGCGTATCCCAATTTCCGGCGACGCGAACGCCCGATCCGGGCGCTTGCGTCCAAGTGCCGTTGACGTAGTGCCAAATCGCTTGGTCCGAGCCGGCAGAGGCGCCGTTGGAAAGCACGTAGACGGAGCCGTCTTTAGCCACCGTAATGTCGCTGCAGCCGCCGCCCAACGGCGTAAACGTATTGGTGCCGGAATTATACTGGTAGGCGCCGCCTCCGGAGTTCATCGCATACAGTGTCCCGTCCGGAGCAACCGCGAGTCTTGATGCCGTGCCCGCGGCCTGCGTCCACACGCCGTTGACGTAATGATAGATGAATTTATCCGCACCGGAAGGCTGGTCCGACAAGGCCCAGATCGAGCCGTCGGGAGCGGCGGCGATAAAGGTTCCCGTGCCGGGAATCGGCTGCCAATTCGCCGGACCGATCGCATCCATAGGCTTGATCGTGCTCATGGGTGTTATCTCGGGCTTGGCCATCGGAGCAACCGGAATTTTCGCCGGCGAAACCGATTGCGGAGTGGCCGGAATGGCCATCGTTCCACTTTGCGTCGCTGGGTTAACACCGTGGCCGGAACACGCGCCGACGAGTCCCGCGAGCGCGGCTGCAGCGATGGCGCGGGTGGCGACAAGACTCATGGTTTTGGTCATCCTGCTCTCCTGTATGAACGGCTCGATCATCATGGTTACAGGCTCGATCATCATGGTTACAACGGAAGGCAAAGCACCAAAAACGGCCCTCCGGAAAGGCGGTTTTTTGGCCGCTTCCGCCAGCCAACCAAGAATCCTCTCCTAGTTTTGGCGAGATCCGGATAGCCAGGCCGCCATAGGTATCATGGCCAACATAGCGGGACGGTTGCTTTGCGGAGGGACGCTACTTTGAAGTGCCTGAGTTTTGCCTTGTGTACGGCGGTGATCTTTTGCTTGGCGGCAGGGCCGGCCGCGGCGCGCACCCGTACCTACTACGTGGCGGCGCAAGAAGTTCAATGGAACTACGCTCCGGGCGGCATCAATAAAATCACGGGTGCGCCGATCCAAAAGATTCCGATCGATTTTCTCGGCTGGACATATACGAAGGCGACGTATATGCCGTACGCGGATCGCGGGTTTACCAAGCGCATCGCAAAACCGTCATACTTCGGAATCCTCGGGCCGGTCATTCGCGCCGAGGTGGGCGACACGATTGTCGTCTATTTCAAGAACGAAACGCGTTTTCCACAAAGCATTCACGCACACGGTGTGTTTTACGACAAAGCCTCTGAAGGCGCGCCCTATCGTGATGGCGTCAGCGCGGACGCTAAAGGCGGCGACTCGGTTGCTCCCGGCGCAACGTTCCGCTATGTGTGGCGGGTGCCCGCGCGCGCCGGCCCGGATCGCATGGACGAGAGCTCCGTGCTCTGGATGTACCATTCGCACGTCGACGAAGTTGCCGACATCAGCGCCGGATTGGTCGGCCCGATGATTATCACGCGTAAGGGCATGGCGCGTCCGGACGGATCGCCCAAGGACGTCGATCGCGAAGTCTTCACGATGTTTGCGCTCAACGACGAAAACCAAAGCGTCTACATGCCGGAAAATCTCAAGCGCTCCAAGAGCGCCGCGCAGATACCGGACGCCGAACGCTTCAATCCGTTCGGCGCGTTTTATCCGACCAATGAGATCCCAAGCATTAATTTTTTCGTGTACGGCACGATGCCGATGCCTGAAATGAAAGTCGGGCAGCACGTGCGCTGGTATTTGATGGCCGACGCTAGCGACGCGTTCGACATTCACGTTATCCACTGGCACGGAAACGACGCTTCGAGCAACGGCATGCGCACCGATGCGGTGCAAGTGCTTCCCATGGGCATGGCTATCGCCGACATGGTGCCGGATAACCCGGGGATCTGGCTCTTTCATTGCCACGTGAACTTCCATTTGGTGGGCGGAATGATCGCGCGCTATCGGGTGACGCGTTAGCGGGTAAACCCGCCATGTGGGTTTCCTAGCCGTCGTCCTGGCGCTTGCCTGGCTGAACATCAGTCCCAGTCCGAGCGCGAGCCCGAGTCCCACTCCGAGCATAAGCCCGGCTCCGAGTGCGACGGCGCCTCCAGCGCCGCTTTTCACCGTGCCCAAATCGTGGAGGAAGTTTAAGTCGAGCCATAGCCAAAGCGGCCTCGTCGATCTCGGCAGCTACATCTTCGCTCGCGATGGTTACACGCAAGGCTTCAACGTGCTCGAAGCGGCGTCGGCCGGGTTGGATGCCGATACGATTGCGAAAATCAATCTTACCGATCTGGAAAAAACCGAGAAACATTTCCGGCTGATTTCGCAGCAGGCGATGTCGCTCTGCAACGGTCAACATGGACGTCTTATAAAATATCAAACTGACGACTCCGCAAAGCGATTAACATTCGAGCAACTTTTCGCCGCTTCGGGAACGAAGGGCTACGTCGTTACGTATAGCCGAGCGTCATCTCAGCAGGACGATCCGCAGGCGCTAGCCGCGCTGCGCTCGCTCTGTCCGCCACTGTTGCCCGCCGTCGCAGCCGACACGTCTCCGGTGCCTTTTTCGCCACCGACCGGCTGGCAACGCGTCAATCCGGCCGCGATGCAGATGGACGTCGAAGGTATGCTTGCAGTCTGGATTCACCCGAGCGGTGGACGAGTTCCCGACACGCTCAATGTGGTGAAGGGCGATTCCCACGTCGGTTCGCTGGCATCGACGGGTCTAGGCGATGTACTTGACTCCGCCGTGAAGCAAAAGTTTCCGGGCGCCGTGATGCGGCGAAGCCACGCCGAGACCGTTTGCAACGGAACGACCGGCGGCTGGTATCTGGAATACAATCTCAACATGAAAGGCATCGACTTCATCATCGAACAAGCTGTCGTTTTTGCCGAAAATGTTCAGTACGGTGCAACCTACGCTCGTGCCGCCACGCAGCCGGAAGATCCGGCCGCGCGGCGCGCGCTCGATACGCTCTGTCCGGCGGGAGCGCAAATCTCTTCGTAAAAAAAGAAGGCCCCTTGCAGCTTTGCAAGAGACCTTCGTGCGTTGGTTGCGGGGGCGAGATTTGAACTCGCGACCTTCGGGTTATGAGCCCNNGACTGCTCCACCCCGCGGCGGAAGACTCTTATACGGTATGATGACGGCTGAACTCCTGCGGACCATGCCCAAGCTGCAGTTGCACTGCCACCTAGAGGGTACGCTGCGCGCGGCCACGTTCATAGACCTCGCGCGCAAGCACAGGGTTGCGCTGACCTATCGTCCACACGATGCCGGACCGTTCCCGGCCGACGAGCCGCCCACCGGCTCGGCCGATCCCTACGCGTTCAAGGATTTCGAAGGCTTTCTGCTCACCTTTGCCGCCGTCAGCCGTGCGCTCGCCGAGCCGGCCGATTACCAGCTGCTCGCCTCGGAATATATTCAGGATGCGATCGCGCAAAACGTTGTCTATGCCGAGCTCTTCGTCTCGCCTTCGGTATGGCGCTTTTTCAACAAGAGCATCGATGTGCGGGCCTGTATGGCGGCAATTCGCCAGACGTGTGAAGCGGCGCGCAAATCGGATGGCATCGAAACGGCGTTCATCGTCGACTTGACGCGAAACTTCGGCGTTGAGAGCGCGATGCAAACGGCCAGACTTGCTGTCGAGATGCAAGACTTGGGCGTGATTGGTGTCGGCCTCGGCGGCGACGAGGCGCACTATCCGGCCGAACTTTTTGAAGGCTGTTTCGATTTCGCTCGCGCCAACGGGTTGCACTGCGTGGCTCACGCGGGCGAAAGCGCCGGCGCGGCCAGTGTACGCGCGGCCGTCGAGACGCTGCATGCCGAACGCATCGGTCATGGGATTCGCGCGCTCGAAGATCCCTCTGTCGTGCGGCTGCTGGCGGAGAAGAAAATTCCGCTGGAAATTTGTCCGACGTCGAATTTCCTGACCGGCGTTGCGCTCGGCGAAGCTCCGCATCCGCTGGTCGATCTCGATGCCGCGGGATGTATCGTGACAATCGATGCGGACGACCCGGCACTTTTCAAAACGACGTTGACCGGCGAGCTGGCCTACGCGGCCGGC
>PLED01000036.1 GCA_003136355.1 Vulcanimicrobiota bacterium | reverse complement strand
GCGCGGCGACTTCGCGGCAGCGATGTTACACAATCCGCGCATCGTCTATCTGGACGAGCCGACGATTGGACTCGACGTCGTGGCGAAGGAAGCGATTCGCGAATTCGTCCGGCACATCAATCAGGACCGTGGCACGACGATTATCCTGACGACCCACGACTTGGCCGACGTCGAACGGCTATGCCGCCGCATCATCCTCATCGACAAAGGCACGATCATCTTCGACGGAACCGTAGAGCACATCAAAGAGCAGTACGGCACGCACCGTACGCTNNAAGGAACAGTACGGCACGCACCGTACGCTCGTCCTCACGCTGACCGAGCCGCACCCCGACCCGGCGCTGGAAGGCGCCGAGATTGAATCCAACGATCGCGGTTTGGTGCGCTACCGCTTCGACCGCCGGCGGGTGCGTCCCGATCAGTTGATCCGCGAAGCCACCGAGCAGTACGAACTGCGCGACATCAGCATCGAGGAGCCTGACTTGGAATCGATAATCCGGAGAATCTACGTCGAAGGCTACGAGCAGGAGCCCGTAAACACATGATTGTTTCGAGCGGAACGAAAAAACCAAACATCCACGCGAGCGCGTACATCGCGCCGACGGCGACGATCAGCGGCGACGTCACCGTCGAAGAGGGCTGCGCGGTACTGTTCGGCGCGGTCATCAGCGCGGAAGGCGCGCCGGTCACGATCGGCGCGAACAGCGTGGTGATGGAGAACGCCGTCGTCAAATCGAGCGGCGGAAAGGTCATGCAGTTTCCCTGCTCGGTCGGCGAAAGCTGCATCATCGGGCCGGGCGCTTATGTCGTTGGCGCAACGATCGAGCCGGGCGCTTTCATCGCGTCGGGCGCGCGCGTCCGCAACGGTGAAACGGTCGCCGAGAATTCGACGGTCGGCGACATTCCGAAAAGCTTCTTCCAGGACGTCTTCAACTTGCCCGATTCGGACGACGTGCGCGCAAAAGCGGCCGAGGGCTACTCGAAGTTCTTGCGCAAGACGCATGCGCAGGATGCGTCGATCGCCGAAGCGCCCAAAAAAGCCGCACCGAAAGCGCCGCAGCGCAGAACGGAAGAGCCGCCGCCGACCCAGGCGACCGAAGTCGAAAAAGTCGTCGACGTGATGTTCGTTGAGTTGGAGGAAGCCCGGTTGCGGCGCGAAGCCGCAATCGAGCGCGAGAAGAAAACCAAGCGATGACTCTCGAGCCGTACGTCGAGTTCGCGAAAAAAGCGTTTGCGCGCGAAGCGACGTACCGGCTCGAGGTTTTCACCGAAATCGGCTCGCTCATCGTGCGGGTCTATCTGTTGCGGTCGGTCTGGACGGCGCTCTACGCCCAAAACGTCGCGCCGTTCAACCTGCCGCTGCACAGCATGATCACCTACGCGACGGTCGCGCTGCTGATGTCGCTGATTCTCGAAGTCGACGGCACGCGGCTCATTCGCGAGAAACTTCGCGAAGGCACCATCGCGACCGATCTGATGAAGCCGATCAGCGTGCCATTCTACTTTTTCAGCGACGGCTTCGGCCAAACCGGACTGCACGCCCTGCTGGTCATCCCGTGTATTCTCTTCGCGCTGCTGCTCGTGCACATCGACGTGCCGACCCCGGCCGTATTCGGCGTCTTTCTACTCTCGTTCGCGGTCGGGTATCTCTTGAATTTCTTCGTGAACTTCGTCATGAACGCGATCGCGTTCTGGACACTCGAAACATTTGCGATTCAGCTCATCGTGCGCTGGGTTTCGGATCTGTTGAGCGGTCAGATCATCCCGCTGACGTTTTTCCCAGGCATCTTCGGTCGGATCGTCTTCGCGCTGCCGTTTGCGGCGATCTATTCGACGCCGCTGCTGATCTACGTCGGCGTCATTCATCCGCAAGATTACGGACGCATGCTGCTCGTGCAAATTTTATGGCTGGGGCTTTTCAGTACGCTCTCACTCTTCATGTGGCGAGCCGCGGCGCGCCGCGTGGTGATTCAGGGCGGCTAGCGCGCTATTCCCACATCAACTCGTCGACAAAGCAAAACTTCCAGTTCTCGCCCGGCTCATACGATTTCATGATCGGATGTTTGGTGGCGTGAAAGTGCTTAGTCGCGTGCGTGTTGGGCGAGCTGTCGCAGCAGCCGACGTGCCCGCACTCTAAACACTCGCGAAGGTGCAACCAGTCGCTCCCGGTCTTCAAGCACTCTTCGCAGCCTTCGGGTGTTTTCGGTTTAACCTGATGGATATGATCGAGGTGCGTGCATGTAGCGCTCATGCCGACGGAAGATCCCATAGCACAACTTCACCGCTTCCTTCCAGTTCGAGGCGTTCGACGTCGTAGGTGCGCGCGGCATCGCCGGGGCGCAATATCTCGCCGTTTACTTTGAGTTCCGATCCGCTTACCGGCGGCCCGGCAAACAAGAACCCGTAGCGCTGCGGCTGAAATGTGTGCCGCAACGTGTGATTTTCGAGCCGCGCAACGCGCAGCGTCGCATTTTGCGTGAGTTTGATGGATGCTTCGACGTTCGGCTCGCCCGACGCGACGGTGAGCCACGTGTTGCGGCGATCGTCTTCCGTGAAATCCATCTGCCCGTAGGTCGGCGGCGTTCCGGTGCGCCCGGGAAGCACCCACATCTGCACGAGGTGCAATTCCAGATCTTTGCGGGCGTTGAATTCGGAATGCCGTACGCCGGTGCCGGCGCTCATGAACTGCACGCCGCCCGACTTCACGACGCCGTGATTGCCCATGCTGTCTTGGTGTTCGAGTTCGCCGCTAAAAACGTAGGTGAGGATTTCCATGTCGCGATGCGGATGGACCGGAAAGCCCATGCCCGCCGCAATCCGATCGTCGTTGAAGACGCGCAGCGCGCCCCACTGTTCGTTCGCCGGATCGTAGTACTCCGCGAAACTGAACGAATGATAGGTCTTCAGCCAGCCGTGGTCCGCGAAAAAACGTTCGCCCGCGCGCTGAATCGCAAAACCCGCCGGCGGCTCGGAAATCGTTCTCATGCACTTCCAGAATCGCCGGCGCCGGGCACGAGGTTGCGCATCCGGCCCAGGAGCAGATGAAAGTAGAGGAAGCCGCGCACGGGGCCTAGCGCTTCCAGCAGCGCCGCGGGGTCGAGTTCCGGGTCGCCGGAGAGTTCGCGAAGCGAGCGGGCCACGCCGGAGTCTTTCAATGGAAAGACGTCGAGCCGGCCCATGCCGCGCAGCAAGACCACCGCCGCGCTCCACGGGCCTATGCCCGGTATGGCCACCAATTTCGCCGCCGCCTCTTCACTCGAAAGTCCCGCGAGCAATTCTTCGGAGACAACGCCATCTTCGACCGCAGCCGCCGCGCTTCGCAGATGGTCGACTTTGTTCGCGCTCAAGCCCACGGCGCGCAGCGTTTCATTGGAGGCGTAGAGCACCTGGGATGGAGTGAAAAATGGATGGATCGCATCGCCGTGGGCTTCGTATCGCGCGCAGAGCGTTTGGACCGTGCGCCGCATGATTGACGACGCCGCGTGAATGCTGATCTGCTGGAAGACGATCGCGTGAGCCATCGCCTCCCACAGTGAGGGATAGCGCGGCGGATGCATGCCGCGCAACCGCTCCGTGAGCCGCGCAAGCCAGGGAAACCGTTTTACGCGATGGTTCCAATCCGCCAGGCTGACCTCGACGCCGAGCATCGATCCAACCGTCGCCGTCCAGCGCTCGGGCTGCGACCCCATTGCGCGCAGCCGCAGCGCGCGTTCGCCAAGCTGACGCACCTCAATGAGGTTGCTGCCGGTATCATCGGAGAGCACGCGGCGGTACGCGCCGTCTTCGCTCACGACGTCAACCAGGTTGGCCGCGAGCCGCCGCAGGGCGTCGGCCGTCAAGTCCAGCCGATACGGTTCGGGGACGGGAAGCTCGGTTTCGAATCCTTCGGCTTCGCTCAGGACAGGCTCCGCCGCATGATGGAAATAACTGGTGTATCGTGCTCGCGACCTACTACCAATATTGGCGCATCAACTTCCTGACGATGCTCGAGTACCGGGCGAATTTCATCATGTGGTTCGCGTTCACGATCGTCTACCACGCAACCGCCATCGCGGCGCTCTGGGTGACGCTGCGCACGTTCCCGTCGATGAACGGCTGGGATTTCAGACAGATGGCGTTTCTGTACGCGCTCTGGATGCTCGGGCACGAGTTTCATAATGCGTTCTTCTTCAACGTCGTGAGCGTTCCCGAATATGTTCGCGAAGGCCGCTTCGACCGCTTTCTGGTCCGGCCGCAGGACACGCTCTTTCAAACGCTGACCGTGCCCGCGCAGCTCTTCCCCGACGGCCTCATTCTCGCGGTCGTCTGGATGGTGCTCGCAACGAACTATAGCGGCGTCAATGTGGACGCAGCATTCCTGCTCTTCGTTCCGCTGGTGATGGTCGGAGGCGCGCTCATCGATCTGGGTATATCGCTGGCGGTGGCCACGGTTTCATTTTGGTTTGTGCGGGTCGACACGCTGCGCTGGGTGGTCATGTCGCTCGAACAGGAATTTACGCGCTATCCAATCAGCATCTACACGCGCGGCGTGCGCTTTTTGCTCGCGTTCGTCTTTCCGTTTGCGTTCATGAATTATTTTCCGGCGACGTTCTTGCTGCACAAAGCCGAGACCGGGTTTTCGCTCTCGCCGCAGATCGGTTTGCTGACGCCGCTGGTCGGCGCGGCCTGGCTCGCAATTTCCTATGCGTTCTGGCGCTACGGCTTGCAGCACTACCAGGGAACCGGCTCGTGAAACGCTCGATGTTCGTTGCCGGCATCGGCGCGGCGGCGCTATGGCCAAAACGCGCGTCCGCGCAGTCTTTCGACGATCTCTTGCGCGCGGCGATCGGCCGCATTCCGGCGACGGTCGGCGTTTACGCGCGAACGATGGCTCCCGGCGCTCCGATCGCCTCGTACAACCCCGATCTATCGTTTCCGAGCGCGTCCACGATTAAAGTGCTGATCATGCTGACCGCGTTCCGGCTCGCGGAGCGCGACCCGTCGGTCATGAGCAAGATCATCACCTTCCGTAGCGCCGATTTCATCGGCGGTTCGGATTTTCTGGCGCACGCGTCGAACGGCGAGCGCTTTACCGTGCACGAACTGATCGTCCCGATGATTCAGGTCAGCGACAACACGGCTGCGAACATTCTGATCACGCATTTCGGATTCGACGCCATCAACGCGACCGCGCACCATGCGGGCATGAACCACACGCAGCTGCGCCGTCATTTTCTGGACACGCCCGCGATTCTCAAGCATCACGACAATCGCACGACGCCGCAGGACATGGCGAACCTGCTCTTCCAAATCGAACGCGGAACGCGCGAAGCGGTGCGCACGGTCGCATCGCCCGAATCGTGCCACGCCATGATCCAGATCATGCTCGGACAGACCGATCGCGACAAAATTCCCGCGGGCATTCCGCACAGCGTCGCGGTGGCGAACAAAACGGGCGAACTCACCGGCACGCGCGCAGACATCGCGATCGTCGATCCGTTCGGCAATTCGCCCTACGTGCTGGCAGTTTACACGATGAAACTCAACGATTGGAGCGGCGGAGCCTACGGCATCGCCGACATCTCACGCCTGGTCTACCACCACGTCGCGGGGACTATGCTTTAACTTCTATAGTCACTTTCGTCATTTTGTCGCCGCGGCGGATCGCGTCGAGCGTTTCGAACCCGTCGGTCAGTTGCCCGAAGACCGTGTATTGCTTATCGAGAAACCGTGCGTCGCCTAAGCAAATGTAAAACTGAGAGCCGGCCGAGTCCGGCGATGAAGCGCGCGCCATCGCAACGGTGCCGCGCACGTGCGGACGCTCGTTAAATTCCGCTTTCAGATTGTAACCGGGTCCGCCGGTCCCGTCGCCCTGCGGGTCGCCGCCTTGTATCACAAAGCCCGGCTCAACGCGGTGGAAAGCGGTGCCGTCGTAAAACCCCGCGCCGGCGAGTTTGATGAATGCGGCACAATGCTGCGGCGCCTCGTCGGGATAAAAAGAAAAGACCATGTCGCCCTTGGGCGTACTGATGCGTGCGACCGATGTGCGCGCCTGATCGACTAAGTTGCGGAGCTCTTCGCCCGTGGGTGCGGTTTGCGTTGCCATTTAGCGCGGTTTGTGCAGCGGAACTCCGAAGGCCTGGCCCTCGGCCAGGGCAGCCAACTTTTCTCCGCGGCTCAGCTGCTTGAAGCGGGCCTCCAAACTTTTGGCTTGGGACGCGTCGCCGGCGCGCATCCAGGCGACAAGACGCACCGGCAGGCGCGACCGCGTATACTTCGCGGCGCGACCGTCGAGATGCGACTGCAGCCGACGGTCGAGGTTATCCGTCCAGCCCGTGTAGAGCGAGCCGTCCCGGCAAGAGAGAATGTAGACGAACATATTTTCGTGAAGGCACTTTCATGAACGTTGGCCGCATTCTTTCTGCAAGCGCGATCCTCGCGCTGACCGTCGTCTCCGCATCCGCCAAGCCCGCCGCCGATCCGCGCATTGCGGCGATGGTCCGGGCTGTTTCCGCTTCGGACTTACGAGCGTATGACATGCGCTTGGTGAACTTTTACACGCGCAACGATTTTTCAGACGACATGAACTCGCCGACGCGGGGCGTCTTTGCGGCGCGCGATTGGATTAAAGCGCAGTTTGAAGCTGCCGCGGCAAAGAGCGGCGGCCGAATGACCGTCGCGCTCGATACGTATCTGCAAGACAAGACTCCGCGTACGCCGCGTGCCGTCACCGAATCGAGCATCATCGCGACGCTGCGCGGCGACGAGCCGGGCCCAACCTATGTCATGTCCAGCCATTACGACGATTGCGACGGCGATTGCACCGACGGACGCGGACTTGCCCCCGGCGCCGACGATAACGGTTCGGGAACCTCCGCGGTCTTGGAAGCGGCCAAGGTTATGGCAGCGCAGCCGTTTCACGGGACGATCATCTTTGCCGTCTTCGATGGTGAGGAACTCGCTCTCTGGGGTTCCGATCATTTCGCCCGCGAGCTCAAAGCTGCCCAGACAAACGTGGTCGCGGATCTCAACAATGACATCATCGGCACGCCGAACGCGCCGGCCGGATCACTCGATCGCCATACGGTTCGCGTCTTCAGCCAGGCCGTCCCGGACGACGCGAAGGTTAGCGCCGTCAACGCTGCGGGTTCCGAAAACGATTCGCCGTCGCGCGAGATCGCGCGGTTTGTCAAGAACGTCTCCGAACAGTACGTCGCGCCGATGACCGCGACGCTCATCTATCGCGCCGACCGCTTCCGCCGCGGCGGCGATCAGGGGTCGTTCACGGCGCAAGGATTTCCGGCAGTCCGCTTCGTCGAAATTCATGAGAACTTCCAGCATCAGCACCAAAATGTGCGCGTCGAAAACGGCGTACAGTACGGTGACCTGCCGCAATATAACGATTGGAATTATCTCGCCAACGTCACTCGCATGAACGTCGCGGCGCTTGCGGCCCTTGCGCTCGGGCCGGACCAGCCCGGAACGGTTCAAATTCTGGTCGACCGGCTCACGAACGACTCGACATTGCGTTGGAAATCTGCCGCGCGCGCGGCGAGCTATGAAATCGTCTGGCGCGACACGACCGCGCCTCTATGGCAGCATTCGAAGAATGTCGGCAACGTTACGCAAGCGACGGTGCCCGTTAGCAAAGACAATTATATTTTGGGCGTTCGCTCGGTGGACGCGAACGGATTAGTCAGCCCGGCTGTTTATCCGGTGGCTGTCCGACAGTAGTCAACACCAGTCAACACAGAGGCGCATGCCGCGCATGATCTTGCCTTCGGTATTGAGGTAATAACCCGAGCTGTCGAAGCGCGGCGTATCGGCGAACATCAGGTACAAGTATTTGAAGTTTTCGGAAAACGAATAGGCCGGAAAGTAGTCGCCCTGCGTCATCGGGCGCGTGCGCACGTCCGTTAGGACGGTATAACCGTTCGGTGTGCGGCAGTTACGGCGCAAGGCCTGGAAGTATTGATACGCAGTAGTGCGATATTTCGGATCCTTCGTCAAAAACCACAGATCAAACGACGAGTTCGGGTATTCCGGGCGCAGCCAATGGCGCGGACTAACTATCGATAGGTCGGCATAATTGATCGCTTCCGGAATGAGCTCGTACTTGTCGAGCGCCGCGGTCCAAGAATCGTAGAACGCCGAACCGATATCGCGATCGCCGCCCTTCGCGACCAGTTCCGCATAAAATGCGGCGAGCTCCGACGTCGTCGTGTCACCCGTCGGCACGCCGGTCTTATAGTTGACCGTTTTGAACCAAAGGTTTCCCGAAACGCGTGTCACCTTGTTTTTGACGATCGCATTCGTCAGCATGCGGTACCAGTCGCGCGGCTGCGTGAGGCCGAGCATCTGCCAGCCGCCCCAAAGATATTCGTAAAACGAATCGACCGGTTCGTCGGGCGCGACGTCGGCGGTATCGATGAACTCGCCCTTCTCAACGTCGAAGGTCGTGCCGAGCAGATCGAGCTCCGACCGCTTGGCAATGACGGCTTCGTACGCTTTCATCGAAGCCTGCACGTACTTCGGTTGGCCGGTCAGCCGTGTGAGGTCGCCGAACTCTAATATGTTCGAGCCGATCTCCGCGAGCACCATCTGCGGTTCGCGAACCGCGCCTGTTTTCAGGTTGGCGTAGCGGTAGGGCGCGCCGGTGGGCGACTTCGTGAAGCAGACGAGCAAACGATCGGCCAGGTCGCGCGCTCCGTCGGCCAAGAAACGCTCGCCGGTCGCGTAGTATCCGGTCAGCAGTCCAGCTACCATGCGAATCACGGCTTCAAACATCTGCACGTCGCCGTCTACGTCGAAATCCAAGTGCGAGCGCAGCCATGCGATGCACGATTCGAGTTCGTCATCCAGGCCCATGACGTAGAGCGTGTCCATCGCTTCAATGATCGAGAGCCCGAACGAATGGTTCTCCAGAAAGAAATTCGACGGCTTGCCGCTGAGCGGCCGGTACTCGTCGTAGCCCCACGCGATGTACTTATAGCCGTGCCAGGCGTGTAAAAACTCGTCGCGCACTTGCGCCGCGATCGCTTTTGGTGACGGCATAGAAGCGGCTGCTGAAATATTCACCGGTAAAAATGCAGCAGCCGCGGTCCCCGCCAGAAACTTTCGACGTCGCATCAAGCGCTCTCGTCAGGCGCGCTTTCGCGCGCTGCTCGAGCATGGTTCGACAGGCTCACCATGACACTCTGGACAGGCTCACCATGACACTATGAGGCCACCGCCTCCTTTAGCGAGTGATCGATCGCGGCGAGCGTCTCGTCGACGTCGCTTTCGGTGTGCGCAGTCGAAAGAAACATCACTTCGTTTTGCGAGGGCGGGAGTAAGATGTGGCGATCGAGCATCGCGCGATAATACGCGGCATATTTCGCACCGTCGCTTCCGCGCGCATCGTCGTAGTTTCGTACGGGCGGCCCGTTGCGGAACATAAAATCGACGATCGATTCGTATTGCACCACGTTATAGGCAAGGTTTCGCCGTGCGAATATCTCGCGAATCCCCGCTGCGAGCCGCTCTGCCAGTCCGCGCACATACGCGAAGTATTCGGGATGCGATTCCAGCTGATCGAGCACGCGATGCGCGACCGCGACACTGAACGGGTTGCCGGCGTGCGTCCCGCCGGTAAATACGGGACCGTCCGGCGCAAGCACGTCCACGATATCTTCGCGCCCGCCGAACGCCGCGATGGGAAACCCGCCGCCGAGCACCTTACCAATCGCGGTGATATCGGGCCTTACGCCGTATACCGCCTGCGCGCCACCCATGCCCGCGCGCGGCCAGCTTATAATTTCATCGAAGATCAACAATGCGCCGGCGTCATCGGCGCATGCGCGCAAGCTTTTCAGAAACTCCGTGCTCGCCGGGACCAAGCCCATGTTCGCGCAGATCGGCTCGACGACGATCGCGGCGAGTTCCTTTTCGCGACCGGCCAGCACACGCTCCACGGCTTCGATCTCGTTGTAACGCGCCACGGCGACATCTTGCATCACGCCTTCGGGAATGCCGCTGCGCCCGGTCTCCGGCGTCTGCGCCGATGCGCCGGCGTCGAAAAGCGCGGCATCAAAATGTCCGTGGTAGTTTCCGGCAAACCGTACGATGAGATTGCGGCCGGTGAAAGCGCGCGCCACGCGGATCGCGCTCATCATCGCTTCGCTTCCGGTCGTCGTGAATCGCACACGCTCGATCGACGGAACGTGCGCGCGAATGCGCTGCGCTAGCCGCTCTTCCTCGGCGTGCGTCGATCCGAAAAGTACGCCGCGCGCGGCAAGCTGTTGGAGCCCTGCCGTCAGCGCGGGATTATTGTATCCGAAAAAGAGCGGACCGTAGCCCATGATGTAGTCGATGTAGCGTTCGCCATGTTCATCGAATGCGTAGGCGCCGTCGCCGCGGCTCTGCACGAACGGTTTTTCACCGACGGACCAGCCCGACCGCACCGGCGAGCTGCAACCGCCCGCGAGCGTGTTCTGCACTTAAACCGGCGCGAGGTGTTTGGAGAAAAACTCTTGGAGCTCGTTCAGCGCGCGCTCGACGTCGAACGGCAGGACGCGCGCACCGTCGGCATGCGCTTGCGCGTTCCCCGTATAGCAGCGGTCGCCGTATGCTGCTAGCGCGAAGCGCGGACGTCCGAGCTGCTTTGCAAAACGCATCGTGAGCATGGCGCCGCCGTCGGTTTCGCTGGCAATTAGCACAACCGCGCGCGCATGAGCTGCTTGCAGACGATCGCGATGCGCGAGCGTGGATTTCGTAGCGGCTTCGCCCGGAAGGCGCTCGCTGATGACCGCGCCGCCGTTCGTAATGATCTCTTCTTCCAGCGCGCGGTGCTCCGGCGGGTACGTTACGCCCAGTCCCGTTCCGACGTATGCGATGGTCGGAACGCCGGCATCGAGCGCGCCGCGATGCGCTGCGGCGTCGATTCCCAGAGCTAAGCCGCTGACGATAGGCTCGCCGAGGCGGCCTGAAAACTCACGCGCAAACCGCCGCGCTTGTTCTGGCGGCGTGCGCGTGCCGATCACGGCCACACCGCGAGCAGGCAGATTCCCGCGCACGCTCAGAAAAGCGGGCGGATCGTTGAGATCGCGCAAGCTTTCGGGATAACGCGCATCGGCGATCGTGACGAAGGACGCCCCCAGCCCTGCCAGCGTGTGCGCAGCCTCGCGGGCCTGATGCCTCGCGTGCGCGACGCGGCGGCCGGAATCCGATTCCAGCCATTCCTTTAATGATGAATCGTCACCGCGCGCGAGCGCCCGCAGGCGGCGCGACGGAACGTGCATGTAGGCCGCGGTAAGCAAGGCGAGCTGCTCGTGCGACGTCTCTCGCATAAGACCCGGGGCTTCGGAACGCGAACCCCCCGACCATGCCGCACCTTGAAATGGCGATCGGGCCGCAAAGCAATATCGCCGAGTTGGTCCGGGATCTGCCGATTGCGGCTGAAGTGCTCGGGAAGTTCGGCCTGCACTGCGCCGGCTGCGGCGTCAACAAATACGAGACGATCGAGCAGGGCGCCAAGGCCCACGGCCTGCGCATCGAGCCGATCATCGCCGCGCTGGTGCAGGCGCGCCTCTCGGGCTTCGTCCCCAACATCAGCAACGAAGATCGCGCGCCTCTGCGCCGCGCGCCAGGCGAATTCAAACGGCACGGCAAGATCGCGCACATCGTGCCGATCATGTCGGGAAAAGGCGGTGTCGGCAAATCGCTGGTCACCGCGCTGATCGCGCTCGGGCTGCGCCGCCGGAATCTTCGCGTCGGGATTCTCGACGCCGACATCACCGGACCGTCCATTCCAAAACTTTTCGGCTTACGGACGCCGCTGCTGCTCGAAGTCGATCCCAATGCCAAGCCCGTTCCGCAAGGCGCGAGCGCACCGCCCCTCATGGTGCCGGCGCAATCGCGCACGGCGATCGAAATCGTCAGTTCGAATCTGCTCACCGATCAGGAAGATACCGCGATGATCTGGCGCGGCCCGATTCTCTCGGGTGTGATTAGACAATTTTACGAGCAAGTGCTGTGGAGCGATCTGGACTACTTGCTGATCGATCTTCCGCCCGGCACTTCGGACGCGCCGCTCACGGTTTTACAGTCGCTTGCCATCGACGGCGTTATCCTCGTGACGATGCCGCAAGCGCTGGCAACGATGATCGTCCGCAAAGCCGCAAACCTCGTCCATCAGTTGAAGAAGCCGATACTCGGCGTCGTCGAAAACATGTCGTATTTCATCGCGCCCGATACGGGAAACAAGTACGAAATCTTTGGGCCGTCCTACGCCGAGCGCGTATCCGAACTCGCCAAAGCGCCGCTGCTTGCGCGCATTCCCATCGATCCGCAAAAGGCGCGGCTCGCTGATGAAGGCCTCGTCGAAGAGATCGACGATCCCATCTGCGACCAGCTCGCGGGCGCGTTACTGGATGCGATCGAAGCGCATCCCAAGCCGAAGGAAACGATCTCGATTATCTAGGCTTTGCAGCGGAGGCCACCGCGTCGATAACCTGCGGCGCGACCGGTAATTTGGGATTGGTGTAGCCCACGAGTATTGCCGCTTGGCTCGAAACGTCGGGCGAGATTTTCAGCACGTGATTCATTCCCGGCACGACCACGAGACTCGCGCCCGGATCGCCGCTCTTTAGGGCCTGCGCGTCGGACATGGTCACTTGCACGTCGGCGGTCCCTTGCACGATCGTTGCCGGAATTTTCAGCTTGCCGATCTCTACCGCGGGATCGTACTTGAACCACGAGATGAGATACGGCTGAATGGAGGCGTGAAAAAGTGACTGGAGCTCGGCCGGAATAGCGCCGGTGTAAACCTTGCCCGCGTTCAGTTGAGCGATGATCGTGTCGGCTTGCGCCAAGAGCTCGGGAGTTAGCGCCGGACGAAGCTGTTCGCGGATAACCGTCGAGGCCGGCCGGCCTGCGCCCTCGAGCGAAACGTAAGACGCGACTCCCCCGCGCTGCGCCGCAATCATTCCGATCAGCGAGCCTTCGCTGTGCCCGGCGATGGTAACGCGCGACAGACGGCGATCGCGCGCAAGCATCGCCGCCCAGCCCGCTGCATCGTCAATATACGTATCGAAGCGAATATCTTTTTCGGCCGTCATCGCGGCGGCGCTCGCCGCAATGCCGCGCTTATCGAAACGCAGCGATGCAATGCCGCGCGACGATAACGCCGAGGCGAGAAGTTTCAGCGCGTCGTTCTTTCCCGGGAGCAGCGGACTGTTGCCGTCGCGATCGGTCGGCCCGGAACCCGCGATGATCAGCACAACCGGCGGAATTTTCGCGCTCGGCGGCATCATAAGCGTTCCGTAGATCGCCCCCGTCGAGGTGTGCAAAACCATATCGGACTCGGCGGCAAATGCGGGCAGCGGCAGCGCGCATGCCGCGGCCGCTCCGCCGGTCATTGCAAGAAACTCAGAGCGGCCGATCTGCATACACGATGTCTCCATCACACCAAGTGGACAAAACGCGACAGTCTGTAAACGCCGCGCCGTCGAGCGGATCGCCGTCGAGCATGACGAGATCCGCAGCGTAACCTTCGGCGAGCAAACCCGTGCGCACTTCCGCATGGCCAAGCCGCGCCGCATTGTACGTGTACATCGTTAGCGCGGCCTCGGGCGAAAGACGCTCGCCGGCCTCGTGATGTGCAACCGCCGCTTGCATGCCTTGGAGCGGATCGAGATCGCAGACGGGGCTGTCATCTCCGCCGCAGAGAATGCCTCCGGCGCGTTCGATCCGCGCCAAAGCGTTCATCGCGCGCATGCGCTGCGTTCCCAAACGCTGCTCGTACATTCCGCCCGTTCCGCCCCACAACACATCGAACTGCGGCTGCATAGAAAGGTAAATCCCCAAACACGCGCAGCGTTCGATATGCTCGTCGCGCGCAATCTCGAAATGTTCGATGAAATGCCGGCAGCCGTTCGCACTCGGTTTGCCGTTCAAGACGCGCTCCCACGCGGCGATGGCTTGCTCGATCGCACGGTCGCCAATGGCGTGCACGCCCGCAGAAATGCCGAGCGCTTCCGCGCCGGAGAAATACTCAAAAACTCGCGCATCGGAGTAGCGAAGATCGCCACGGCCGGCTTCCTTACCGCCGGAAAGAAACGGCTCGCTGACGGCCGCGGTGCAGCTGCCGATCGAGCCGTCCAAAAAAACGTCGCCGCCGATAAAGGGCAAACCCAGTTCTTTGGCCAGCTGCGGATCCGGCTCGCAAACCTTCGGATACCATTTCACTTTGGGCAGATCGCGCAGCGCTGCGATCTCGACAGCGTACTCCTCACGCGCGAAACCGACGAACTGTGCGTGCAGATGAAGGCATCCCCGCGATAATGCTAATTCAACTGCCCGGGCTTCAGCGGCGCGCTTCGCGTCGAGCGGCAGCGCTGCCATGAATGCGGACTGCGCGCGCCAGTTGGCTTCGAGGAACAGTTTTCCGCTCGGTTCGCCGCCGGCGTCTTTCTCGATGCCGGTCGTTTCAGCGGGCAGGTTCAGCCACTCGAACGTCTTGCGGTTAATAACGCAGGAATGTCCGTCGATGCGCACCAGCATCGCAAACGTGCCGGCAAATTCAGCTGCGAGCGGCGCGGCATCGGCCGTGCGTCCGTCGCGCCACGCACTTTCGTCGTACTGACCCGCCAGCACGTAGCTCTCCCGCGGCAGCTTTCGCACCGCCGCGGCGAATTCGCCATATGAGCGAACCGATCCGAAGTTGCGGACCCCGGTGAAATACCCGGTATCGGTGAGGTGCACGTGGCAGTCCGCGAAGGCCGGCAAGATTGTCGCGCCGCCCAGATCGATCGATGCGACCCCGGCCCCCGCATCCCCGGGATCCAACGACGCAATTCGCCCGCCCTCCACTATGAGGCCATCGTGCCGGGAGTAGGTGCGCGCTCGCGGATCGTAGCGGTAGGCGCGCGCGTTTTTTAAGACGAGGACCGTGTCGAAAGCCAAGCCGTCAGATCCGTCTTGCGGCCGGCGTAGGCGCCGCCGCGCAGTTCGCCGCGAAGTTCTCCGAACGTGCCGAACGCCTCGGCGAACGCGTCGTGCTTGTGAATTGATTCGTAATTCACTTGTGAAGCGCTGATGAACGTCTCGTCGGAAAAATCTTCGTACATCTCCAGTGCGCCCGCTAAAATTCCGCGCACGACGTCTTCCACGAATTTCGGATTGTGATGCGCCTTGTTCACCACGAAGAATTCGTCAGGGCGTTTGAGCAAATCGTACGTCTCGCTCGACATCGCGCTCTCCACGATCTCGACGAGATCTTCGACGGCGGGCATTTCTTCGGAGAGCGCGCCGATTAAAACGCTGCCGCGCCCGCGCTGATTGTGCGTCGCGACCGGCAGCGCTTCGAGTGCGCGCCGCGCATCGCTTTCGGAAAAGCCGGCTTCGCGCAGATCGCTAAAACTTTGCTCGCGAACCATGGCCTGCGCGCACGGGCACGCCGTCATGCCCTCGGCTTCGACTCCGATCGCGCGGCGAACGCCGGCGGCGTCGGCATGCGCGATACCCGTCAGCGTGTACGTTTCCTCGCCGCGTTTTCCGCTGACCGGCGTCCACCGTTCGAGCGCGAAGTCGGCGCGCAGGCGCACGTCGGCGCGAACGGCGCGCTGCGTTCGCACGATCTCTCGCGCGATCGCTTCCACCAAACTTTCGATCCGCGCCGGCGCATCGGTCCGCGCGAGCACTTCCAGCGCAGCCTCTTCCAAAATCTCGTGAAACCGCGACATGTGCACGCCCGCCTTATCCGGCGCGAGATCGGCGAGCATCGTGAACTCGCCGTTGAAGACTTGTTCGCGGCCAGCCACGTTCAAGCGCACGATCCGGCGGACGCGGGAAACGCCGACGCGGTCGAGCGAGAGCTGCACGTCGGGAGTTTCTTCCTGACGGTTCGCATCGAAGTGCAGCGAACGCGCGCGCCGGTGGATCCCGTTGGACTTGAGCGAAGCTGCGAGCGCAGCGAACCGCGGCGCGATTTCGGCAAGGGGCACCACATTGTACGGACGCTGCGCGAGCGCGGGATGAACGTAATCGTCGCCGGCCGCCAGCAAGTCGATATCGATTGCGCGGGCCGCCAGATGCCGGTTTCCAGGCCGGCCGACCGCAACTTCCACGCCGCGCGCCAATTCCTGAAAACCGTTCCGATCGAGCTGGGTCTCCAGTTCCGCCGCAACGTTGAGAAAGGGCGGGCCCTCGGCGCCTTCCGCGGGGGCGCTTTCAAAAAATGACGAAACCGCCACCACCCGGCTTTTGCGGCGAAGCCGCTGCAGAGCTGCCAGAATATTGGCCTGACGGTCGCCGAGGTTCGAGCCGATGCCGACGTGGACGCGCACGCCACGATACTTAGGGACGAGGAGAGTAATCGCATGCACGACCGCCGCAACGTTGCCCCTTCCGAACGCTGGCTCTCGTTCGGGGCGGGGATGCTGCTGGGCGCTGCCGCGGCTCATCTTCTTTATCGCGCCGCGACCGGTTATTGCACGATTTACGCCGCGCTGGGAATCGCATCGATGCCTGACGGCGATGCGCATAATCCTAACGCGAGCGTTCCTTACGGCACGGGCGTTCGCGTCGAGGAGACGATCGCGGTCGAGATGCCGGCCTCCGGCCTCTACGCCTTTTGGCGGCGCCTGGAGACGCTGCCGCAATTTATGCACCACTTGGACGACGTCACCGTGTTGACGCCGACGCGCTCACGCTGGCGCGTCCACGCGCCGGCCGGAAGGCTCCTTTCGTGGGAGGCGGAGATCATCAACGACGTGCCGGGCGAACTGATCGGCTGGCGTTCGCTGCCGGGTTCGGCGATCAACCACGCCGGATCCGTGCACTTCGATCAGCGTGGAAGCGTTACCGACGTACGCGTCGTCCTCGAATACGTGCCGCTCGCGCGATTCGCCGGCTTCTCGCTTGCTGAAGATTTGCAGCGCTTCAAGTCGATCGTGGAACGCGGGGAAATCTGCGCGTCATAGCCGGATCGGGCCCGGCGCTGCTCTTCGATTCACCGCTTCACGTCTTGAGAGCCGTTTCGCCGGAGGAAGCATGGAGCGCGCTCGACGCCGCCGGCGCCGCGCTGTCGGCGGGTTACTGCATCGCCGGATTTCTTTCTTACGAACTGGGCGCGAGCTGCGCCGGACTGCCGCAACGCGACTCGGAAGCGCCGCTGCTGGCGCTCGGCGTTTACGATGCGCCGAAGACGATCGATCTCGACTCCGGGTCGCGGGACTTTCGCATGACGCCGCCGGCCGCGCGCGTCGCGCGGGGCGACTACGACAAAGCGGTCGGCGCGATTCGATCGGCCATTCGCGACGGCGACGTTTACCAAGTGAACTATACGCTTCCATTTGACTTCGCGTTTTCCGGCGAGCCGTTCGACGCATATTGTCTGTTGGCAAAACACAGTGAAGCTCGATACTGCGCTTATGTCGAAGATGGTGATCGCGCCCTGCTCTCGTTTTCGCCGGAGCTATTCTTGCAGTTTGAATGCGACAGGCTCGTCACCAAACCGATGAAGGGAACGGCTCCTCCGAGTGCGGCCGCCGAGCTGGAGAATGCCAAAAACCGCGCCGAGCATCTGATGATCGTGGATCTGCTGCGCAACGACTTGCACAAGATCTGCCGCGATGTGCATGTCGATGAACTCTTCGCCGTCGAGCGCTATCCGACGTTTGCCACGATGACTTCCACCATTTCGGGAACGCTTGCGCCGGCCACGCGTTTGAGCGAGATCTTTCGCGCAACGTTCCCGTGCGGAAGCGTCACCGGCGCTCCCAAGCGCGCGGCGATGGCCCACATTGCGCGGTTCGAACCGCAAACGCGGGAAATTTACACGGGAAGCATCGGTTATCTGACACCGGAGCGGCGCGGCTGGTGGAACGTCGCCATTCGCACGCTGCAAATCGATCGCGCGCACGGCACGGGCCGCTTGGATGCCGGCGGCGGAATCGTCAGCGATTCACAAGCCGCCGAAGAATGGCGCGAAGTGGTGCTCAAAACAGCTTTCCTGCGACCGGCGCTCGGCGCTTTCGCGTGTTTGGAAACGCTGCGCTGCGGACCGCAGCCCAGCGACGTGCACGCTCATCTCGCACGCCTGCGCGCGACGGCAGTACATTTCGGCATCGCCTTCGACGATGCGGAATTGCGGCGCAGCTTGGAAGAGCTCAACGCCCGCTTAGTGACCGCGCTCGTTCGCATCCAATTGGGACTTGACGGTACGGCGTCGGTTGCAACCGAGCCGCTGCAAGACCGTCCGGAGCGCATCACGATCCTCATCTCGGACGAACGCGTCTCTTCGCGCGATGCGATGCTGAAATACAAGACGTCATGGCGCCCGGCTCATGACGCAGCCGCCGAATACGCGCGGCGCGCGGGATGTTTCGACGCCCTGCTGCGAAACGAACGCGACGAATTGACTGAAGGATCGCGCACCAGCCTCTTCGTCCGGATTGACGGGACGCTTTACACGCCGCCTCTCACCAGCGGCGTTCTGCCCGGCGTCCTTCGCAACGCTTTGGTTTCGCGCGGCCAAGCCGTCGAACGCGTGCTGCATGAAGACGACCTGCGATCCGCGGACGAAGTGTTCGTGGGGAACTCGGCGCGCGGACTGCTAAAAGCTCAGCTCGTAAGCGAACGCAACCGTGTCTGACGACTCGCTATATCCCTACGTTCTCCAGCCCAAACTCGCGCCGGCCATTTGGGGCGGCAGCGATTTGGTCAAAGAGTTCGGCAAAGACGGCGATCCCCAAGTAAAGATTGGCGAAAGCTGGGAGTGCTGGGACGAAAACGGCGTCACGAACGGACCGCTCGCGGGACAAACCGTCGCGCAATTGCGCGCTTCGCTCGGCGCCAAACTGCTGGCTTCAATCGATCCGTCGCGTATTTTTCCTATCCTTACAAAGATCATCGACGCCTGCGATTCACTTTCCGTGCAAGTCCATCCCGATGACGCGTACGCGCAGCGCGTCGAACACCAGCCCAACGGCAAGACCGAATGCTGGTACGTGCTGCAGGCCAAGCCGGGCGCGGAGCTCGTGATGGGCTGGACGCGCGACACGACGCGTGAAGAGTACGAACGGCGCGTTGCCGACGGATCGCTCGGAGAAATACTGCGCCGCGTACCCATTGAAGCGGGCGATGCGTTTTACATTCCCGCGGGCACGCTGCACGCGATCGGCGCAGGTATCGTGATCTTTGAAACGCAGCAGGCCAGCGATCTCACCTACCGCATCTTCGACTGGAACCGGGTAGGCCCCGACGGCAAGCCGCGCGAGTTGCACGTTCAAAAAGCGGGTGACGTTCTCAATTACAAAGCCGGAACTTCAGGTGCACTTTCCGAGCTTGCCTACGCATACGAAGGATTTCAGCGAACGGCGCTCATCGCCGATTCGCACTTCATCGTGGAACGCGTCACCGCAACCGAGACGCCGTCCGCCATGGGAACGCACGATCGTCCGCTCATCATCATGACGCTAGAAGACGAACTCGAGCTCGCCTGCGACGACGGAAGCGCGCATTTGCACCGCTACCAAACCGCGCTCATTCCGGCCGCCGCGCAACACGTGCGTATCTCCGGCAACGGAGCCGCATCACCGTTCCTCCTGGTAACGCCGCCCGTGTCAGCCGAAACCATGAAGCAGCGGCTGCACGACGCCGGCGTCGCCCAGCCCGTCATCGAGCAGTTTCTCGCGCAGTTCGCCGCTAGCTGAAACGCCGGATTCGCGAGCGCAATTCTTCTCCCGCGTCGAGCGCATCTTGCGGTGCGAGCGGGCGCGGATCGGGCTGCAGGCGCGCGATATCCCACCGTTGCTGCGGTTCCGTTCCGAAATAGCCGTCGTGCAACGCCGCTTCGGCATGCGTCATGATGTGCTCCGCGTCGACCGAAACGCGATAGCGTGAGGCGAGTTTCGCCGCCACCAAGCAGAGCGCGTCGATGAGTTCGGGCGTAAGCGGATATGGCCCGAAGTCATCGGGTTTCGAGCCTTGCATGCCCATGACGGAAATTCCGAGCGCAAATGAATTGCGCTTGCGCGTGTGCGCCGCGTACGGTTCGTCAGGCGCTTCGTAAACGTTGCGCATGTTTTCGCGAACGTCGTGGGTGTTGACCACGATGATTTCACCATCATCGTCCAACGCGACGCAAAAATGGTAGGCCGGGAAAACCGCCCGGTAGTCGTGCGCGGACCAATGGATGTAAATGTTGTCGATGCGGCCTTCGGGCAGATCGGGCGCCCATTCGCGCAGCTTCCACGAGGGATAGGTCATAACCGCGCATTCGCCCTTCGACAGGCGCGGAACTCCGCGCTCAGGATGACAAAAGTACGTTTCGGGCTAAAGCAAGACGTGCAATGATCGGCAACTCTGCGCCCGTCCGCTGGCGCGGCGGCCTTGCTCCGGGACATGAGCGGCGCGGCGGCGAGCTTTTCGTGGGCGGGATTTCGGCGGACGAGCTTGCTATGGCGTACGGCACACCCGTGCTCGCACTCGATTACGACGTCTTCGACGCGGCGATCGCTCAGTTTCTGCAAGCGTGCGCGCCACACTCGATCGAAGTCGCCTACGCCGGTAAAGCGCTACTGCTCGTTGCGCTCGCGCGCCACTTGAAACACACTTCGCTGCATCTCGACGTCTGCTCGATCGGGGAACTCGCCACGGCCGAACGCGCAGCCTTTCCGCCTAGCCGGATCGCTTTTCACGGCTGCGGAAAAACCGGCGAGGAACTCGAGGCGGCGGCGGAAGGTCGCGTGGCGCGTGTGATCGTCGACAACATCGAGGAACTGCGGCGTCTCGCCGGCCGTTCCGGCGGCGCGAAGATTCCCGTTCTGCTGCGAATCAACTCCGGCATCGAAGCGCACACGCACGAATTCGTGCGCACGGGCGGAGCGCGCACGAAGTTCGGCTTCGATACAGCCGCTCTGCCGGCTGCACTGGAGACGCTCAAGAAATCGCCAGGTTTACAGTTCGAGGGCCTGCATTCGCACATCGGCTCGCAGATTTACGACGCGCAAGCGTTCGTCGAAAATACGCATGCGCTCATGGAACGGGCTGCTTTCGCCGCGGCCGCCGGCTTTGTGACCGAACGTATCGTTGTAGGCGGCGGCTTCGGCGTTTCGATGCATCCCGACGAGCCCGACACCTTCGATGCAGATAAAACCATCGCGGAGATCGCAAACGCGGCGCGGAAAGACGCCAAGCGCTGGAACCTTCCGCTTCCACAGATAGGCATCGAGCCTGGTCGCGCGCTCGTCGCGCAAGCGGGCACGACGCTCTATCGCGTGATGTCGGCCAAACGCGAATCCGGCAAGCCGTTTGTGATCGTCGACGGCGGTATCTATGAGAATCCCCGGCCCGCGCTCTACGGCGCATACCATCATGCGTATGCAGCGCGCGAAGCCGGGCCGCTGCAGGAAACCATTCTGTGCGGCCGCTCGTGTGAAAACGACGAGCTCGGCACCGCGCGCTTGCCTTCGGGTATAGCCGAGGGCGATCTGATCGCAATGTGCACGACCGGGGCATATACGTACAGCATGGCGGGAAACTACAATCGTTTCGCGCGCCCGGCGGTCGTGGCCGTGCGCGGGGGCACGCACACCCTCATCGGCAAACGCGAAAGCGTCGACGACATACTACGGAACGACTGTGATGAATAAGTGTATGACAATGTTTAGATCTATTGCCATTGTTTTGATGCTAACAATGACTGCCCTACCCGTGATGGCGGCCGATATGTCGTCCGTCGCAACGTTGGCGAAGCCGGCTCCGGGCGGCGCGTCCTGGAAAGTCGCGCAGGTTGCGGCGCTGCACCGAACGATTGAAAAGCTGCTGGCGGGACCGGCGCTGCGCGGCGCGCAGGTCGGGCTCGTCGTGGTCGACACGGTTCGCGGGAACACGCTCTATTCGAAAAACGCCGATCAGGAGTTCATGCCGGCCTCAAACTTTAAGCTGCTGGTCGGATCCACCGCGCTGAAGATCCTGGGCACCGGCTTCGCTTACACGACGTCGGTGGCGTCGGACGGGCCGCCGCAAAACGGCGTCATCGCGGGCAACGTCTATCTGCAGGGCGGCGGCGACGCGCTTCTCACCGCTAAGGATTTGGACGCCGCCGCGGCAGCCGTCGCCGCGCAGGGAGTAACAAGCCTCTCCGGCAGCGTCGTTACGGACGCGACGCATTTCGATGCCGTGCGTTACGGCTACGGCTGGTCGTGGGACGATCTTCCCTTTTATTATGCGCCCGTGATCACCGCACTGGAGCTCGAGGACGGCGTCATTCACATGTACTTTTCACCGGGCGCGGCGGCGGGTGAACCTGCGCCCATAACGATTCAACCTTCGACCGGTGCGTTTACGCTCGATAACCGGCTCGTGACCGGGCCTCCCAAATCCAAGGACACGTCCGAACTCGTGCGGCCTTGGGATGAACCCGCGACGATTCGCATCACGGGCAGCTATCCGGCCGGCGCGAAAATGTCGGGCGACGTCCACCCGGCCGTCCCCGATCCGCAAAGCTATGCCGGCGATGTTTTCGCCAAAGCGCTTGCCGCGCACGGCGTTGCCGCCGGCGGCCCGGTGCAAAGCGGAAAAACGCCCGCCGGTGCGACGATACTTTGGAGCAAACACTCCGAAGCGATGCCGCAACTGCTCGCCGACTTCTGGTATCCGAGCGACAATTTGATGGGCGAAATGTTTTTGAAAGAGCTCGGCTTCCGCTTGAAAGGCGCGCCGGGCACGGCCGCTAACGGCGCGGCAATGGAGAATCAGTACCTGAAGTCGGCCGGCATCGATCCCGCAACGGTTTCGATCTCCGACGGCTCGGGACTCTCGCAGTACGACCGCATCACGCCGCGCGATCTTCTGCTGATCTTGCAAAACGATTGGAACTCCCCCAACCGCGACGTGGTGCTCAACGCCTTGCCGGTCGCAGGCGTCCGCGGATCGCTCAAGAGCTCCTATAAAGGAACGGCCGCCGAACACAACGGCTTCGCCAAGACCGGCAGCATCAGCCACGTCCGCACGATTTCGGGCTACGTGAAAACCAGAACGCACGGGCCCGTCACGTTTTCGTTCATGATCAACCAATGGATGGGCGAGGATCAGCCCCACGGCGCAGCCGATCTCGCAACCCTTCGCGGCGCCGTTCTCGCGGCGATCGCGTCGCAGTAGCGCATGCTCGGAGCCCATTTCGAAAGCGAGATCCGCGAACAGCCCGACGTGTGGCGCGCGATTGCCGCTTCGGATAAAGCCGAGACGCTCGCGCACGCCATTCGCGAACGCGACGTCGTGCTGCTCGGTAGCGGCAGCTCGCTCTTCATGGCGCAACTGGGCGCGCTCGCGCTGCGCCGCCGCGGCATCCGCGCCCACGCATTGGCCGCCACCGAAGCGCCGCTCGACAACGTCGCCTACAGAAATGCCGCGATCATCGCGTGCTCGCAGAGCGGCCGGTCGGGCGACCTGCTCGAGGCGCTCGACGTTCTGCAGCCCAAGGACCTGATCGCGATCACCAACACGCCCGATTCGGAACTCGGGCGGCGCGCCGACCTCACCATCGATCTCGCCGCCGGACCCGAGATCGCCGTTCCCGCCAGTAAGAGCGTCAGCGCCACGGCCGCGATCTTACTGTGGGCCGCCGGTCTGATGGCCGGCACGCACTCGCGCAGCGCGGACAGTCTGACCGAAACCGCCGAAGACGTCCGCGGCTGGCTCGACGGAGACGGCGTCGAGGCTGTCCACGAGGCAGCGCAGCGCATAGCGCGGCGGCGCAGCGTCGTCATCGTCGCCGCGGGCTACGGCATCCCGGTCGCCAACGAGTTCGCGCTCAAACTCAAAGAGGCCAGCTACATTCNNGGGTTTTCGGCCGGCGAGTTTCGGCACGGAAGCGCGGCGATGCTCGACGCCACCTGCGCGATCATCGGCATCGTGGACGACGTCGCACGCAACATCGTCAACGGCCCGATGTTGGAGGCAGCCCAGGCCGAAAGCTTGCGTTACGTCATCGGCGGCCACATCGGCGACATTCCGCTGCTCGGTCCGGTTGTCGGCAGTGCCTTTAACACGCTGGCTTGGCTGGTCGCAGCGCAGATGGTGGCGCTCCAGGTCGGCCGGGCGCGCTACGTCGAAAGCGACGCGCCCCGCGGCCTGGCCAAGACTTTGGAGGCCGGTTCACCCCGCAGGACTTAAGGCCCTTAATCAGGCATTAACAATCCAGCGAACGCGCGTGGGACCACGCCGGTCGCTTTTCTTTTGTTATCTAGCCGGCGGAGAAGTCACGGGATGCGAACGAAGCAACGCGACGGGGCCGCCAGCAGGGAGAGCGGCGCATGACATACTTACGACACCTATGGCGGTGCACGGCAGCGGCTATAGCCGCTGCTATCCTCGTTGGAAGCTTCGCCATTCCGGTACCCGCGCTGGCGGCCAATACGGGCGCCATAGTCGGTACAGTCACGAACACTGCCACCGGCGCACCAATCGCCAACGTCGACGTCACGGCGGCTTCACCGGCGGCCACGGCCCGCACGAAGACGGACTCGCGCGGTTTCTACACGCTCCAGGCGCTTTTTCCGGACACGTACACCGTCTCGTACCAGCTCAACGGCTACGCGCCGCTCGTTATACCAGGCGTGACGGTGCAGCAAGGGCAGAGCGTTTCACTGAACGAGTCGCTCACCAACGCTTTGCGGACGATTGCTAACGTCACCTCACGCTCGGCGGGCAATCTCGTACAGCCAAACGTGACATCGGACGTCTACAACGTTTCAGGAGCGCAATTGAACGCGCTTTCGCTCGGAAACGACCTGCACAAAACGCTTTACCAGTACGTGCAAGGCGTGCCGGGCGTTACGTCGACCGGTTTTCCCGCACAGCCGCGTATTCACGGCGGCAACATCACCGACATCGGTTATGAATTCGATGGGATTCCGATCAAGGAGCGCATCACGGGCTTCTTCACGACGAATCTTTCGAACGTCGGCATCGCCAACGTCGAAGTCTATACCGGCGGCCTCTCGGCGGGCGACGCGGCCAACGGATTAGGAATCATTAACACCGTCGTAAAATCCGGCACGTACCCGGCGTTCGGCCAGGTCTCGTTCGGCACGAATCTCTACGGCCAGAACCAGCAGCTGACGGCCGAATTCGGAGGCGCCACTCCGAACCGTCGCTTTTCGTGGTATGCGGCAATTGATAAAACCGACCAGTTGAACTACTACAGCTCCGGCTTGACTTACCCAGCCGTCCTCATCGAAGGCTTGAACGGTCCCGGTCCGGTGAAAACGACCGACATCGTCGGGAACTTCCACTACCGGCCGAGCAATAAAGACGACTTCCAATTTCTGGTGCAAAACGGCATTGGCGATTTCATGTTCAACTATTTGATGGCGCGCGCGCCGGGCGAAGCGCCGCCGGTAACGGCCGTGCCGTGCCCGGGTTACGTTTCGTCGACGGTCACATACAGCGGCGCGACCGGAGGCACTGCGCCCAACGGGCAACCGTGCCCAGAGGGTCTGTACTTCGGAACCGCGTCAAACAACAACGGCAACATTTGGCATCACTACTCGGCCATCGGCAAGATCCAGTGGAACCACATCATCAACGATCATTCGTTCTTCAGCTTCCGCGTTGCCGAGAATTTCAACCAGTACATCTTCGATCAACCGATCGTGGATGCGAACTTGCCGCAGGAAAATACTCCTGATTTCCGCGTGAGCGCGAACTGCCCGCTCGAGCCGTATATGCCCGGCACGCCCGTCGCAGCGGCCGGCCCGGGTCTGGGCGGCAGAGCGTGTTTGCAGCAGGCCAACTGGCTGAGCACGGGCTTCTATGGCGACCGCCGTTCCAATATGTGGCTGGCGTCGCTCGACTACACGAACGCGGTTAACGCCAACACGACCATCAGAGCCGGCGTCGGCCAAGAGTACGATATCAACCTCTACAATTACTATTACACGTTCTTCTTCAATCTCAACGGATCGTATCCGGCGAACAACTTCATCTCCAACTATCCAACTCACGTTCCGAATGCGTACATCGACCTGTCGCTGCGGAACAACAGGTGGCTGGTGCAACCGGGGTTACGCTACCAGCGAATGTACTACGATTATCCCGGCGGCCCGCTCCAGGTCGGAATCTTGAACCCGACGTTCTCGGCGACATACACGATGGGACCCAATGACGTAATCCGCGGATCGTACACGGATTCGACGACGTTCGTCGGCAGCGGCTACGTCTATAGAATCGTTCCGGCTAACGCCCTCAATGGCGGCTCGGCAACCTCGCCGCCGGCGACGCCATATAATCCCAGTGCGAATGGATTCGCGGCCGATCCGACTCGTATCCACAGCGCCGATCTTCAGTGGGAGCATCAGTTCGACGCAAACACGTCGTTGAAGTTCGGACCGTGGATGAACAAAGCGACCAACACGTTCTATCTCTACCGGCCGCAGACGAGTGCCGACGGAGTGCTGCCAATCACATTTGGCGCGCAAGTGCCGCAGAATGGCGGTATCCGTCAAGCGTTCGGTTTCGAGCTGGGAATCAACCACGTCGATCCTCGACCGATCGGCGTGTCGTGGTGGCTGAGCGGAACATACGACAACTTCTGGACGTCGATTACCTCGTCACTGGCGTCTTCCTATAACGTCGCGCCGCTGCCGACCCCGATAATAACGCGCGGAAACCTGATCCGCTCGGCGTTCGACCCGCTCTGGAGCGGCACGCTCACGGCCGATGTCCACTACAACAACTTCCACTTGATTCCGCTGATCTATTATCAGGGACCGTCCTACTCGAACATCGGCGTTCAGACGATCTGTACGATCGGTATCACGACCAGCGCGAATACCTGCACCAATACGTTCCACGGAGTGGTGCAAGCGCCGCAAATCGGACAATCGGAAACCAGGACGCAAGGATATTGGGTCATGAACATGAGCGCGCTCACGCACCTGCCGCACGGGCTCACGTTGGGGTTGCAAGTGCAGAACCTGTTCAGCCAGACACACGATCCGACGGGAGAATGTTCGGCTAGCCAACTCGGAAGCACGCCGACACTCTACACGGGTTGCGGGCCGTTCTGGCCCAACACGCCGTCGCTTAGCCCCGGCTCCTACCGGACGTACCAAGACTACACGCAGACAACTCCGCAGTTCGAGCTGTTCTTGGTCAAACGTATCCCGTAAGCCGGTAGCGGCAAAACCTCCGGGGCGGTGCGAAAGCATCGCCCCTTTCTTTTGTCGAAAACGCCACACATGACAGCCGCACTTCCGCTGCTCCTGGGCGCGCTGCTCGCGCAAGCCAAAGCCACTCCGGCGCCGCCGCCGATGCCCTCCGGGTTGGCCTATTACGGGAAGCCCGCCGCTAAACTCACGATCGTCTCGCGCCCGCTGGGGTTCGATCCCGACGGGAGTGCGCGCTGGCTGCTGGTCGCGCGTTTTCTCGACGCGCAAGGTAAGCCGACGCGCATCATGACGGGCAGCGACTTGGATTGGCTCTCGCGAGACGGGTACGTGCAGTGGCAGACGCGCCTGCGCTTCGGTCAGCCCGCGGCCATTCTGAAAACGCATCGTAACGGCCCGCTGAAGATCGTCGTGCGCTCGAATACGCCGAAACTCGGCAGTGTAACGGTAGCAACCGACACGCGCAACTGGACCGGACCGCGCGTCGTCGCCCAAGCGCTCGGACCACATACGATCCAAGTCGGCTGGTTTCCGCAAGAGAACGTGCTGGCGCGCGTCGTACGCATCGACAGTTTAGGAAGGCGCGCGATCATGAGCGTGATCGCCGGACCGAGCTCGTCCTATCGCGACACGTCGGTCGAACCAGGCGCGCGATACCGCTATCTGCTGTACCGGAACGATCACGCTCCGGTCAAAACCACAACGATCGTTACACCGCCGGCGCCGCCGCCGACAGCGCTTTCGGCTGCTTCGGGAAAAGGGATGTGGCTGTTCTTTACCGTGAATCCGATCGATCCGCTGTACTTTAAACACCTCGATCCGCAAGCCATGGTCGACCAAGCCGTGCGCGCGGGTTTACATTACGTCGAGCTGCGCACGGCATATGGCGCGTATTGGGAGATTACGCCCGAAGCGAAAGCCACGGTCGACGCGATTATCGACGGTTTGGCGGCGCACGGCATCGGTACGATCGGGTGGACGGTTCCGCGCGATACGACGTTTGAAGATCTGCAAGCGAGCGTGAGAACCGCGTATTACCGGACGGCGAAAGGCACGCCCCTGACGGGGCTCGCGGTCGATCTCGAGCGCGGCCCGGAATTCATGGGCGGCGATCCGCAAAAGCTCGACGCACTCTGGCTCTACATGCAGCGTCTCCGTGAAGCGCTCGGCCCAAAATACTTGCTGGTTTCGACCGTTGAGGATCCGTATCTCGAGCATTTGGATCTCGCGAAATATCCCTACCGCCAAATCGCGCAGTACAGCGACGTGCTGCAGCCGATGGCGTACTGGCGCATGATGCGTCGCACGCCGACCACGGCGGCGCAGGTGAAGGTGCTCTTGCGCGCATCTTATGAGAAGCTGATCGCGATGAGTGGCCGCCATTTGCCGGTGAGTATCGGCGGCCAAACGACCGCGGAGGGACGCAACGGCTACCCGTCTGCTGACGAGATCACCGCGTCGCTCGACGCGACCCGCGCCGCGGGCGCGATCGGTGAGTGTTTCTTCGCGTGGGACGGCACGCAACCGTACCAGTGGGACGCGCTAGCGGCGTACCGCTGGTAAGAGGTGTTTCAGTTCATCCTTAAACGCTTGCTGTTGGCGATCCCGACGTTGCTGGGCGTCACCATCTTAACGTTTATCTTACTGCATCTCGCGCCCGGCAATCTGGCGCAAACGCTGGCCGGAGAAAACGCCACGCCTGCGCAGGTCGCGCGAATCACCCATGAACTGGGCTTGGATCGTCCCGTCTACGAACAATACGGAATTTGGCTGTCCAAGCTCGCTCACGGCGATCTCGGATTTTCCTATCGCCGGCAGGCTTCCGTGCTCTCACTCATCGGTGAACGGATTGGCCGCACGCTGCTGCTGATGGGCAGCGCGTTGGCGTTGTCGATCGTCATTGCGGTTCCGCTTGGCGTCTATCAAGCTTTCCGACGAAACACGCTCTTTGACCGCGCGGCGAGCGCGCTGGTTTTCATCGCGTGGTCTATGCCGACGTTTTGGTTCGGCACGATCCTGATCGCGCTCTTCGCCGTACAGCTTCGGTGGTCGCCCGTCGGCGGCTTGCAGACAATCGACACGGCGTCGTTTGATTGGCCCTCGCGCTTGGCGCACCTCATCTTGCCGGCAGCGACGCTTGCCCTCGTCTCGCTGGCCGGCTGGAGCCGCTACATTCGGGGCAGCATGGTCGAACAGTTACAAGAAGACTATGCGCGCACGGCGCGAGCAAAAGGTTTGCCGGCGACGGCGGTGCTGTTCAGACACACACTGCGCAACGCGCTTATCCCGTTCATCACGTTGCTGGGCGGGACAATCCCGGCGCTCTTCGGCGGGGCGGTGATCACGGAACAGATTTTTGCCTATCCCGGCATGGGCCAGCTCTTCTGGCAATCCGCCACCGACCGCGATTACTTCACGCTGTTGGGCATGACGGTGATCACCGCGCTGTTGGTCATACTCGGAAATCTCTTGGCCGACGTGCTGTACGGGGTCGTCGATCCGCGCGTGCGCTATGATTGACGCGACGCTGACGCTGCCGGTCGACGAAGGGTTTCCGCGGCGCCGGCGGGTGCATGTCGATCCAATTGCGGCCGCCGGGATGGTTTGGATCGCGCTGGCGCTGCTGGCGTGCTGGCTTGCGCCGTTCTTTCTGCATATCGACGCGTATGCGACCGATGTCGCCCATGCGTATGCGCAGCCGAACGGCACGCATTGGTTGGGAACCGACGGATTGGGCCGCGACGAGCTCGCGCGCCTACTGATCGGCGGACGGATAACGCTTTCCGTCGGCATTGTGGCCGCGCTGGTCGCGATGTTCATCGGAACGCTCTATGGCGCGCTCTCGGGTTATTACGGCGGGTGGTTCGATTCGATGCTCATGCGCGTCGTCGACGTGTTCTTGAGCGTGCCCACGATCTTTCTCTTGCTCTTCCTGGCGGCGCTCTTTAACGGCAGCGAGCTCACGCTCATGCTGGTCATCGGCTTTACGGCGTGGCTCGGCCCGTCGCGCCTAGTACGCGGCGAAGTGCTGACGCTGAAAGAGCGCCTCTACGTGGAAGCCGCGCGGTCATCGGGCGCGGGGGATTGGCGCATCATCTTCCGCCACGTCGTGCCGAACGCGATGGGCACGATCATCACGACGACCACCTTCATGGTCGCCAGCGCCATGCTCGCCGAAACCGCGCTTTCGTATCTCGGGATCGGGATTCGCTTGCCGGTCCCGTCTTGGGGCAACTTGCTTTCCAGCGCGCAGAGCGATCTGTTCGCTCGCGCGTATTGGCTGATTTTGCCGCCTGGCTTAGCGATTCTGATCACGGTCTGTGCCTTTAACTTCGTCGGCGACTGGCTGCGGGAGAAACAGACGTGAAGTTTGTTCTTGCCACGATCGCAGCGATGATTCTTGCGGGTTGCGGGGCGCGATCGGCTGAGACGCGTCAACCGAATATGATCGTCACGGCATGGATTGCAGGGCCCGACTCGTTTAATCCGCTCACCGCCGTCGGATCGGCGGCGCGCATGGTCAACGAACTCATTTACACGCCGTTGCTGGCAATCGGCCCGGATTTGCTGCCGCGGCCGCAAACAAGTTTGGCGTACCGCATCGAGATCGCCGATGGCGGAAAACGCTATTTGTTGCATCTGCGGCGCGGCGCGCTCTGGTCCGACGGCGTGCCGCTCACGTCGAAAGACGTCGTCTTCTCGCTGCTGCTCGGCAACAATCCGAATCTCTTGGAGGGCAACTCTTCGGATTTTAAACTGATGACGTCGGTGCGGGCGCTCGATCGTTACACGGTCGAGATCCGGCTCGAGTCGCCGTCGCCGCCGTTCTTGGAGAACGCGCTGGGCGAAACGCTTCCGCTTCCCGAGCATATTCTGCACCGCTATCCACCCGGTTCGGAAGCCGAAGCGAAGTTCGTCAACGCCGACGCTGACTTCGCTCAAAATCCCGTCATCAGCGGTCCGTGGAGAATCGTGCGCAGCGTGCGCGATTCGTACACCATACTTGGCCGGAATCCACAGTATTGGGGACCGAAACCCATACTCGACGAAATGGCCTTCCGCGTCTATCCGCAGCAGGATTCGCTCTACGCGGCCGTCGACGCCGGCGAGGTCGATGTCACCGACGTCGCGCCCAATCTCTGGCGCATACACACGCGCTTGCGCGGCGATCACAAGTTCATCACCTGGCCGTGGAACGTCACGTTCTTGTTGCTGCCAAATTATCACGACGCGTCGATTCCGTGGGCGCACGATCCGCGCGTCAAACAGGCGATGATGTATGCGATCGATCGCGATTTCATCAAGTCTGGAATCATGAGCGGGCAGGCCGACATCCTCAACGGACCGCTTCCCAGCTTTTCGCCGTACTATGATTCGCGCGTGAAAACATACCATTACGATCCGGCGCGCGCTCGCGCGATTTTGGAAGCGGCCGGCTGGAAGCTGCAGGGCGGCGTTCGCGTGAAAGATGGCCGCGAGCTTCGCTTTACCCTCAAAACGGGCGGCGCGACCGATGCGGTGGCCAGCAACATCGCCGAGCTGATACAAGCCAATTTGCGCGCAATCGGCATGGACTGCACGCTGGAGAACGAGGAATTGCAGACGTTTTTCGAAGATCTGCACAACAGCCGCTTCCAAGTCGCGCTGCGCGGCATCATTCTGCCGGCTTACCCCGACGACTATCGCTCCTACGACTCCAAGCAAACGCGCGCGGCCGGCGGTTATAACGTCGGATTCTACAACAATCCACAGATCGATGGCGCGATCGAGGCGGCTCGTTCGGCACCTTCCTCGGCCATCGCGCGCCGGGAGCTCGACCGGTATCAGGAGTTGGCCGCGACAGACTTGCCCGTGATCTACCTTTACTCGGTCCGCCTGGGCGCCGTGGTGCCGGCGAACTTGTCCGGCTTCGACCTCGACCCTTTGGCGCCGGCCGCGCTTCCCATGGGCCTGCAATTCTGGCATTTCATGAATCCGAAGGCCGCCGAAAAACGTTCTAGCCAATGATGAGCAACGAAACGGCGACCTTCGCGGCGGGCTGCTTCTGGGGTGTCGAGGCGGCTTTCCGGCAGCTTCCGGGCGTGCTGGAAGTCACCAGCGGCTACACCGGCGGCCACACGGTCGCGCCCAGTTATCAGGACGTCTGCACCGGACGCACCGGTCACGCCGAGGCCGTGGAAGTTCTCTACGACCCGCAGAAAATTTCGTACGACGCTCTGCTCGACGCGTTCTGGAAGATCCACGATCCGACGACCGCCAACCGTCAGGGGCCCGACGTCGGAACGCAATACCGCTCGGCGATCTTCACGCACGGTGACGAGCAGCGGAAACTGGCCGAAGCATCGCGCGCGCGCGAGCAGGGCAATCAATCGAAGCCAATCGTGACCGAGATCACGGCCGCCGGCGATTTTTATCCGGCCGAAGACTACCATCAGCGGTATTTCGAAAGGAACGGCGTCGCATGCCACATAGCACTATGACGCGCGCGACCTTTGCTGCCAGCGTTGCTTCAGCGATCGGCGCACTTGCATTCATACGCGTGGCGCATGCAAGCGAAAGCTATGCCGTAACGCACACCGACGCGCAGTGGCGGCAGCTACTCGGACCGGCACGCTATGAAATTTTGCGCCAAAATGGAACCGAACCGCCGGGCAGCAGCCCGCTGAACGACGAGCATCGTTCGGGAGCCTATTCTTGCGCGGCGTGCGGTCTGGCGAACTTTTCGTCCAAAACCAAATATGACGCGGGCGAAGGCTGGCCGAGTTTTTGGGCGCCGCTTCCCGACGCAATCCGCACGCGCGCGGATTACGAGCTCATGGATCCGCGCACCGAAGCGCACTGCCGTCGCTGCGGTTCGCACCTCGGCCATATCTTCGACGACGGCCCGAAGCCGACCGGAAAACGCTACTGCATTGACGGGCTGGCGCTCAAATTCGCGCCGGGAAAAGCCGGTTAGAGCGATCCTTTGTTCGCGCGCGCCATCACGTCGTTGAGCGTGAGGATTTCGATCTTCTCCGACTCGCGAATGTACGAGCGGAACTCTTCGGAGAGATAGAACGCCACCAGCCCTGAAGTAAAGCCGCTTCCGCCGATGACGATGTACGCTTTATCGTAGCTCGGATTCTCACGGAGCGCGTGCAACAGTTTGATCACTTCGTAGGGCACTTTTTCTTCGGCGCTCCCCGCGGTTTGCTGCCACTTGAGCGACACGAGAAATCGCGAGCCGTTGGGGCGCATGCCGACCAAGTCGGCGCGATGCTTTCCGCCGCCCGGTTTACTTCCGACGACAACCTGTTTTTCGACCGCGTAACTGTTGTTGAGCAGCACGGCTTCGACGCCCGCTTCGAGCGTGGAACCGGTTTTCGTGCCGAGGCTGCCCGGGAAAAGCATCAGACGTTACGCATGGCCAGCATCTCGCGCGCGTCGTCGCGATTGCCGTCGCAGCTGATGCGGCGCGGTGCGTCGAGGATTTCCACGTCAAATCCGAGTTCGCGGTAGAGACGAAGGACGCGCTTCGTCGCCTGGTTTGAAGCGATGACCGGACCGGGATGCGCGGCTAGGCGTTTTGCGAGCCTGCGCTGGTCGGCCCAGGTAAAGCCGCCGGCGGCGTATGAGGTGAATTCCACGTCGTAGGGCGGATCGGCGTAGATGAAATCGTCATCGCGGATACCGATCGCTTCGAAATCGCCTTGGATGATCTCGTAACGCGAGAGCGTCGCGCGGTACGGTAGGAAGTCTTTATTGCATTCGACGTGTTTGTAACGTCCGAACGGCACGTTAAAAAAACCGCGCGCGTTGAAGCGGCAGAGTCCGTTATAGCCCGTGCGGTTGAGGTAATAAAAGAGCGCGGCGGCTTCGGCCGTTTCGCCTTCGTCTTTGCGAATCAATTCGTTGAACCGCGCGCGGTTGTGCGCGTAGATCGCGCGATCGTTTTTTAGCGAGACACCGGTCTCGCGTAAATCCAAGCCGCGCTGCAGCCAGTGGTAGAACGAGATCAGATGCGGATTGACGTCGCCCAAAAGCGCGCGCCGCGGCAACAGTCCGAGCGTCACGGCCATGCCGCCGGCGAAGGGCTCGACGAGGCGGCGTTCGCGGTGGCCGGCCCACGTCTCGAGCAAATGCGGGACGAGCCAGCGTTTCCCGCCGGCCCATTTTAACGGCGGGGAAAGCGCTATGGAGGCGATTTCCTCGACTGCGACGGCCATGGCGCAATTATTGCCGGGCAGGGTGCCAGCTGCCTGTCACTCTGCAGGAGCCTTTCTCGAAACTTTGCGGGCCGCAGGGCCGTTGGTCGCGAGGGAGAAAAGGTTCCGCCGCGCCGACGTAGCTCAGTTGGTGGAGCAATAGTTTCGTAAACTATAGGCCGCCGGTTCGAGTCCGGCCGTCGGCTCCATCTAAAAAACGCAACACAAATACGTGTTGCGTTTTTATTTGTGCCATACATATGGCACACTGCGCCACCATAATCGCTATATGAAGAGATCAATATGCAAGCGAGATACTTGCAATAACACAGTCAAGCGTAATGCCTCGTTTTATTGCTCGCAGCAATGCCAGTTTGACTTTCTCTATACCGAGTACGTGCGGAAATGGAAATCCGGCGAAATCGAGGGATCGAGGAGTAACTTCGACGGCCCCACGTATAGAGTCCGTCGGTACCTTTTGGAATCGACCGGCTATGCCTGCAGCGTCTGCGGCTGGGGCGAACGCAACCCAAGAACAGGGCGCGTTCCCTTGCACGTGGACCACATCGACGGAAATGCGCAGAACAACAGACCCGAAAACCTACGGCTACTCTGCCCTAACCATCATTCGTTGACCGAAACCTTTGGCAACGCCAACAAGGGCAACGGACGCGCGCTTCGGCGCGCCCGGTACCTCAAGGGAATCGACGGCGTTCATTTCTCGCCGCTGATCTTGCCGAGGCGTCGGCGATTTACGGCTGGTAGTGGAAGCGCTGCACAAAAGCGGTTGCGGGCGCCGTTGCGGTAGGGCGCGTTCCCCAGACGGCCCAAATGTCGCCGGTTTTCGGATCGATCGCCACGGTGTGCGGACCGGGCGTCATCGGCAACGTCGCGACGATCTGCGCCGGACCGTTCTGATTGATTTTGAGCAGGGTAATGCCGTTGCCGGCGCACGCCATCATTTGGCGCGTGGCATCGAGATCGCACTGATCGACGCGCGACGGATAGTCGATCGTCCACAGCAGCTTCCCGGCGGTCGAATAGCCCGACATCTTGTTATTCGAGCCCGCCACCAGCAGCATACCGAAAGGTGCATCGTATTGCAGCGGATGGTTGTGCTTAATTTCCGGCGTCGGAATCGTGCGCGTCAGCTGCATCCGCTGCCCGTCGATAACCGCGATCTCGCTATCGCTGTCGATGTTTTGATAGATTTCGTGCGTCGCCGGATTGATCTGCAGATACTCCGGCTTGTGGCCCGGAACAGTGATGGTGCCGATCTGCTTGAACGTCCTGGAGTCGATCACGAAAATGCGCGTGCCGTCGTCCTCGTCGCCGTAGATCCGGCCGAGCCCCGCATCATACGCAATCGCATCCACCGGACCGCCGACCGCAACGCGTGCGACTTCTTTCAGGCTGACGGGATCGACTTCCGACATCGCCTTCGCGTCGCCGTTGCCGGTGTAGACATGGCCCAAAGCCACATTCGGAGCCGACCCGGCCACGCCGCCGAGCTGGACCGTGCCGGCAACGGCGCCCGTGTCCGCATCGACGATCAGAAGCACCGCGCCGTGCGCCGCGTAAACGCGGCGGTGCAGCGAATCCACCGTCACATAATCGAATCCGCCGGGCGGCGTAACGGCTACCGGCGGAGCTGCAGCTATAATAGGCATGGTCTACTCCTTCTTATCGTTATCGTGGAACGTCCCGCGCTTAGCGCCGGCGTCGAGCTCGAGATCGTCCAAAAAGTAATAGACGATCTTTCGGTCGTCGAAGCCGACTTTCGCCAGTTCGCGGCCGTTGAGCGTCACCACCTCGTGGATGTGCCCGCTCTTGCCCGCATAAGCGTAATTGACGGCAGTATAGCCGGCGTCATCGGGTTTCGGCCGGGGAACCGCTTTGACGCCGCGCAGCGGGGTGTTATGACGGTGCATCAGAAACTGTCGCTTTCTATGGAACAAGCCACGATCATTGAGTACAACGGGAAGCGTCCGAAAGTGGACCCCACCGCCTTTATCGCCCCGACCGCCGTGTTGATCGGCGACGTCGTCGTCGGGCCTGAGTCGAGCGTTTGGTTCGGCGCGGTGCTGCGCGCCGACAACGGGCCGATTCGCATCGGTGCGCGCACGTCGATTCAAGATAACGCCGTGATTCACGTCAGCGAAGGCGGCCTCACGCAGATCGACGACGACGTGACGGTCGGCCACGCCGCTATCATGGAAGACTGCCACATCAAATCTCATGCGCTGATCGGCAGCAATGCGGTCGTGCTGACGAACGCGACCGTCGGCGAACGCTCGCTCGTTGCCGCGGGCAGCGTCGTTGGCGAAGGCTCGGAGATTCCCGACGGAGTGCTGGTTGCCGGCTCTCCGGCCAAGGTCAAGAAGCAACTAGACGGTGAGTCGGCCAAGTGGATCGCGGTCAGCGCGCACGAGTACGTAAAGCTGTCCCGCTCCTATCGCTCGCAGAGCATCGGAGTGCGTGACGACCAGCGCTCGCCACGTTAGCACCGGCCGCTGATGGGTACTGGTTAGTACGCAAGGAAATGAGGAGACCCCAATGGCCGACCGGCACTACAACGAAGAAAACATCTCAAGACGGCTAGCAAGCTTAATCGTGACTCGCAGCCCCTCCAGCCGCGGCGAAATCCCAGAGGACAATTTGGCCGAACGCGACTCCGAGAGTCGCGCGCGCGGCCCGCAACCGGTCGAGCAAGGCGACACGGGGGAAGTCGACCAGCAGGGTTAGGCAGGCGACGGTGAGGCGGGCGGCGAGGCGAACGCGCTCGCCGTCCCGAAGAATTCGGCCGTGCAAATCAACGATTTGACGATCCGCGCCGCGACCGTGAACGGCTCGGGTAGTCAGTCCGCGAATTTGGTTTTAGCCAACGCGATTTTCCGTTTGGGCATTCCCGTCGCCCCAAAAAACGTTTTCCCGTCGAACATCGAGGGGCTGCCGACGTGGTTCGACGTGCGCGTCTCGCCGCAGGGCTATCAATGCCGCAGCAGCAGCATCGATATGTTGATAGCGCTCAACCCCGCGACGTGGCACGCCGATGTCCTCGACGTAAAATCCGGCGGCGCTATTCTTTACGAAGAGACGTTCGCGGTTACCGGCGCCACCAAACGCGACGACGTCACGTACTATCCGGTTCCCTTCGCGAAACTAGCCAAGGAAAACGTGGCCGACGCCGCGCTGCGCAAGTACCTGACCAACATGATCTACGTCGGCGCGCTCGCACAGCTGCTCGGCATAAGCGAAGAGGCAATCGAGGCCGCGCTGCGCGCGCAGTTCCGGCGCAAACTCAAGGCCGTCGATACGAACATGGACGCCGTGCGCTTGGGTGCGAATTACGCCCGCGAGAATTTGCCGAAGAACGATCCGTACGCGCTGGAAGCAATGGCCGGCAACAACGACGGCTTGATTCTGATGGAGGGCAACTCGGCCGCTGCGCTGGGCTGCGTCATGGCCGGCTGCACGGTCGCCGCATGGTACCCGATCACGCCATCCTCGTCGCTGTGCGAGTCGTTCATCGCTTATTGCGATCGCTACCGCGTCGACGCGGAAACCGGCGAGCGCAAAGTTGCCGTACTGCAGGCAGAAGACGAACTCGCCGCGATCGGCATGGTCTTCGGCGCCACGTGGGCGGGCGCGCGCGCGATGACCTCGACATCCGGGCCGGGTCTCTCTCTGATGGCCGAATTCGCCGGGCTCGGCTATTACGCGGAACTTCCCGGCGTCATCTTTGACGTACAGCGCGCGGGACCGTCGACGGGCTTGCCGACGCGCACGATGCAGGGCGACGTCGCTTTCGCCTACACGCTTTCACATGGCGACACCAAGCATATCGTGCTGCTCCCGTCCACGCCGATCGAAGCCTACGAGTTCGCGAGCCAAGCGTTCGATCTGGCCGATCGTTTTCAGACACCGGTCTTCGTGCTCAGCGATTTGGATCTCGGCATGAATCTTTGGATGACGAAGCCGTTGCCCTATCCCGAGCAAGGCTTCGATCGCGGCAAAGTTTTGAGCGCGAAAGAATTGGAAGCCGCCGGATCGTGGGGACGCTACCGCGACGTCGATTCCGACGGCATTGCCTATCGCACGCTGCCCGGTACCGAACACGCCAACGCCGGCTTCTTCACGCGCGGCTCGGGTCACGACGAAACCGCGCGTTATTCGGAAGATCCCAACGTCTATCGCAACAACTTGGATCGCCTGTCGCGCAAATTCGATACCGCGCGCTCGGCGGTGCCGAAACCTATCGCAGAAGAGACGGGGAATGCCTGCGGACTGATCGCGTACGGAACGACGCACCATGCGATTGTGGAAGCGCGCGAGCAGCTCCGTGAAGCCGGGGTCGAAACCGATTATCTGCGCATACGCGCACTACCGCTGACGGCGGACGTGCTCGCTTTCATCGAGCGTCACGAGCGCGTCTACGTCGTTGAGCAAAACCGTGACGGCCAACTGTACGGAATACTTCGCACCGAATTGCCGGCGAGCGCGATTGAGAAAATGCGTTCTATCCGGCATTACAACGGCGTGCCGATCGATGCATCGGCCATCTTCGAGCCCTTACTGAAATCCGAACGAACGGAGCTCGTCCCGGCATGACCAGCGGAGCACCTCCGGCTAACGTCAATTCAGCCGGCCTTACACGCGACGTTTACAAAGGTTTGCCCAGCACGCTCTGCGCCGGCTGCGGCCACAACTCAATCACTAATCACCTGATCAAAGCGCTGTACGAGTATGGCGTGGAGCCGCACAAACTCGCCAAAATGAGCGGCATCGGCTGCTCCTCGAAAACGCCGGCATATTTCGTCGAGCGCGCGCACGGGTTCAACGGCGTGCACGGGCGCATGCCTTCTCTCGCTACCGGCGCGAAGATCGCCAACCGCGAGTTGATGGTGCTCGGGATCAGCGGCGACGGCGACACGGCCAGCATCGGCTTGGGCCAATACTGCCACATGATCCGCCGCAACGTCGACTGCACGTATATCATAGAAGACAACGGCTGTTACGGATTGACGAAGGGCCAATTCTCGGCAACCGCCGACCGCGGTTCGGTGCTGAAAAAAGGCCAAGTCAACGAGCTCGAAACGATCGATGTCTGCGGGCTGGCGATCGAACTGGGCGCGACGTTCGTCGCGCGCTCGTTCTCCGGCGACGGCAAGCAACTGATTCCGCTGCTGCAGGCCGCGTTTTCACACCGCGGCACCGCCGTGCTCGACATCATTAGCCCCTGCGTCACATTCAACGATCACGAAGGCTCGACGAAAAGCTACGCCTACGTCAAAGAGCACCACGCGATCTTACATACGCCGGACTACATCGTCGGCGGACGTGAAATCACCGTCGACTACGAGCCGGGAACCGTTACCGAAGTACAGTTCGACGACGGCTCGCGCATTTTGCTGCGCAAACTCGAGGTCGAATACGATCCGGCCAATCGCATCGGCGCACTCACCGTTCTCAACCAAGCGCGCGAGAAAGGCGAACTCGTCACCGGCCTTCTCTACGTAGACACGCAAGCGCGCGATCTGTGCGAACGCGAGAAACTTCCGAAAAAACCGCTGGCGCAGCTCGCCGAAGACGATCTTCGCATCTCACGCGATGACTGGAAGTCGCTGATGGAGTCTTTCAGCTAAACGCGGTGCGCTTGAGCGAAACGCTAAGCGTTATAGCGCTCCAAATGGTGTCATCCTGAGCGAAGTATTTCGCCCTTGGCGAAATGCGAAGTCGAAGGGCGGCCGAGCGAAGTCGAGGCCCGCATGAGGATAGCTCTCTTTTTTGGACTCGCCGCGTTTCTATCGGCGTGCGCGCCTCAAGCTCCCGCGAAGATGCACGATGGCATCGCATACGTGATTCTCGCAGCCACCGACTTCACGCCGACTCGTCCGAGCACTGTCGCAATTACTCGCAAAGGTGAGCACCTTTTGCCGGGCTCTTGGTATGTGGCAAGAGAAAATCCGGCAGCACTGCTGCATATAGCCTATACGAGTGACGGACGAGCACAGGCGGCATGGTCGATACGAGGACGCCAATTCCGCCCTCCCGCCCCGTGTCGCGCGGGCCGACCGACTGTAGCGCTCTCCGGCAGCGGACGATTTCTGTTGTGCGCCGACGGTGATACCATGCACAAACCCGTCGCATTCCTCGTAGACCTCGCAAAGCGTCGGGCCCGCAAAATAGATTTGCCGATTGTCAACGATAGGTTCGATGGAACATTTGCTTTTTCGGGAGATGAAACTGCGGCAATCTTGATCGAGGACGAGCCGGAATGCCCGGCTTCAGGATGCGCGGTTTCAGAATGCGCGAACGACACTCTCGCGACTCCGGCAAGGGTCGTATTTTACCGTCTTGCCACAAAAAAGGTCACGCGCGGACCCTGCTCCGACGATGTCATGCCTTACGGGAAAAATTCGCTTGCGCTAGTTCGCTGGATGGGAGAACACGCCCAGAAGTACTCAACCGATTTGGGAACTACATGGGTGGATTATGGACGAGCTGGCGGTTTTTGGGATGAGGTGCCAATTGAGATGCCGCTTGAAGACAGAGTCACGGTCGCGGCAAGGAGCTATCAGATACCGGCGCACAGCGCCGGATATTCAGCAACGTTTTACCTTCACTCATTAACTTACTGCCCGTGCAATACTACCGCGCCCGCGGCCTTCGACTCGCTACGCTCGCTCAGGCGCCCTTCGACTTCGCATTTCGCTAAAGGCGAAATGCTACGCTCAGGATGACACCATTTGGGCTAGGCCGCTGGGAAGTGCGACTCGTCCCCGTACGGTAAGAAGAGCGTGTACTCGCGCTGGAAGCGAAGCTTCACGGTACCGGTCGGACCGTTGCGGTGTTTGGCGATGATGAATTCCGTAAGATCGGGCTCGGGCGTTTCTTCTTTGTAATAGCCTTCGCGATAGAGAAACGCGACGATATCAGATTCTTGTTCCAAGCTACCCGAGTCCCGTAAATCTGCCAGCATCGGACGTTTTTCAGAGCGCGTTTCGACGCCGCGGTTGAGTTGCGCGAGCGCGATGACGGGTACGGCGAGATCTTTGGCGGTCGTTTTTAACGTGCGGCAGATGTCGGAGAGTTCTTCGTTGCGGTTGGAGTTGCGGCTCAAGACGTTTGGCCGAACCAACTGCAAGTAGTCGATGAAGACGGCCGATAGGCCGGCGCCCGACTGCAGGCGGCGGCAACGGCTGCGAATCTCGGCGATCGAAATCGCGCCGGAGTCGTCAAGATAGATCGGCAGTTCGTTGAGCACGCCCATCGCATCGGAGATTTTCTCCCAGTGATGCGGCTTGATGTTTCCGCGGCGCATGTCGTGCATGCTGATGTGCGCTTCAGCGCAGATCAAGCGCTGCACGATTTCGTCGTTGGACATTTCCAGCGAAAAGAACGCTACGGGCTCGGTCTCCACGCGCGCCGCCGCGACAGCCATGTTGAGCGCAAATGACGTCTTGCCCATGCCCGGCCGCGCCGCCAGAATGATGAAATTCCCGGGCTGGAAGCCGGTAGTCATGTCGTCGACGTCCCGGAAGCCGGAGGTTAGCCCGGTGAGGCCGCCTCGACTGTGAAAGAGCTTGTCGATGTTTTCGAAGGCCGGCTTGAGGAGCTGACCCACCGGCACGAAATCGCGGTGGAGCTGCCGCCGGCCGATTTCAAAGACCATCTGCTCGCTGCGGTCCAGCGCGCCCTCGACGTCTTCTTCATTTTCGTAGCCATATTGGGTGATCTGCGTACCCGCATGGATCAATCCGCGCAGCACCGCTTTTTCGCGCACGATCTTCGCGTAATACGTCGCCGACGCTGCGGTTTGCACCGTGTCCATGAGCGCCGAAAGATAGGAGATGCCGCCGACCTTTTCAAGCTGGTCGCGGCGCTTGAGCTCTTCGGCGATCGTAATCTTGTCGAGCGGTTCGGCGCGATCGTACAAATGCAACAGCACGGAATAGATCGTCGCGTGAACGTGCGCGTAGAAATCTTCCGGCCGCACGATTTCGCCCGCCGCTCCCATGATCTCGCGGTCGACCAGAATCGAACCCAGCAGCGCCATCTCCGCTTCGAGATTTTGCGGCGGTATGCGATCGATGACGGGCAGATTCGTTATGGTCATGAGCGGGCAGACATACTCCGCCGCCCCGGAAGCGCTCGCCTTGTGGATTTCTTGTGGAGAGCTAAAGCTTTAAATGCCTGCTCGATCGAGGCGACCGGAATCACTTCGATTCCCGCCAGCGTCCGATCGATTTCGCGCACGTTTTCTCGTGGCACGAGAATCGCGCGCATGCCTGCCTGCCGTGCGGCGTACAATTTCTCGACGACGCCGCCGACCGGCCGTACTTTGCCTTGAATCGAGAGTTCGCCCGTCATCGCGACGTCTTGAGGTACGGGCGTCTTGCTTAACGCTGAGTAAAGTGCGAGAAAAATTGCGAGGCCCGCCGACGGACCGTCGATATTTCCGCCGCCGATCACGTTGATGTGCAGATCGTAGTTCGCGGTATCGAGTCCCGTGACCGCGCGCAAAACGGCAGCCGCGTTAAAGACGCTGTCTTTGGCCATCTTGCCGGCCGCATCGTTGAAGCGGACCGAGCCTTTTCCGGGCCCGCCGGCGTTGAATGCGACCGCTTCGATCTCGATGATGCTGCCCAAATAGTGCAGCACGCCCAAACCGAACGTCTTTCCGATTTCGCGAGCCGCGCGTCCGCGCACCAAGGTATGCGGCACCAGCCGCCCGGCCTGGACCACGTTGCGCACGTGCTCTTCGGTAATCATGACGTTCTCGGCGCGGCCCGGCTTGGCGGTCTTGGCGGGGGCTTTTGCCCGATAGAGTGCTTCGCCGAAAGCGTCGGCCACGATTTGCACCGCTTGCCGGCCTTCGATCGTGTATGAAGCGATGAGTTGCGCCACGCGCCGCTCGGCTTTGGCGCCTAGCCGCTTGACGGCGGCGCCGACGATGGAGACGATCTGCGACTGCGTCAGCGGCTCGAAGTAGACGGCGGCCGCGCGAGAGCGAATCGCGGGATCGATGTCTTCGGGCTCGCGCGTCGTCGCGCCGATCAGAATGAAATCGGCCGGCGCGCCTTCCCGGAAGAGGCGTTTGATGTACTCCGGCACGTTTGCCGAGCTCTCGTCATAATAGGAAGATTCGAACGTGACTCGTTTGTCCTCGAGCACTTTGAGCAGCTTCGTTTGAAGCAGCGCGTCCATCTCGCCGATCTCGTCGATGAAGAGCACCCCGCCGTGCGCGCGGGTCACCATGCCGAGTTTGGGTTCGGGAATGCCGCTGTCGGCGAACTCGCGGCGGCTGCCCTGGTAAATCGGATCGTGGACGCTTCCCAGCAGCGGATTGGTCGTTTCGCGAGGGTCCCAGCGCAACGTCGTGCCGCTGGCTTCGATAAAGGGGGCGTCCTTGGCAAACGGCGTGTACGCGCGCGCCTTGGCAACCTCGAGCGCCAGCCGTGCCACGGTCGTCTTGCCGACCCCGGGCGGACCGTACAGAATCACATGCTGCGGGTAGGGCGACGAAATTTTGGCCAGCAGCGAACGGATCGCGGCCTCTTGCCCGACGATCTCCTTAAACGACTGCGGACGCAACAATTGCAGCGCCGAAGCCGCCAAACCTCGATCGTTGAGTTGCTGCAATTCTTGGAGTTTCTTCTGCGTCGCCGGAGTTTCGGGACCCGAATCTTCGCGCAGCGCCTCGAGCTTCAAATCTTTAAGATAATCTTGGTGGCGCTCGATCATCTTTGTGTTGATCTTGCGCTCGATGGAATCTTCGACGTTTTTCTGCGCGATCAGATCGGCCAGCTGCTCCTCGATTTCGCCCAAGACCCGCCGGAAGCCGGCCCGCCCCGTAACGCGTTCGATCGTCGGATCTTCGAAGACGAGGCGCTGCAACGCGCAAAGCCGGTCGGGAAGCGCACCCGAGCGCATCATTTTGAGCGCGTTCATCTTGCCGGCGCGAAGGACGAGCTTATCCGAACCGATCGTGTTGGCGAGCACGTCATAGAGCGCCGAAACGTAGCGGCCCATCTCGTCTTCGCTGCCGAATTTACGACGGAACCGAATCATGCCGGCTCCGCGACGACGTCCACGGTCGCTTTGGCAACGACACTCCTTCCGAGTCGAATCTCGACCGGATAGGTGCCCACAGCTTTGATGGCCGTCTTCATCTCAATTTTGTGTTTGTCGACCGGCGCCGAAAACGTCTGCGAGAAGGCTCGCGCTACGTCGGCGGTCGTTACCGCGCCGAAGAGCCTGCCGCTTTCGCCGGCCTTGGCGCGCACGAGGACCGGCTTGCTTTCCAGCAGGGCCGCGAGTTCGCGAATTTCGGCGAGCGACTCGGCCTCGCGCTTGTCGCGCGCTTTCTTCTGCTCGTCGAGCGCGGTCAGCGCGCCCTTGCTGGCTTCGGTCGCCAGTTTGCGGGGCAGCAAGAAATTGCGCGCGTAGCCCTCGGCAACGTCGACGACCTGGCCTTTTTTGCCGAGCGGCTTCACGTCGCTCAGCAAGATCAGGCGCACGGACCTACTCGGTGACGAACGGTAAAAAGGCGATAATACGCGCGCGCTTCACCGCGACGGTCAACAACCGCTGATGCTTGGCGCAGTTTCCGGAGATGCGGCGCGGCAAAATTTTCCCGCGTTCGGAGACGTATTTTCTCAAGCGCATGACGTCTTTGTAATTGATGTCGATGGTGCGCTCGGTGCAGAACGTGCACGGTTTCTTTTTTACGCGCCGGTCTTTGACCACGCGTTTGGTCTTCAGTTTGGTTTTGGGAGGCATCAAGTTTCCTTTACACTAGGTGGGGTATGCCCTCCGTCGTTCGACTACGCGTTCGCCAAGGGCGAACGCTCCTCAGGATGACAAGAGAGCCTAGCGAAGTGACGCGGAGCGCCACTGCCTTTGGGGGGGTTAGATCCGGCGCGGTTCTCCCGCCCGGTAGCGGTAGACGATCCGGCCTTTGGTGAGGTCGTAGGGCGAAATCTCGAGCTCGACCCGGTCCCCCGGCAGAATTCTTATGCGATGGCGGCGCAGGCGGCCGGCAACGTGGGCCAGGACCGTATGCGAGTTCTCCAGTTCAACGGAGAAGCTGGCGCTGGGGAAAACCTGCACGATCGTGCCGAAAACCTCGAGGGGCGCCTCTTTTGTGGCGCTGGGCTTACGCCGTTCGAGCGGGTGCGTGGAGCCTCGTCTCAAGGGCAATGGTCCTTCGTGGGAGAGGGTGCGGGCGACCGGAGGAGGTTCGAGCCCCCCCGGGGGTCACCCCTGGCCGATCCGGCCACCTAGTGAAACCTTCGCCGATGGCGAAGCGTTGCAGGAGGGTTATCAGGCTTCGAAGTCCGCATGGTCTACGTTCCAAGTACTAGCGAGTCGGATCCAGAGAAACTCACCAACTAAAAACTAGGAGACTCGTTAGATATATGTATACCGATGAAACGCTGACCTGTGTTGATTGTGGACGTCAGTTCACATTCACGACCGGCGAGCAAGAATTCTTCGCCAGCAAAGGCTTCACCAACAAACCCAGCCGGTGCACCGATTGCCGCGCAGCCCGCAAGTCGGGCCGTTCGGGCGGTGGCAGCGCCGGTGGCGGTGGCGGTGAAGGCTACGGCCGTCAGCGCGAAATGTTCACTGCAACGTGCAGCCAATGCGGCGGCGTAGCGGAAGTTCCGTTCCAACCGCGTGGCGACAAGCCCGTGTATTGCCGCGACTGCTTCGCGCAACGCCCCAGCTACCGATAAAGTAAGCCTCTTCCGTAAAGGGAGAGAGACTCGCTAACATAAAGGGCCGCTTCGTGCGGTCCTTTATCTTAGCCGCGGGGCTTATTGCCGCCGTGCTTTTTGGCGCACGGCCGGCACTCCAAGCGCTCGAAAGGTCAGGAGATCGAGGAGGGTGCGGACGCGCGCTTCCGGTTCCGTCCGCTTTGCGTTTGCCCGCGACGGTTCCATCCGGTGAGCCCGTCGCGATCGAGCATACGCTGCTCGATTACTTGAGCTCGTACCGCTACCGCGAGTTGGGATGGTGCGTAGACAAGAGCCTGCGCGACACCGGCCCCTACATTCACGGCATCGCTTACGGCGTGCATCCGACGGTGCGTATTTATTATTCGCCCGAAATGATGGCGTGGCTGCGCAACGGCCGGCGCGGCGTACCCGCTGACGGCGCGGTGATCATAAAAGAACAATATGAGAGCGGAAAACCCGCCATAGCATTTGCGGGCGAAACGAACGCGCAGCTCCGGCCGACGGATTGGACGATCATGATCCGGCGCGCATCGGCATCGCACGACGGCTGGTTCTGGGCGGAAGTTTACCAGGGCATGTTCGGAGCCATGAACGCGGCGCAAACGCAATATCCAAGCGCGGGTTTCGGCATCTACTGTCTGCGCTGCCATGCTTCGGCCGCAAAAGCGCTGACCTTCGTTTCATTGGAGAATATCAAAGGCTACCCCGGAAAGCCCCTTCAGTACTTCATCGACAACTCGTGGCGCGTGAAAAAACCGCCGCCGCCCCAGGCCGCCGCGGCTTCGCAGCCAACCGCGCCTCCATCGCAGGCGCCGCTCGCCGTTCAAACATTCCCGCCCGAATCCGCCGACACGTATCTCGCGAAGGCGCATGGCGCGCACATCTTCGTGACGTCGGATCAATGCATGGGATGCCACAGCGCTGCTCGCGGACTCCCGATCGGTCCGGTAATGTGGGTGCGCGGCTTCAACGTCTCCGAATACGGCGAATGGCGCTGGTCGCCGATGGCGCTGGCGGGCCGCGACCCGGTCTTTTACGCGCAGTTCGAATCCGAGCTGGCGTACTTGAACACCATGAAGGACGCGCACGCGCGCAACGCGCTGCGCGGACAGGTAACAGCGATTTGTTCGACGTGCCACAGCGTCATGGCGAAACGCGCGCTCGCGGCCGACCATCCGCAGCTGAAGTTCACGCCGCAGATGGTGTTCGACGCCGACCCGTCGCACTGGAATTACCATTACGGCGGTCTGGCGCGCGACGGCATTAGCTGCGCGGTCTGTCACCATATCGTGGAAACCAAGACCCCTTCCGGTCAAACTCCGCTCGCGTATTTCTTGAATCACAAGATCAACGGCACGTACGATCTGGGTGCACCCGATAAACTCTACGGTCCGTTCAAGGATAACGAGATCGTCACGCATGCGATGAACGAAGCACTCGGCGCCAAACCGCACTACTCGCCTTACGTCACGTCGTCGCGTCTCTGCGGCAGCTGCCACACGATCAATCTGCCGGTCGTCGATGCTCCGCCCGTCGCCGCCGTTCCAAAAGAACACAACGTTGAGCAAGCGACTTATCTCGAATGGCTCAACAGCCGGTTCCAAAACGAATATGGCGCGCTTCCCGGCGCGAAGTCGTGCCAAGACTGCCACATGCCGGCCGGCATTCGCGACGATGCGAGCGGAGTCGCGCTCGCACATATCGCGACGAAGATCGCGCTCATCGAAGATACGAGCTATCCCGCGACGACCGGAGCCGCCCCGCACGCCGATCTGAACGTGCGGTTTCGCAAAACGGGTTTCCGGCGGCACGAACTGCTCGGTCTCAACGCATTCTTGCTCTCGCTCTTCAAACAGTATCCCGACGTCTTGGGCGTGAGGCTCAGCGATTACATGAGCGGATCTACGACCGATCTCGACGACGCGATCGCGCACGTCGTGCAGCAGGCACGCACGGCGACCGCAAAGGTCTACGTCCGTACGCGGGTGACCGGGCGAAAACTCATCGCCGACGTCGAGGTCGTCAACTTAACCGGCCACCGCCTTCCGAGCGGCGTCGGATTCCGGCGCGCATTTCTCGATTTCGAGGTGCGCGATGGCGCCGGTCCGTTGTTCGTTTCAGGGCGGCCCGACGCCAAGGGCCGCATCCTAGGGCCGGGCGGACGCGTCTTGCCCAGTGAATTTTTCAGCGCCGCTTCGGACGGACGTCAACAGTATCAGGAACACTTTGACGAAGCGCATCCGATCACACGGCCCGATCAAGTCGAAATATTCGAAGAGCTGGTGCGCGATCACGGCGGACACTTTACGACGTCGTTCATCCGGCGCGACGACGAAGTGAAAGATAACCGTTTGCTGCCGCAAGGCTGGTCGAAGACCGGGCCGACGCCGACGATGCCCGCTTACTTCTTACGCGCGACGTATCCGCACGGCCGCGCCGCAAGCGATCCGCGCTACCAAGACGGCAAAGGTCACGCGATCGTCCGCTATGTCGTGATGCTGCCGCCCTCAGTGGACCCGCGGCGCGTCCGCGTGGACGCGGTTCTCTACTACCAATCGTGGGAGCCGTTCTTCATCGCGCAGCGCGCGAGCGGCACGGGAACGGCGGCGCAGCGTTTCGCCGCGCTCGTCAACGGCTTGGATCTTGCGAAGACGGCGCTTGCGGGCTGGAAGATCAAGATTGCGGAAGGCTCCGCCCGCGCGCGCTGAGCGCGATCATGATCGCGATGACGACCGCGACCGAGAGCGCCGCGCAAACTAGCAGCGCATCGTGCATCGCGTGGACGAACGACTTATGCACGAGCGGCGAATACCTGTGCGCCACTGCGAAAAGGTCGCCGTGCACCACCGCGCGCGCCGTCTGCGCGATCGCTTGCTGCGAAGCGTGCAATTTGGACATGCGCTCGGCGATCCGGCCGCTCATACCAGCCGAAAGTAGCGAACCCAAGACGGCAATTCCGAAAACGCCGAAGAGCGATCGCCCGAATGCCAGCGTCCCCGATGCGAACCCCTCGTCTGAGGATTCAACGACCGATAGCCCGACAGCCGACGCCGGCGTGCAGATGATGCCCCAGCCCAGACCCGCCAGTGCGAGCGCGGCCGAGACTTCCCACGGCGGCGTCTTTTGGTCCGCCGCGGCCAGCCAAACGATGCCGGCAATAGAAAATATAAAACTGATCGCGATATTCCACGGAAACCCAAGTTTTTCGCGCAACTGATTGCTGAAAAAATTCGCGGCAAAGTACGCGGCATTGCACGGTATCAAATACAGGCCGGCGGCGATCTCGGAAAGCCCCTGGATGTCTTGCATGAAAAGCGAGACGAGCAGCATGACGCCGTACCACGCAAAGTTCACGATGCCCAGCAGGAGCACGGCGACGTTGAAAGCGCGCAGTTTGAAATAGCGCAAGTGAATCATGGGCCACTTGGCGTAGCGCTCGACGGCGAGAAAGAGCGCAAAGCCGGCGCCGGCGATGCCGAAGGCCGTCAGAATGACCGGCGAGCTCCAGCCGCTCTGGTTTCCTTCGATCATCGCATAACTGATCGCAACGATGGCGGCGATGCTAAGCAGTTGTCCCCACAAGTCCCACCCCGTAACGACGTGCGGCGTTTTTTCGGTGGCGAAAAACAGACCGGCGATGACGATCAGGCCGAGCGCCGCTGAAAGATAAAATATCGCCGGCCATCCGATCCATTGCACCAGCGCTCCGCCGGCCAGCGGCGCGAAACCGGCCGCGAGCGCGGCCACCGTCGAATACAGCGCGATCGTCGAGTCGCTCGCCTTCGAATCGCGCACGGTCTCCAGCAGCAACGCTAACGGTAAGGAAAGCAGCGCCGCTCCACCGATTCCTTGAGCGGCGCGGGCAGCGATCAGCTGCACCGGATCGCGGGAGAGCGCGCACGCGATCGAAGCCAGCACGAAGAGTCCGACGCTCAACCCCAATATCCGTTTGCGTCCGAACTGGTCGCCGATCGTGCCGGCAGCCAGCGTGAAACTGCCTTCCATCAAAGGGTAGATGCTGACGATCCACTGCTGATCGCTGATGCCGGCGTGGAGCGAGTGGCGCATGTTGGGGAGTGCCAGGTAGACGATGCTCACGTTCAATACGGAAACAAACGCCGCCAAATACAAGCCGAACCGTGCAAACGGCGCGCGCCAATCGATCGCTGCGGTTCGAACGGCGAACCGGGGGCGGACGGGGATTACATGCAAGCTATGGTGTGGCGGATGAGAGAGCGCACTTGTTCATGCCGACTTCGAGCTCTTCGGCGCGTTCGGCGGAGACGGGCGCTCCAAGATTGACCTTTCTGATCTCAGCGTATGCCGCAGGCTGACGTGAACGGGAGACGCGCTCTTCGACGCTTTCAAGGAACGCATCGCGATCCGCTATTGCCGCGCCCGCCAGTAGCGGGCCAAGCCGCCGTTCGCACGCGCCGCGAGCATCGAACTGCGCCGCCGAAGCGGCGTGCGCCGGCAGGACGACCGTTTGCGGATCGAGTTTGCCGAGCACGCCCGAGAGCGACTCGTAGAGAAACTGCGTCCATTCGCGAGCTTTGTTTCCGAGATCCGGACGGCCGACGCCCTCGGGCAGCAGCGTGTCGCCGCTGATCAAATAGCGATCGTCCACCAGCAGTGCCGTACTGCCCAGCGTGTGTCCTGGGACGGGAAGGGTCAGGACGCGAATCTTCGCGCCGCCGATATCGAACTGCTTGGGCATCGCATCGCGAGCCAACGCGCTGCCTTGCGCGTCCTCATCGGCCAGGTGATAGCTCGATCCCGAATCGTGCGAAAGCCCCGGACTCCCGGAAAGATGATCGGCGTGCAAATGCGTGTCGGCAGTAGCGCCGATGCGCAAGCCGTTTCGAACCGCAAACTCGCGGTAGACGTCACCGTAACGCGTTGCGTCAACGACGAGCGCTTCGCCGCCGGATGCAACGATATACGAAAGGCAGCCTTTGGCCGGGCGCACGACTTGGTAGATCGCAAACCCATCGGCCGCGTCGTTCAAGCGAACGATCCGGTGATGCGCGGCCCACGCCAACATCCCACCATCGACGTTGATCGCGTTGATGCCGCGCTGACGCAGTACACCTGTAACATACTGCGACGATCGCCCGCGCGCGCAAATCACATAAACGGAGTCAGCCTCGGGCAGGCGGGAAAGCGCGCCGTCTTCGTCTTCCACGAATTCCGTGTACGAAACGTTGGCGAACGCCGGAATGCCGGGCCCTTCGGGGTGCCAGAGCTGCGAATCTTCAGCATCGCGCGCGTCCAACAACACGGTGCCGGGATCCGCGGTACCCGCCAGCAGCCGGTCGAAATGCGCGATGTCAACGGAGTGCTTCATGCTCTGCTCCTAGCGGTGAAATGCGACGAGCGCGGGTTTAGTGATCATGAGAACCAGTGCGAGCAACGGCGTAACGAGGGCAACCGTTCCCCAAATTTCCCAGCGGCGCGACAGCTTGCGGTAGGCCTCGCTCGTGAGCGACGTGCCGGCCGACGCGAGTTCGGCAAGGTCGCGTTGCGCGCGCGAAACCGGAACGAACGCGACACCGGCTATGATGAAGAGCACCAGCGACCACAGAATCCATCCGGTGCCGAGGATCGTCCAGCCGCTAATTGAGGCCGCGCCGAAGCCGCCGATCAGAATCAAAATGATCGACGGAATAGTGATCAGGCGGTCGCTCAGTATGATTCCGCGCAGGGTATGCGCGGCGATATCGGGGCGGCCGCTCCGGTCGGCGATGGCTTTCCAAAAAAGTCCGGTGGAGATATTGCCGAGAAACGCGACCACCGCGATCACGTGGACGAGCTTCAACAGCAAGTAAGCGTTATACATCGTTGACGCCTCCGGAAGGTCTTCGGGCACGCTCTTAAGCAAGATTCGGGTCTCCGCCTTTTTCGCTATGGAGGTACATGCGTCCATGGATCACGAGAACAAAAGACTGTCGCGCGGCGAAGCGCTCAAGACGCTCGTCGTGCTTCCGGCCCTAGCCGGACTGCTCGCGGCCGGTACCATTTCGGCTGCCGACGCCGCCGACAACAAAAAGCAGTTCAAGTATCAAAACAAGCCCGGCCCGCAGGGTCAGAAATGCTCGGGCTGCCGGTTCTTCAAAAAGCCGAACGGATGCTCGATCGTGCACGGAACGATCAGCCCCAACGGCTGGTGCATCGCCTGGGCGAAACGTTAGTCCTTACAGAGTTCCGGAGCTTTGTAGACCTTCGGCTCCCAGCCCGGCGTCTTCGGGTTCGCATCCAAAAACTGAATATCTAACAGGACGGCGCCCCTCGGTCCCGGCGTAATGGCATGATAGGTTTCCGCGGGAATCACGATCGCGCGATTGCCCGTGAGCGCCGTTTTGCGTCCGTTGGTGTTGTCTGTAGCCGACCCCGAGAGCAGGTACATAATCTCGCCGAACTCGTGGCGATGTTTCACAACGGCGAACGTCGACGAATACGTTTGCTTCAGCACGCGGAACGTTACGCCGGGAGCGCTGGGAAGGCTCTGCCGGTGCGCCAGCGTGACGCACGAGAAGCCCGCGTAGGGGTTTGCCGCCGGCGCGGACGCAACGAGAACCGCGAAAAGCGTCAGAACGGTGAAAGGCACGAAACACCTCCGAAAGAAAAGGTATGAAGCCCGCAATAAGGAGTGAGCAATGAGTTCCGTTCGAGTTTTGGTCGGCACGCGTAAGGGCGCCTTCATTTTGAGCGCCGACGGCAAACGCGAAAACTGGGACGTCAGCGGACCGCATTTCGGAGGCTGGGAGATCTATCACGTGAAAGGCTCGCCGGCCGATCCGCAGCGTTTGTACGCATCGCAAACGAGCAGCTGGTTCGGCCAAGTCGTGCAGCGCTCGAATGACGGCGGCCAAACGTGGGAACCCGTCGGCAACAAGTTCGAGTACGCGGGCGTACCCGGAACGCATCAGTGGTATGACGGAACAGCGCGCCCGTGGGAATTCAAGCGCGTTTGGCATTTCGAACCGTCGCTGAACGATCCGGACACGGTGTACGCCGGCGTCGAAGATGCCGCGCTCTTCCGCACGACCGACGCCGGGCAGAATTGGGAAGAGCTTTCCGGATTGCGCGAGCACAAAACCGGAAGCTCCTGGCAGCCGGGCGCGGGCGGCATGTGTCTGCACACGATATTGCTCGACCCGAAGAATGCGCAGCGCATGTTCGTCGCGATCTCGGCAGCGGGTGCGTTTCGCAGTGACGATGCCGGCAAAACGTGGAAGCCGATCAACCAAGGCCTGCGCTCGGAGTTCATTCCCGACCCCACCGCAGAGGTCGGACACTGCGTACACCGCATCGCGATGCATCCGTCGCGGCCCGATGTTCTGTTTATGCAGAAACACTGGGACGTACTGCGCAGCGATAATGCTGGCGAGATGTGGACCGAAGTCAGCGGCAACCTGCCGAGCGACTTCGGTTTTCCCATCGACGTGCACGCGCACGAACCGGAGACGATTTACGTTGTGCCCATCAAGAGCGACAGCGAGCATTTTCCGCCGGAGGGAAAACTGCGCGTGTACCGCAGCCGCAGCGGCGGACACGAATGGGAAGCGCTCACCAACGGTCTGCCGCAGAAGGATTGCTACGTCAACGTGTTACGCGACGCGATGGCGGTTGACTCGCTCGACTCGTGCGGCGTCTATTTCGGAACGACCGGCGGCCAAGTCTACGCTTCTTCCGACGCCGGCGACAGCTGGAAGCCGATCGTGCGCGATCTGCCGGCGGTACTTTCGGTCGAGGTGCAGACGCTGGCATGATCCGTGTCGTGCTGCCGGCGCATCTGCGCACGCTCGCGCGGATCAGCGGCGAGCTCGAACTTTCTGTAGATGGAAAGATTACGCAGCGCTCCGTCGTCGACGCGCTCGAGCAGCGTTTTCCGACGCTGCGCGGCACGATCCGCGATCACACCACCAAGAAACGCCGCCCCTACATACGCTTTTTTGCCTGCGAGAAAGATCTGTCGCACGATTCGCTCGACGCGCCGCTGCCGGAATCTGTCGCAAGCGGCACCGAACCGCTCCTGATCGTCGGTGCGATCGCCGGCGGTTAGCGTTTAGCTAAGGTGGTTTCGACGGTTCGCGTGAGTTCTGCCCCGAACAAGAGCAGCTGCGCCGAATAATAGATCCAAAGGAGTACGAGGATGAACGCTCCGACACTTCCGTAGCTCGAAGCCGGGCGCGCGTGCGTGAAATATATCGAGATCGCCGCTTCGCCCAGCAGCAGCACGACTCCGGTAATCGCCGCGCCGAGAACCGAACTCTTCCAACCGACGTCGGTTTGAGGCAGCACGCGATAGGTGAGCGTCAGGAATAAGACGAGCGCAAGGATGTTTACAAAAATGCCCATCTTTATCCCGGCCGCGTCGGCTACGACGAGCGATATCATTGCCAAAACCGCCAGCGCGGCTACGATCACGAGCGCGTGCAGACGAAGGACAATCGTTTCCCACCAGCCGCCACGGCGCCGTTCGGGAATCTCCCAAATCTCGTCGAGCGCTTCCTGAACCTGCATAAAGATGCCGAACGCGGATGCGACGACAAGCACGCCGCCGACAAGTAACGCTACCGGACTCGTACGATGGGATGATGCCGAAACCAGCATGTCGACCAGCTGCGCGCCTTGGGTGCCGACCATCATTTGCAGCTGATTCTTCACCAGATGCTCGGTGTGTTGAGCGCCCAGCACTGTGCCGGCCAGCACGATGATGATAAACAGCAGCGGCGCCAGCGAGAAAACCATGTAAAAAGAAAGCGCGGCGGCCAACCGGGAAATCCGGTGCCGCCGCCAGTTGTCAAACGTCTTTCGAAGGATCTTCAACCGGACATTACGCGCTGCGCCTGATTACTTGCACCGTAACCAGCGCGGCCACAGTGACGGCAACCGGTATCGCCAGACGAAGCCAGACTGGGCGCTTGCTTTCCTCATCGAAACGCAGCACGGTGCGCTTGCAGTGCTCGTGCTCGGCATCGCCATCCAGGAAAACGTTGCGGTGCTTAGCGCAGTGCTGGTTGAGACATGTGTAATACGTCGTTTCCATAACGGCGGTATACCCGTTTTAGCACCACGTGCTTCTCGCCGTGTACGTGAGCGTCGCATGGCTGTCGGCCGGTACGCGCACGGTCCAAGTAGCGGTCGAGGCCGACATTTTGGCGTGGGTAAGATTCTCCGCGAGAATCTGCCACGTTCCGGGGATCGATTCGACCACGAGCACGTCTTGGGGAACCTGCTTTCCGTTCGAGACCGTGATCTCGTACGAGGAATCATCCGAGCAGTCGTGGCCTTCGAAATTCGTCTGCCGCTTGCGGGCCGTTACGTCGAACGAGTCTCCGAGGTGCAGACGGACGGACTCGTTCCGTGGAGTGTGACCGATTTGATCCGACCCCAACAGCTGCGAGAGATTGTGCGAATCATTTTGATAGAGCCGCACGATACCGGCCGGCAACGGGATCCCCAGATCGCCGCCGCGATTTTGGAACGTCACATAGACTCCAACCGGGAGTCGATCGCCCAGGTCGGCGTCTTCGTTGCGATAGTAATCTTGCGTGCCACGCAACTCCAATGTCTTGTGCACCGGGATATCCCGCGCACTCAAAAGTGAAATCTGTTTCGTTTGTTTGTCTAAAACGGTCGTTGGGCGGCTTAGGGTGTACAAGTGGTACTCAAAATAGTTTTCCTGCCGAAACGTATCGGGCCGGACGAGATTACCCGCGGCTTGCGCCGTAACGTTGGCGATCGTACGAAGCATTTGGGGCTGAATGATGTTGACGTTGCCGGCCACTAACTGTAAACGGGCGTTATCGTAGCCGGTCCCGCTGTTGTTCGAAAGCGTAATGAGCCCCGTGAGCTGCAAGCTTCGCTCGTCGGAACTGAGCAGACCCACATAGTCTGCGCGCCATGTCAAGCCGCCGGTGAGATAGCTCAGATCGAGCGTGTGCGCACCCGAGCGCGCGCTTTGCATGTCCAATACCAGCGTCGGCCGGTCGCGAAAATTGCTCGATGAAACGGGATAGGCGATATGGCCGCGCAGTTCGGTTTCGATGCGGTTGCGGTACCGCAGCACGATCCCGCCGCTGGTGCTGAGGACACGTGCGGTTTCGCGCGTCTCGCGTTCGCCGGCAAAGCGCGGATCGTGGACGACGATAACGTCGTGTCCGATATACCGATCCAGGAGCGCGGACGGATTGAAGAGATCGTAATCGAAATTTTGCTCGGTAACGCTCACGCCGCCCATGGATCCAAGCGAATCCAGCAACGCGCTCGTGGGATCCATTTGCGCACTTACGTCACGCCACGCAATGCGGTTGGAGCCTTCGACCAGATAAACGCGCCGCCGATCGTGCACGAGTGCAGTCCCGGCGTTGTAAACGGTGAGGTTTACGAGATCGCGTTGCGCGACCGTGCTCGTGCGTTCGCGAGGCGCGGCTGCGGCGTTCCCGGCGGGCACGAGCAGCGCAGCGAGTGTAAGAGCGATCGATGTGATGCGTAGCATGCGAAGCCTCCGGTCCGAGAATAGTGCATGCAGAACGAGCCGGCGTAACTTCGTGTGACCGGCTGAACGCAATCTACTCGGTCAAAATTGCTTCGCAACATCGCGCTCAAACGGATACACGTGAACCATCCAGCCGAAGACGTTGTCAAAGAAAAAGCCGCCGGCAGCTTCGCACGCCGCGCGCGTATTGATCGATCCGCTGAAACCGAATTCGCGGCTCTCCTCCCGGGTCAGCGGTCGATCCGGATGGGGCTGACAAATGTTCCGATGCGAGTGCCAGTGCCCGAACACCAGAGGAATGCGGCGGTCGAGATTGTCCATCGAGGCGCTGATCGGCGCCGAAAACATGACGCCGGCAAGCTCGAAACCGGTCGACGTTCGGCGGTAGAGCAGCGCCATTGGCTTGTCGGGATCCAGATGGCGCGCGTTAGCCGGAAGGTTGCCGGCATTGACAAAATGTTTGAGCGCTCCGACCGGCACGTCTTTCCCTTCGGGAACGTACCCGGCAGCTTCGGCAGCGCGCACGTCGCGATATTTCACCAGACTCGTTCGCAAGTAACGCATCAGCCGATCGATGTGCGTGGTTTGGCGCTCGTCGAGGCTAGTGCGCTCTTCGCTCATCCGCGTGTGACCGAACGCGTCCATTCCCATGCCGCTCGCGCGGTGGTGAATCGAAAGGTTTTGTCCGTGACTGCAGGCGCAGAGAGCCAAGCATAGCGATATCATTGCAAAACGCACGTGTTAGAAAACGCGCGACACGCGGATTACGTGACTGGTTTTAGATTACTAGCGCGGCTTGATCTCTTCATACTGCACGCCCGGTGGCGGCAGAAAGAGACTCGGATCGTCGGGAAGGCCGGTCGCGTACAAGTCGTAGCGAATGGCCAATAGGAGCTTGCCGTCGTGGTAATAGCGCACGAAGGCCGGTGTGCTTGTTCCGGGGCGCTCGAGTATCTCAACGACGCCGGTGCCGCCGTCAGAGCGGTACACGTCGTAACGGCTCGTCCCGATCTGTTCTGACCGCGAGGGCGTAAGCGCATTCGCAGCGATAAAATCTGCCTCGCAGCCGAACTCCAAGTCCATGAATTTCTGCGGAAATCCCGGCAGGCCATAAACGATCGGCGCTTTCGCAAAAAACGTGGGCCCGGAATCGATAATGTGCTTGCCCGTGTGGTCGTAGAGATTGGCCATCCAGGTATCCGGCTCGGCGGTCACGACGACGCCATGGATGCGGTTAGGCAGATCTGGAGCTTCTTCCGTACGCATCTTATCGCTTCCAATACGATACATGTTCAGCGGCTGCGACGGGTACCCAGCCGGAACGCCGGGCGTGACGTTTACCGTGACAATATGGACGAGCTTCGCAGGAGCGCACGTTGCCGCATATGCCGGGACGGCGCACCCGAGAAAAGCGACGCAAAAAGCAACTGCGCGAAAATGGCGTTTCATGCGGCTCAATTTCGAAGCACTCGCGCGTATTACTTCGCTGGTTGCCTGGGCGGGCCGGGGTTGACGCTCTATTTACTATGTGTTATACAGTATGTATGACATACTATACGACGCGAGGGAAGATTGGCGTCTGAACTTGCGCCGTTCGAGAACCTCCGCCTTGAACTGAGGCGCGGGTGTCTTGTCGTGGCAGTGCTCGCGGAGCTCAAGCACGAGCGTTACGGCTACACGCTGCGCACGCGTCTCGAAGAGTATGGCATTTCGATCGACGAGGGGACGTTGTATCCGCTGCTCCGGCGGTTGGAAGCGCAAGGGCTTCTGCAGAGCGAGTGGCGCGAAGAAAACAGGCGAAAAAAACGGTTCTACCGACTCACGAAGGCCGGAAAACCCGTTCTCGCCGCGCTGCTCGACGAGTTAAAAGAATTGAACGACTCGCTAAACCGCATCATTCAGGAGGCCTAACCGTCGTGGAACTTCTCGACCGCTATCTCTACGAAGTGCGGCGCCATCTGCCGGCAGCGCAACAGGACGACATTATCGCAGAAATCTCCGATGCAATTCAATCGCAATTCGAGGATCGCGAACGGCAGCTCGGGCGTCAGTTGACGGCGTCCGAGGAAGCAGCGATCGTTAAAGCGTTCGGACATCCGAAAATCGTGGCGAGCCGGTACCAGCCGGCGCAATATCTTATCGGGCCCGACATCTACCCGTTCTACTGGTATACGCTCAGGATCGCGTTAGCAGCAGCGCTGGCCCTCGAACTTCTTGGTGCGCTGATCGCGGCGCTCTTGAAGCCGGCTCCGCTGCCGGCATTTCTGAACAATATCACCGTCATGTGGCCTACAATTTTTCTGGTGTTAGGCGTCGTGACGTGTATTTTCGTGGCGCTCGAACGGACGGGCTCGAGTTCGAGCGTGTTGGCGAAACTCGGCATCGACAAGTGGAATCCGCGAGCGCTCCCGCGCCCAACACACGGCGAGGTGCCTCGCTTTTCGCTGTTGATCGAGGCCTTAGCAAACATCTTGTTCATGCTTTGGCTGCTGAATTTTCTTCCGTTGCGGCACGCCGTCGGATACATCATGACCGCATCGGGTGGCGGCAAGGCCCTCGCGCCGCTGGCGTTCACGCCGGCCTGGCACCCGCTCGTGCTGTTGGCTTTCCTGGCCGCCGCTCTCATCGTACTGCAAGATTTCGTATTGTTGCTGTCTCCGTCGCTGACCAAACTGAGAGCCGGAACGCTCCTCACCGCGAACGTGTTGATGGTAATCGGTGCATGCCTCGTCCTACAGTCGCATTCCCTCGTCGCGCTAACGCAACCGGCCACACCCGCTTATGCAGTCGCGATCCAGGCGCTTAACGCTGTTGCCTTCATCTCGCTGGTCGTCTTTGCGGTCGCGATTACCATTGCGGCCGCCTTCAACGTTCGCACGTTACTGCAGCAAGCACCGAAAGCCGACCTCAACATCAGCTACGAAACACGATCTAACTGAAAACTCGGCCGAACAATTCCCGCACCTGATCGTCGCTTATCTTGAGAGAACCCTCGGCGCAGCTCAGTTCAAACATCGCCCAACCCGGAAGCTGAGTGCGGTTCCATCGAGCGGGCATCCACACGCCGCTTTCCTGCGAAACGCGCAGCGCATTGCTTCGCAACGGCTCAATCTCACCGCAAACGTACACGTGCATCATGTTCGTCGGCGGGATGTTTGGCGTCACTACGACGTCCGGAAACTCCGATAAGATAGCGGCAATTTCGCGGGCGCGTTTGCAGTAGAGCGGTATTCTCGGCAAATAGCGGCGTATACCGTCGCGCGCTGAGACGATCATCGGATACTGCTGCACAAGACGCCCTCCGTGACGCCATTGCCAGGCGCGCGCTTCATCGACAATCGCCTTCGGTCCGGCAAGCGCGGCGCCGGCCACCGCGTTCAAAACCTTGTAAAAAGATACGTACACTGTTTCGAAGGGCTGCGTCAGCTCGGGCAATGGCCGTCCGTAGAACGGCTGCGACTCCCAAAGCCGCGCGCCGTCGAGGTGCATCGCAGTGTTGGCCTCCTGCGCCCAGCCGCAAATAGCCAGCACCTCATTCCAAGGTCGTAACGCGCCGCCGATGTTTCGCTCCGGCAATTCCAGCACGACCGCCGAAAGCCGATCGTTAACCGCTTGCAGGTCGGCGAGTGTGTAGAGCGCGTTGCGATCGCCCAGCAGAATCGTCCGCAAATCGTGCATCATTTGCATGGCGTTGTTTTCGGAGACGACGAGATGACTCTGCGGATGCAGACCCACATTGCGGCAATTGCGCCGATCGGACTGGATGCGCAAGGCGATCTGCTGCGCCATAGTCCCGCTGGGCATGAAGACCGCCGCCTCTTTTCCAAGCAGCTGCGCGATCTCGCTCTCGAACGATTCTAGGAGCGCGCCGTCTCCGTAGACATCGGGATATTCAGAATCGTCCGCCGCTTCGGCGATCTCGGCCAGCCGCGCACGTACCGGTTGCGGGGGGTGCCCAAAAAATTGCTTACACGAGCGCATCACTTCATCGCGGTCCATTCTTATTGCCCCAAAGCGTCGATGATTGCGCTCACGAACGACTCGCCCCCACCGTGACCAATGTCGTCCAAAACGCGCAGCTTACTGCTAGTCCAAATTTTGGAGAGACGCCACGGAATATCCAACGGACTGCTCACGTCGTAGCGACCGTGGATCAGTTCGCCCGGGATGCCGTTCAGAATCGACGCGTTTTCAAGCAATTGCTGATCGCCAAAAAAGGCGGCATTCTTCCAATAGTGCGTGACCAGACGCGCGAAGCAAAGGCGAAACTCTGGGTCTTCGAAACGCGGATTCGGTGTATGGTTTGGGGCAAGCGAGACGTGAGCGTCTTCCCATGCGCACCACTCTTTCGCCGCACGATCGCGAACCGCCGGATCGTCATCGAACAGCATTGCTGCGTAGGCGTCGGCGAGAGACCGGCCTCGCAAAGCGGGCGGAACCGCGGCAGCAAAACGGTCCCATTCCCGCGGAAAAATACGTCCGACGCCTTCGGTTAACCACTCGACCTCGCGACGCGAGGTAGTGGTCACGAGCGCGAACACCATGGCACCGACTCGCGCAGCATGAGCCTGCGCATAGGCGAGCGCAAGAGTCGTGCCCCAAGAGATTCCGAGCACCGTCCAACTCTCGATACGCAGTAGATGTCGCAGCTGCTCGATATCGCCGATGAGATGAGAAGTCGTATTCGCGCGAAGATCCGCATTGGGATCGCTGGCCAGTGGCGTGCTACGACCACATCCTCGTTGGTCAAAAAGAACGATGCAGTAAACCTCCGGGTCAAAAAACCGTCGCGATCCCGGTGTGCATCCGGACCCCGGACCGCCGTGAAGATAAAGCGCCGGCTTGCCCTTCGGATTACCGCAGCGTTCCCAATAGATTTGATGGCCATCGCCGACCTCGAGCATGCCGCAGTCAAAAGGCTCAATAGGCGGAAATCGAACGCTCAACGCTACTTAGCGGATGGCATCGACGCCTCACCCGTTTGTTGTAACCACTCCTCCAGCTGACGGTCTAACCCGACGCGCGCCCGAAACTCTGCTGTATAGCGTTTCGACGAAAGTGGAATCTGCCGCATATTATAAACAAGGAACTCGATATCCATCCAGCGGGGATTTCCAGCACTGCGCGCGCGCATTTCATAGGCGATGGGACGCAGCGCGCGCCAGACTCTTGGGGCAGTCATGGCGACAGGTGCAAACAAGTCGCGATCGAGGATGCCGAAATTGATGAGGCGGCACACGATCTGATAGTACCCTCCGATCATCAGCACCCGGTGATCGACCCCGTCGGCAAACGCCTTGCGCAACACCTCTGCGTCCTCGAAATCGTGCGACTCGACGTATTCACGAGCTGCAACCATATCCGGTGAATTGAGTTGCCCCATCAAATCGAGGTAGCTTCCCATCTGATTCGCAAGACGCAACTGCCTTATTTGAATGACAGCCGCGACCGCGCCGACCAGTAAAATTAGCGCCCCGGCTATAGAGCCGATCGCCGCAATTCCGTCCCAGCCCATGCCTGTTTCCTCCGCCGGACCATGATGCACGGAAAACGCGCGTTCTTCCTTCGCGGATCCGCCCGTTAAAGAATACTGCCTCGTATGCGATAGTGCAAGTGGATGACTCCTGTGTCGAAACGACGGGTCTGGAGGAGTTCGAGATTCCGTCGAACGGCTCGGAATGCCGGCTTACCGCCGCCGACGATCACCGGGTTGAGAAACAGGTGACATTCGTCGACGAGATCGGCTTCGAGCGCAAGCCCCGCGAGTTCCGCGCCGCCAATGATGATGTCGTGCTTCGATACCCGCTTAAGCTTCCGAATAGCCTCGACGTCGAAGTCCCGCTCGACACGCGTGTTGCGTGACGTAGCGCCTGTCAGCGTTCGTGAAAAGACGATCTTCTCGGCCTTCTGCCAAACCCGCGCGAAGTCGCGCTCCTCGGGTAGATAGTCCTCCACCGGCGCATCCCAGTAGGACATCGCATCATAGAGTCGCCGCCCATAGAGATGGGTTCCGATCGGCCGCAACAACTCGGTGATAAACTCGAATACGTGATCAGAATTGCCCCAATCGAAGGCACCGGTTTCGTCCTCAATGTAACCGTCGAGCGACGTATTGGTGATGTAGATCAGCTTCGACATACGAACGAGGTAGCACGTTTTGTAGGGGCTGTCCTTTCTAGCAATGTATGGCAGCTGCTGAAACGCTAAAACGGCGCTGTCTCACAATAGCGGTTTATTTCGGCCGCAGGAATACGCGGCCCGCTGAAATATCACACCCACGGTGTTTAGAATGCGGTTTGTTTTCCTGGCAGTTTTAATACTGGCGCCGCTTCTTGGCGCAGGACACCACACGCCGTCGGCGCCGAGGTTTCAAACAGCGCCGTGCCCGAAAACCCCCGAGCCTATTGAAGCGCTAAGCCATGCGCGCTGCGGTTTCTTGTTGGTGCCGGAAAACCGTACGAAAGGCAACAGCCCGATCATACGCCTGGCCGTCGCGATTATTCCCTCGCGTTCGCAGCCGGCGAAACCCGACCCCATCGTATTTTTGGCGGGCGGACCTGGGGAAGCCGCGATTCTTGACACGCCCTTCTTGGTCCAAGCCGGCGTCAACCGAAATCGCGATGTCATCATCATCGAGCAGCGCGGCACATTGTACGACGAGCCCGATCTGAACTGCCCGGAGCTCGAGCACTACTATGCGCACCAAGTGAGTCTGCTCTACGATGCGCCATCGACGGGGCGAGCGCAAGCCGCGGCGGCGGCCGCGTGTCACCGCCGCCTCATTCATCAAGGCGTAGATCTGAGCGCATTCAACACGACAGAGAACGAAGAAGACGTTGTCGATCTTCGGCATGCGCTCGGCGTCCGGCAATGGAACGTGTACGGGTATTCATACGGGACGGATCTTGCACTATCGTTGATGCGCGATCACCCCGACGGCATCCGCACCGCGGTTATCGACTCAGCAGTTCCGCCCGATATCGTCGGCCTGCCCTGGACGTGGAGCAGCATGCGAGAGGGCATAACGACGATCTTTGGCGACTGTCAGGCACAGCCCAAATGCGCCCGCAAGTATCCGAATCTTTTGCAAACCTTCACGCGACTTGTCGCGCAACTCGACGTGCATCCGCTGATCCGCAATGTCGTCCCGGCACACGGCGGCCCCGCCGTAAAAGTTGTGTTGGACGGCGGAACGCTTGTGAACATGATCGTCGCCAACCAGCCCAAGCCCGGTGATATGCCGGCCGCAATTACTGCGTTAGCGCACGGCAATCCACAACAGTTCTTTGAGGCGCGCGCGGCTGCAGCAGCCGTGGCCGCCGTCCCGGAGCAAGCGCAAGGCATGACACAAAGTATCCTTTGCCGGGAGTGGGAGCCGTACGGCTCGCCCGCGGACATTTTGCGCGCCGGGAAACGTGAGTTCCCCGCCTTCCCGGATTCGGTCCTCATCAATGCCGTGCAGATGCCGTTCGAACACGAGCTTTGCAAGGCATGGAACGTTCCGGTCGGACCGGCGTCGCAGCGCGTTAAAGTGCGCAGCGCTATCCCGGCGCTGGTTGTGTCGGGTACGATCGACGGTAAAACGGGCGCCCGGTATGGGCGTTACACTGCAAGCCTTCTGCCGAACTCAACCTATGTGCGCATAAACGATATGGGGCATTGGGTGATCGCGCAGTCACCATGCGCGCAAACTATTTTCCAATCGTTTCTTTCGCACCCGCGCTCGCCCAAGACATCGTGCGCGCCCAGCACACCCGGAGTGAAGTTTAAGATTTGAAAATGAAATTGTTAGCATGGTTCGTTGCGTTCGCCTGCGCCGTTGTAGCGCTAAGCATGGGTGCATTCTTTGGTGCAACTCGTACCGCCGCGGCTTCGTCATTCGTTTCGGGTCCATGTCCGAGTCCGCCCCAAGCCATAGCAGAACTAAAAACCGCACGCTGCGGACAACTCATCGTCCCCGAAAACCGGCGGCATCCCGGCGGAAAAACGATCAGCCTTTCGGTCGCAATCATTTCGTCAAGCTCACCGAAGAAGAAAGCCGATCCGATCATCTGGCTTGCGGGCGGCCCGGGCGACGATGCGGTCACCGAGATTTCGATGGCGTTAGCCGGAAAACTGAACGCCAATCGTGACGTGATTTTCATGTCGCAGCGCGGCACCTATACCGCAAAGCCGAAACTGACGTGCGACGCAGTCGATCGTTGGGCTGCGGAAACACTGAACATGCCGTATGATTCGCCGGCAACCGGTCGCGCGTATTCGGTTGCGACGCTCAAGTGCCGCCGCAACCTGTTAGCGAAGACCACGGATCTAGGCGCATACAACACGCTCGAAAGTGCTGACGACCTCGAAGCTTTGCGCCTTGCGTTGCGTATCGCGAAATGGAACGTATACGGCATCTCGTACGGAACCGACCTCGCGCTGACGTACATGCGCCAACATCCGCAAGGCATTCGATCCGTTGGCATTGACGGCGTTTTTCCGCCGTCTCTTGCAGGTGGCGCCGGCACATGGAAAACCGCAGGCGAAGGAATCAACGCAGTTTTCGAAGCGTGCCGGCAGCAGCTTCGGTGCCGTCAGCGTTACGGGGATATAGGGGCGACATTTCGACGACTCGTACTTCAGTATGAGAGGTCGCCTAAAACGGTCAACGTTAGAGTGCCGGGCCATTCCGGCACCGTGAACGTGAAGATCAGCGGCGGCATGCTCGTGCAATGGGCCGTGTCGCCCGGTACGCACATCGCCGCGAAACTTCCGTCATCGTTCGACGCACTGGCGCATGGCGATCCGGCGCCGATCGCTTCAACGTGGGCAGCGCCAAAGCTGGACCCAGCCGGTATCGGCGTGTTAAGTAACGGCCTGTTTAATAGCATCTCCTGCGGTGAGTGGGTGCCGTACGAAACCGAACAGAGCGTTATCGAAGCGGGACGGCGCGCGTTTCCGACGTTTCCGGATTCAATCTTGAAAAACGCACCCAACTTGCCGTTCATGCGCGAAAACTGCCGCGACTGGAACGTGCCGACCGTTTCTCCGCTGGTGCGAGCAGTAACGCGGAGCAGCATACCGACGCTCGTCATTTCCGCCCAGTACGACGCCCAAACCGCGCCATCGTTCGGCCCCTATGTAGCGCGCACGCTCACGAATGCTACGGTTGTGACCATTCCGAACGTTGCACACGTAGCGTTCGGCAGCCCTTCGACCGCTGCAAATGCGTGCGCGTATGAAATCGTCCGGTCATTCTTCGATCGACTGAGGCGGGCCGACACGAGCTGTGTTAAAAGAGTCCCTCCTACGAAGTTTGTGATCAACCCGCGCTAAACGCTAGGAACCCCTGTGATCGTTCACCTGATCGACGGGACGTATGAGCTGTTCCGGCACTTTTACGGCCTGAGACGCGCCAAGAGCGGTAAAGCCGTTCGCTTCGGCGCCGTGGCCGGCGTGCTGAATACCGTCTTGCAAATGATTGCCGATGGAGCCACGCACGTCGGGGTCGCCACCGATCACGTTATCGAGTCTTTCCGCAATGCGCTCTGGGACGGATATAAGACAGGCGAGGGCGTCGAGCCGGCGCTGCTGGCTCAGTTTGTTCCGCTTGAGGAAGCGATGCGCGCGATGGGAGTCGTCGTATGGGCAATGGTCGATCTCGAGGCGGACGACGCGCTTGCATCCGCCGCCGCGATCGCCTCGCGCGACCCTCGCGTTCAAAAAATCTGCATTTGGACTCCGGACAAAGATCTTTCGCAGTGCGTCCAGGCCGATCGGATCGTGCAAGTCGATCGAAAGAGCGGCGCTATCCGCGATGCGGCCGGCGTGCGATCGAAATTCGGCGTGGATCCTGAAGTCATCCCCGACTATCTGGCTCTCGTGGGCGATGCAGCCGATGGGTATCCCGGCATTCGGGGCATCGGCGCGAAGGGCGCGCAGTCTCTGATCTCCCGGTATGGCCAAATCGAGGATTTCCCGCCGGAAGTCCTAGGCGAACATCGCACACTCGCGCTGCTGTTCAAGAAGCTGGCAACGCTTCGAACTGACTCGCCGCTCTACCAGAGTGTCGACGAACTGCAGTGGCGTGGAGCGACCGCCGAATTCGAGGCGGTCTGCGAGCGACTTGCTATCCCAGACGTTTGCGTGCGCGCAAAGAAAACGGCCCACGCCGCCTTACAACGCTAAAACGCCTAAAACGCTAGAACGGCGCTGTCTCACGACATCTCGCGTGGCGCTCGTAGGCCGCAGCGGCACACCGCCGCCCATTGGTTGTCGCGGCCGGAAGGCACCAACCTCATGTTGAAAACGGACCTAGTATGACGCGAATAGTAAGGACCGCGTTCATTCTCACCTTCACCGCAATCGCGATGCTGATGGTCGGGCCGGACCTCATGTTGCCGTTGCATCCATTTTCGTCCTTTGGACTGGACGTCGATCCGCACGGCACCATCAAGAGCGTCGACCGCGTGGCAGAAGCGGCGGGACTGCACGTCGGCAATCGTGTCGAGCTCAAGCGCTTGCAGCCGCTCGAACGAGCTGGGTATATCGGTGTGGTGCCGGAGGGACTCGTCGTGCATTTGCCGCTCGCATCGGGACGCACGATAACACTGCACGCGCATACGCATCGCCGATCGGCTTTGGACAATGTCACCGACGTGATCGCCGTGCTCGCGTTGCTTACGTTCATCGCGCTCGCGGCAGCGCTGGTTCTCCTTCGGCCGATGCCGGCGACATGGGCATTTTACGGCTTCGCTTATAGTTTTTGCTCGTACGGAGCGCTCGTGAAGGAGGTCTCGCCGCAACTGCTCATCGGCATCATGATTCTCATGGCACTTGCCGGAGCGATATCGCCCGCTGCGCTCGTTTCGTTCGCGCTGCGTTTCCCCGACAAAAATTTAAAGCCCGTTGCGCTCTGGGCGGAGCGCGTCTTACTTTTCGCCGTTACGCCCGCAATTGCGGCTTGGGGGCTGTATCAGTTACTGGCGTATATCATTGCGGGCGCCCCGGCGCCGGCGTGGATTCGACCGGGAAATCTTCACAACACGCTAATCGATGCGATCTATGCGGCAGGTGTCGCGATCCTGATCGTCCGTTACGCCACCGCCGATTCGGCGAATCGGAACCGGTTGCGGTGGGTGGTCGCCGCCTTCACCGTCGCGTTCTTGCCTTTCCTGACGGTCCAGTTTGTTTGGAGCGCAACGAGCGTCTTTCCGGGCGTGGCCACCATGAATCTTGCGCAAGCGTGTGAAGTGTTTGCGCCAATGGCGCTGGCCTATACCGTACTCCGGCATCGGCTGTTCGACGTTCGATTTGTTGTCAGCCGCGCATTAATGTACGCGGGGATGATGTCGCTGAGCATCGGCGTGCTCGCGCTGATCGATTGGGGATTCGGCCGCTGGATCAGCGCTTCGCGATTTACACTGTTTGCCGAACTTGCGCTGGCGCTTCTCTTGGGCGCCGGCTTATCG
>PLED01000026.1 GCA_003136355.1 Vulcanimicrobiota bacterium | reverse complement strand
GAGCGCGCGCGGCCGCGCGGCCGCTGCGCACCGCCGACTCCATCGTATCGGGCCAGCCCGTCGCCGTCCACGATCCCGCGATCGCGACGCGCGGATCGAGTGTGCGCGCCGTGGGACGCGCGGTTCCCGGCAGCGCGTTGTACGTCCCTTCCGGGTTGCGCGTGGCCGCCCCGCGCACGAGTTGCGCGCCGCGCAGCTCGGGAAGCGCCGCCGAGACCTCGCGCCACATCGCGCCCGCGACTTCATCCGTCGGGGTCGAAACGNNTGCACGGGCGAATCGAGCAGTGCGCAAAAATCGAAATCTAACCGTCCGCGATCGTGCCACAGGTGCACGTCCATGATCGCGCTCGCTTCGTACTTATCGAGGTCCGTAACCCCAAAACGCCGCGCTTCGCCGAAAAGGCGCTGCAGCGCGCGCGGCGGCAGCGCCAGAACCACTGCGTCGAAAATGTCGTCTTGCGCGTCCGCGGTTCGCAGGCGTACCCCTCCGTCGTATGCCTCCATCGCCGATACGGCGGTCGAGCGCCGGACCGAAGCGAGATCGCGCGCGGCCGCTTCCATAATTTGTGCGAGCGGCACTTTCGAATAACCGAAGCATGCGGCATCGCGATCGTCCAAAAAAGCCGTACGGATCACAAACGCCGCTTCTGCGGCGCTCATGGCTTCCAGCGGCGCGTTCAGCGCCGGCACCATGAACGGATCCCAAAACGCACGGATCGTTTCGGCACTTTGTCCGTGCAGCCGCAGCCACTCCGCAAAGTTTCCTGGCGGCGCTTTTTCGCGCGAGAGCGCGAGCAGCGCGCGCGTCAGCTGCAATTTTCCGCGAAAGTCCAGATGACGGTAGGAGGCCATGGACGCGACCAGATGCCAGGGAGCCGGAAGGTTTGCAACTCTTAACCTGCTGCGGACGCCGTGCGAGTACACGGTAATGTCGAAGCGATCTTGGAGATAGAGCGCGTCCGCCATACCGGCGCGGTCGACGAAACCGATGAATTCCGTGCAGCACGCAAGGAAGACGTGCTGGCCGTTATCGACCGTTCGCCCATCGATCTCGAACGACGTGGCGCGCCCGCCCAAGAGGCGGCTGCGTTCGAAGAGGTGCACTTCGCATCCGGCGCGCGTTAAATCGAGCGCGGCGGCCAATCCGGCGAGACCGCCGCCCGCTACCGCTACGCGGGGCGCAGCCACGAGGCGACCATGACGCGCAGTTTCTCTCCGTTCGAGAGCGCCGCGCGTTCGCGCAGCGGCAGCTGCGGATCGCGTTCGATCTTTTCCAAGATGCGCTCGTAGATGCCGGCCATGGTCTGCACGCACGCTGCAGGGCGGCGCGGAATGTACGCGAGCACCTGATATCCGCTCTCGAAAAGCGCGCGCGTGCGCTGCGTTTCGAACGCGACGAGTTGATCCCAGCCATCGCCCGGATTGCCGGCGAGCAAAGCCTGCTCCGAAATGCCGAACCGCGCTAAATCTTCTTGCGGAAGGTAGACGCGTCCCATTGCCGCATCTTCGCGGACGTCGCGCATGATGTTGGTCAGCTGCAGCGCCAAGCCGAGATCGTCGGCGCGATCCAGCGCCTGCAGGTCGTCGAAACCGAAGATGCGCACGCACATTCGCCCGACGATCGAAGCGACGAGCGTGCAGTATTCGCGAAGTTCCGGCCACGTTGCATAGCGCGTCTTGGTGCAATCCATCTCGACGCCGTCGATGAGCGCAAGCAGTTCGGCTTCCGGAATACTATACCGTTCGACCGCGCGCGAGAGCACGTACATCACCGGATCGCCCTCGGGCGAAGGTTCGGCCTTCGTGACGCGATCGCGCTGCGCCGACAACTTCTCCGGAATTAACTCCGGCCGCGGCGCGCTATCGACCTCATCATCCACTTGGCGCGCGAAATCGTACAATGCGTAGATCGCCATCCGCTGCTCGTGCGGGAGCGAAATGAATCCCCAGTAAAAATTCTTCGCCTCGCGGCGCGCCATCTCGCGGCAGAAACGTTCGGCTTCTTGGTCGACCCAGAGCGGGCTCAGCATCCCCTTTTCCCGTTGCGTTGGGCCAAAGCAAGAGCCGCCCGAATCAATAGCGCCACTTTTGTGGCCTTCGAGACCGACGGCCGCGTTACATCCGTACGAAAATCGCTCTGCTCGATGCGATCGCAGATAGCCAGGCCGCCCAAACGGTACAGCGCGAGCTGCAGCCTCAGCGGACCGCGTGTCATGTGCTCGAGCGTTTCGCCCGACGCGAGCAGCGAACGGGCGCGCTCGACCAGTGCCTGAATCGCGCCGCGCGTGCCGCGGGACTCGATGTCTTCGCGCAAGAGATACGACCGGCCGATCTTCGCATCCCGGCTCACGTCTTGCGCGTGATTGGCCAGCTGCAAGCCTATACAAACGTCGTCGGAGAGCTTGCGCGCGTCCGCTCCGTCGATCCCGAAGATCTTCAGCACAACGCGTCCGACGGGCGCCGCCGAAAGCATGCAGTAAGACTGCAGTTCCGGCCACGTCGAGTACGAAGAGACCGTTTGGTCTTGCACATTGGCGGCGATGAGATCCAGGAACGGCTGCGCGTCCAAGGCGTGCTTGCGGACCGTTTCGCGCAATGCGATCAGCACCGGATGAACGGGCTGCGCCCCCGCGAACATCGCTTCGGTTTCAACGCGCCAGCCCCGCAGATATTCCAGCGCGGCTTCGCGCGACGGACTTTCGTCGCCGAAGTCGTCGGTCGTCCGGCAGAACGCGTAAAAGCGCATGAGGTCGGCGCGCAGNNCTCAACAAACGTTTGGTTTCGCGCAAGTCCGCGATCGTGCGCTCGCCTAACGCGAACATGGCGATGCGCAAGACTTCGCGCAGCTCAAGCGCCAGATCGTTTGCAGCTTCCCGCCCGGCAGCAGCTGCGCGCAAAAATGGGCCGGCGATTCCGACCGCGTCCGCGCCCAGCGCAAGCGCTTTCACCGCGTCGATACCATTGCGGATGCCG
>PLED01000021.1 GCA_003136355.1 Vulcanimicrobiota bacterium | reverse complement strand
TATTTCCGCCCGGGAAATCTCGGCTACCCCGTGTTCGACACCGCCTTCGCAAAAGTCGGCGTCTACATCTGTTACGATCGCCACTTTCCCGAAGGCGCGCGCATGCTCGGCCTGCACGGCGCCGAAATCATATTTAATCCGTCAGCGACCGTCGCCGGCCTTTCCGAATACCTTTGGAAACTCGAGCAGCCGGCGCACGCCGTTGCCAATGGTTACTACGTCGGCGCGATCAATCGCGTGGGCGTCGAGACGCCTTGGAACATGGGCGAATTCTACGGCCAATCGTATCTGGTAGACCCACGCGGCAATTTCGTCGCCGTCGGCAGCCGCGATAAAGACGAAGTCGTCATCGGCGTGATGGATCGCAATCTCATAACCGAGGTGCGCAACACCTGGCAGTTCTATCGCGATCGCCGCCCTGAAACGTACGACGATCTCGTCCAGATCTAACGTGAAAGCGACCGCAACCCAGATTCGCGCGGGCGACGTCGTCGTCCTCACCGACGCTGCGCACCAAGAGGCCGAACAGAACCACTCCATGTGGAACGAGGATCTTCGGCCGTGCACGCTCGCCGAACACTCGTGGCCGGGATCGAAGTTCGCCTCGCTGTGGATCGGCATGTGCCTGTGCATTCCGACCTACACGCTAGCCGGCAGCATGATTTCTATCGGTATGAATTGGTGGGAAGCCGTCCTGGCGATATTCCTGGGGAGCATCGTCGTGCTGAGCGCGATTCTGTTCGTGGCGCACGCCGGCACGAAGTACGGCATACCGTATCCGGTCTTTGCGCGCTTATGGTTTGGAACGCGCGGCGCGCACATTCCGGCATTGGCGCGGGCACTCATCGCCGCGGGTTGGTTTGGAATAAACTCCTGGTTCGGCGGTCAGGCGCTCGATGCGATCCTTACCACGGTACTGCCCGCATGGCGCGGCTTGAGCGCGCATTGGGGTGATTACCAGCAGCACACCTGGCTCGCGTTCGCGCTTTTCTGGCTGCTCAACGTCGCCATCGCGATGCGCGGCGCGCAAGCGATCGGTCGACTCGCGCAAATTGCCGCACCCACTGTCGGCATTGCCGCAATCGCGTTGCTCGTGTGGGCGGCTCACGCTGCCGGCGGTTTCGGCCCGATGCTGGCGGCGCCGGCAAAAATTCACGGCGGCCAATTCTGGATCGCGTTCTTGCCTTCGGTCGTCGGCGTCATCGGCTTCTGGGCGACGCTCGCGCTCAACATTCCCGACTACACGCGCTATGCCCGCACGCAGCGCGGACAAATGCTCGGGCAGATACTCTCGATGCCGCTTGCCATGGCGCTCTTCTCGTTCCTGGGCATCGCCGTGACATCGGCCACGCTCAAAATTTTCGGAACGGCTGTTTGGAATCCGGTCGACTTGATCGAGAAATTTCCAATCGCGGTCATCGTCGTCGCCGGCATTATCGTGATTCTCTCTTCGGTGACGATCAACGTCGGCGCGAACGTCATGGCTCCCGCGCGCGCGTTTGAAAATCTGTGGCCGCGCTACATCAATTTCGCAATCGGCGCCGTGCTGACCGGGCTACTCAGCCTCGTGCTGCAGCCGTGGCGCGTGCTCGAAACGTCGCAGACGTACGTCTTTCTCTGGCTCGGGACATACGGACTCATGCTCGGCGCTTTTGACGGAATCGCCATCGCCGATTATTGGCTCGTCCGCAAGCGCCGCCTCGATCTCGCGCAGTTGTACAGCCCGCGCGGCGTCTACGCCTATGCCGGCGGCTTTAATTTACGCGCCGTTGGGGCGCTGGTCGCCGGCTGGGGCATCGCGCTCGTCGGGTTTTACGTCACGCCGCTTCATTTCTTGTGGAGCGGGGGCTGGATATTCAGCCTGTTGGGCGGCCTGCTCGCTTACTGGCTGCTGATGCGCGGGGACCGCTCGGTCATCACCGAAGAACAATTTGACGCTATCACTACGGAGGCACGCTAATGCAGTTGCTCAAGAAAAAGAACGCCGACCGCGCGAAGAAACACATCTTCGCCGCGCAGCAGACGTATTACGAGCAGCCGCTGACGCTCACGGGCGGCCACGGCACGCGCGTTTGCGATGACGAGGGCAACGAATACCTCGACGCGTTTGCCGGCATCGCCACCAACACGGTCGGCTACGGCGATACCGAGGTCGCGCAAGCCGTTGCCGAGCAGGCCAAAAAGCTCATGCACGTCTCGACGCTCTACCTGACCGACGAGATGCTCGACCTGGCCGAGAAAATCTCAGACATCGCGCCCGAAGGCATGACGAAAACCTTCTTCTCCAATTCAGGTTCGGAAGCCAACGAGATGGCTGCGCTCATTTCGCGCCTCTCGAAAAACTCCACGGATTTTCTTTCGCTCGAGCAAGCCTATCATGGCCGAACGCTCTACACGGTCGCGCTCGCGGGCCAAAGCAACTGGCGTAATTTCGGTCCGGTAGTGCCGCACGTTGCATTCGTGCCCAGCCCGTACTGCTATCGCTGTCCGCTCGGCATGACCTATCCCTCATGCGGCATCGCTTGCGCGAAGGCCGCAAAGCGCGTCATCGAAACGCAGACTAACGGCAATCCCGCCGCAATGATCGCCGAGACGATCGCCGGCGTCGGCGGCATCATCACGCCGCCCGATGAGTACTTCAAAGTTTTAAAAGAAACGCTCGAACCATTCGGCACGCTCTTCATCGCCGACGAAGTGCAAACGGGCTGGGGACGGCTTGGCGACGGAATGTTCGGCATCACCGGAACCTACGGCGTCGTGCCGGACATCATCACGTCAGCCAAAGGTCTGGCGAGCGGTATGCCCATCGCCGTCACGATCACGCGCCCCGAACTCGCGGACGTCTTCAAAGGCCCGCACATCAATACGTTCGGCGGAAATGCGCTGTCGACGACGGCGGCTCGCGTCACCCTCGAAGTCATCGAAAAGCGCGACCTGATCGCGAATGCGAAACGCCAGGGCGAAAAACTGCTGGCCGGTTTGCGCGATCTGCAGAAACGCTTCCCGCTGATCGGCGACGTGCGCGGCCACGGCCTCATGATCGGCGTGGAGCTCGTGCTCGATCAAACCACGAAGGCCTATGCGCCGAACGAAGCGACGCGCATGCTCGAAGAGATGCGCAAGCGCAAGGTTCTGATCGGTAAAGGCGGACGCTTCGGCAACGTACTGCGCATTCAACCGCCGCTGATCTTCGACGACAACGACACGACCGAGTTCCTGAAGGCGTTCGAAGAATCGCTAGCTGCGCTGTAAACCCGCACATAGTGTCATGGGGCGCTCGGGGCGCGCCTCGCCCACACCCGGAGGTTAGTACGGAAGTACCAGTCTTCCTGCTCAGGCCCGCTTATGCACCCGGAAGAGGCCGGCCAGCTGGGTCCGGTTGGTGACGTTGTAGGTCCGGAAGAGCTGCGCGATGTGGTTGCGCACCGTATAGGGGCTGCGCCCGAGCGCCTTGGCGATGCCCGCATTACTCTTCCCCTCGAGCAACAGATTGAGTACCCGGCGCTGCGCGCTTGAAAGGAGCCGGCTATCCGCGCCGGCTTCGCTGGCGTCGGCGATCTCGCGCGCGATCCAACTCTTGGGCCAAGGCGCGATCTTCTGGCGCGCTTCGATCAGCCATGCCGCTTCGCCGGTCGCCCGATGCAAGGCCAAGGCGCAAAGCGCCGTGCGCCAGCCGTAGTGAAACGCGTCGAAGATCTCCCGCGCTTCGGAAAGCATGGCGATCGCTTCTTCTTTTTCGCCCAGCTCGAACATCGCTTTTCCGGAAGCATATCCCGCGAATGCTCGCGTTCGAGGATCGTCGTCGTACGAGATCCCGATCATGACGGCCGTGTTCAGCGAGCGGAATTGCGCGAGGTATTTCTGCGAGAGCGCCGGATCGTTGGTCGCAAAAAGCTCAGCCAGCACGAAAAGCGACGACCGCTCTTCCCGCTGCGACTCCGACCAAGAAAGATGCTGCGCGATCTCGTGCGCCTCATGGAGAACGTCTTGCGCGAAAGTACGCTCGCCGGTATTTCGAGCGAGGTAGGCGCGATCGGTTAAACAGAGCACGCGCCAATGCTCCGAAAGCGCTAACGCCGAAGCTGCGCGAAAGGCGCGGAAAGCGGCCAGCTCATCACCTTGGAGAGCATCTATCCAGCCTAGGTAGCGCATGGTCTGAAACCGTGAAAGCTGCGTACCCGTTGTCGGGCGCATGAGCGCCAACGTATCGCGGACTCGCTGTGACTCGGCCGGCAAAGGCAGTTCGCGCCCTAGCAGTGCGAGCGTCAACAGCACTTTTGCGCGATAATACTCGTCGGGCTGGTCAGTTTCGGCGAAAACATCGAGCGCCTTCATGAGCTCGTGCACTTGGCGCCCCAGGTCGCGCCTGCGTACCGCAATCCACGAGAGCAACATGTGAGCGCGCGCGCGATTGTTCGGTGATGCATCCTCAAGCGATGCCTGCATCAGCGTTTCGCTCTCGCGGTGTTCGTGTTCCAGCCACGCAATCACGGCTTTATAAAACAGCGCATCTGCGTGCTGCTGGCCGCCGGGTCGCGTCTTTTCGAGTGCGCGGTCGAGACACAGCCGCGCCGTCGAAAAATCGTTTGTGTTTCCGTAAGCCACGCCCAGCAGAATGTCGCGCTCGATCGCGGCTTCATCTTTTTTGGGTTTCAAGCCCACGAGCGCTTCGATCATCTCCAGAAAGCGCTGCTCGCGAAAGTCGACGCGCGCGGTCAAGAGCACGGTGCGAACCGGATCGTCGCGCAGCTCCTTCAAAAGACGCCGGCATTCCGGATAGTCCGCGGCTAAAAAAGCCTCGGTAAAGGCGCCTTCATCGAATCGTGCGCGGCGCGGCGCCTGTTTAGCTATGGTCATGGTGCGGCGGAATAACCCGCCGCACCATAGTTTTGGTAGTATCTTACTACTGCCCTGCGTCTAGGGCGTGGGCGTCGGATCCGGGCAGCCGTTCTCTCCGCAATTCCCAACCGGACCGCCGCCGTTGCCGTCCATGGCGGTGATGGGCTGGGCCGGGCGCTGCTGCGTAGCCATCGGAACGAGCGTGGAGCCCTTCGACGTGCAGGCTTGCAGCGAGAAAGCAAAGGCAACGCCGCACAATGCGACAAGTAGTTTTTTCATGGTAACCTTTCTGGCACGAGAAGTGCCATGGGAAGGTGTACTGGTACGAAAAACCTACTGCGAAGCCTTGAAAAGGGGGCGTCGGCTGGGAAGTCACCGGCATCCGTGAGGTCGTCGCCGGCTTAACTGCGCGCGGCGTTACGTTCTTGCGCCTCGAGATGGAATGGATGAAACAGGACGATCTTGGAATCTGGAAGAGCCCGGACGGAAGCGTCGCCTGGTTCAAAGACCCCGACGGCAACACGCTTTCAGTCTCGGAGCACTAACCTTTCGGTTTGAAGTTTAGTGATAGCGAGTTGATGCAGTAGCGAGTGCCTTCGGGCGCGGGGCCGTCATCAAAAACGTGGCCCAGGTGCGAATCGCAGCGCTTGCATCGGACTTCCACCCGGTGCATTCCGAGCGTATTGTCATCCAATAGCCTGACGTTTTGCTGCTCCTCGGGGCTCGTGAAACTTGGCCATCCGCAATGCGATTCGAACTTAGAATCCGATTTAAACAACGGTGCGCCGCACGCGCCACACGTGTACGTGCCTTCGTCGTCGACGCTGAGCAGCGAGCCCGTAAACGGGCGCTCCGTACCGGCTTCGCGTAGAACGTGATAGCGCTCCGGACCGAGCTCAGTGCGCCACTCTTCTTCCGTTTTTTGAACGTCCGGGGCCGAGTCGTGCTTCATAACGGATCCAACTCTGCGAAGATTGCCTCGACATCGAATTGCAGCCAAGGCAGCGCCGGATGTTCGAAGCGCTCTCCGGCGCCGTATTCACGCACTCCATTAGTAGCGTGCGCAATAATGCGTCGCATCTTTGGATCGACGTCGAGCGCCAAGATCGAACCCGTTGCGAGATAACGCGAGATTTTCTTTGCCAGATAGCGTAGGTCATCTGAAGGCGAGCGCACTTCGACCGCAAGCTCCGGCGAAAGCGGCGGTTTCTCACGACCCTTGCCCGACAGTGCTTGACGGCGCTCGCGGCTCAGAAACGCGACATCCGGAACGAACTCGGTTTTCTTCGTCCCGGCGATGGCCCCCGGGTCGAAGCGAACTTCCGATACGACAAATCCCCGCTCGCCCGCGCAGGCTTTGATCGCTGTAGCAAGCGCAATTTGAACGAGTCCGTGGCTCAGCTTCGGGCTCACTTTGGGGTGAGGCCGCCCGTCGAGGTACTCGATTTCCGGCTTGTCGCACATCGTCGTCGCCATAGTCTGCATCTCACATGATACCATCACGCGCTATGCCCCAAAAATGGAGAGGGGGGTAAAGAAAAAAGGCGCCGGAGCACCTTTTTCTTTGACTACGGCGCGCTTTAGGTAAGTGCGCCTTCTTTGATGCCCGAGCGGATTTGGCTGCGCAGTTCGGGCGTGTCTTGGTGCTTATGCACTCTGACCGCATGTGTGACCGCCGAGTCGAGCAACTCTTCTTCAGTATCGGCCGCGATGGCGATAGTGCAGTTGTTTTCGCTTGGAAATTCGCGGCAATCGATGGTTTTACGAGCCATAAGGACCCCTTTCCGCATTGTGGACCTGAGAGGTACCGCTCGCTAGGAGCGGCCTCCTTCACTCCGGGGCGCGCCTTTTAGAGCGGTAGGAGTTTCCTTGCTTGGGGCGTGTCCTGATACTCGACCGTAAGGATGGCGCGCATGTGCGTTCGAGCGGCGCTGGCGTCGGGCGTGCCGATTTTTTCGAGCGTCGTATACATGTCGAACAGCAGCTGCGGCAGGTCGCGGTCCCGCGGGTAGACCTTGTGCATGTCGTCGATCGCGGTGGCGATCTGTACGGCCGCGCCGCTTTCTTGCGTCGTGTAGCCGTAGCCGATCATGAAGTTGACGCGCTTGAGTTCGTTCTGAATGCCGAGAATCGACATTCCCATCGGCCCGAAGTATTCATCCGCCGGCGCTAACGTGGTCAAGTACACGTCGTGCGGCTGCGATTTGACGCTGGCGATCAGCGGTGGGGCGTTCGCGAGACGCAATCTATTAAGCACGGCCTGCGCGTTGACTTGGTCGCCCTGCGTGTAGCTTTCCGCGCCGGCAGCGGCGTTGCGCAGCGCATTCAGAAACGACGGGCCCCACGTTGACGGCAGATTGGCAATCGGAAACGTAGGCGCGTTCGCGTGCACGAACGCTAAACTGCGCCACGAAGCGTCACCACTGATCAGGTACCCGCGCCAGTTTGCCTCGACTCGCTCCAACTGTGCGTTCGCATCGTGCGGATAGGCCTGCACTAGCGCGGTGGCATCTTCGTCGGCAAATTGCGCGAGCGCGATCGGATCTTCGAGCGCATCCACCCGCGCGAGCAAATCTTTGGCTTTGGCTTGCTCCGCGCGATCGGGATTGTTTTTCTGGACGTAAAGCGCCGCTTCGCGTACCCACCACGGAACCGCTTCGTGGTTGATGAGCGGATCGTAATGCAGTGCCGACGCCATATCGACCGTGAGCTGCGCCAGATTGGCGTACCCCGGGTCGTTCGGCATCTGCAGCGAGTAGGCGCGGCCGGCGTTAAAGATCGTCGAGAGATACTCTTGCTGATTGTAAAATGTCCAGCCTTGCGCCGAGCCTTTTTCGAATGAAGCTTTCATCTGCGCGTAGAGTTTGGCGGGATCGGCCATGAGCGCCGCGTTCGCGCGCGACGGCAACAGCAGCACAAGCATCGCCAGCGCAATAGTCCTACCCATCATCCAATACCATTCCCAGTTTATTACTCGAAATGGCGTTCTTGAGTTCCCTGGCAATGCGGCGCCCGGTCGACATGGGCTCCGAGTAATTCAGATACGAGTACGGCGAGCCGTCGATGAAGAGATTGGTCCCCGCTACAATGCGGGCGGAGATTTCCATCACGAAAAACTGCATGTCGGGTGTAATGATCGTCTCGATGCAAAATGCGCCGAAGAGCCCTTTGGGCCCGCAGATCTCTTTGCTGACGCGTACCACTGCCTCGCCCATGCGGTATGCTTCGGCCAGCATCGATTCGCGCAGCGAGACCGGCGAATTGCCGACGACCACGTATGAAGGGCTCACATCCATGCCTTCTTGCGCGGCCGCGGGAATGCGCCCGAGCGAGTCGACGTTGGTTTCGTACCGCCGATCCATGCTCATGATCTCGAGCCGGTCCTCCAGCGGCGAGTAAAAGTAATGCACGTAGAGCGGCACGCCGACGATGTATTCCTGAATGATGTGTTCTTCTTTGAGGTGCGCCGCGCGCGCTTCGAAATCAGCCGTATCGCGGATGAACATATACCCTTTGCCGCCTTTCGCTCCGTAAAGTTTGACAATAACCGGACGGTCAATGTCGCTGCCGGTCTGGAATTGGCGCGGCAACGTTAAACCTGCGCGCGAAAGCCATTGACGCTGCAACTCGCGGCTGGCTTCCCAATCGAGCACGGCTTTGTTTCCAAAATACGGAACCGTCATGCGCTTGTGCTCGTCGAGCGAAAGGTACGCGACGAACGAGCCGTGTGGCACGATGATGATCTTACGCTTTTCGAGCTGGGGCATGAGCGCCGGAAAATCTTGGTACCGCTCGATGCCGATCACCTCGTCTACAAAACGAAATGAACGATACAACGCTTCGGTATCGCGGTTTGCAATCGCCAGCGTCGCAAATCCCTCGTCGTGCGCGCCTTTGAGAATCTGCAGCGCCGAGTGAGAGCCCAGCGTGGCGATGGTATAAGTCTGGTCCGGCATTAAGTTATCGCGCGTTCGATCGCTGGGTTACAGAGCAACTTCTCGACTGCTTCTTTCAGCGTTGCAGGCGGAACCGGCGTCCCGTCACGGCCGAACAATCGCCATCCCACGTGATGCACGGCCGCGGCCGACGCGTCAGCCGCAACTGCGTGAGTCGCCGATATCGTGGAAATCCATGCTTCGCCGCTTTGCGGATTTGGCGATTCGCGCAGCTCAAGCGCGTGCTTATTCGGATTGAAAAGCGACTCGTTGCGCTGTACGCTGGCCGCCACATCATTGCCCGACGCCGGGCCGGCGAACTGCCAGATGTCGGCCCGCTCGACCCGGTCGACGTCCACGCCGAGCCGGCGCAAAGCGGTCAAAGCGCTGAACGCGGTGTTGTCGGGAATCTTTAATGTAATAGCGACAGTGTGCAACACGGTAGTGGCCGAGGATACCCGCCAACGCTCGCGGTGTCCTGTGCGAAAACGAAACGACCGCCCAGAGACGGGCGGTCGCGGTTTTACCGATAAGCCAAGAAGCCGACAACCTGATCCTACCATACCGCAACGCGCCCGTCCACGGCCCCGTGCGCTGGAGGCTACGGGTGTCGAACCCGCCCCAAGAAATTGTCGGCTTCTTGGCTGCACCGGCAGAGCCCCCAGCGCGGTTCGTTCACGCGATCCGGTAAGTTAGACAAGATGGCAGGGAACAATTCGAGCCGAAAGCACAGTGTACAATGATACGTTTCAATCCTCTGGCCCTAGCGCTGGCGTTTGGCGTCGCAAAAGCGGTCCTCGCCGCGACAAACTTCGCGCCCCTGTCGTGGATGTTGCGAGATACGTTCTTAGGGCATCTTCCGTTCGGAATGTCCGCTATCGGTGGCGGCTTTATCGCGACGTCGGTGATATGGATTTTTGTAGGTGGAGCGATCGCCGGCGGTTTATTCGCGCTGATCTACAACAAAATAGCGGACACGACCGCTACTCGTTCCCCGCAGCCTTAATTTACGAAAGCGCTTTAGCAAATGCGCGGAAAAACGCCGCGCCACCGGACGGCGCGAGAATGTCTTTACCGTCAGCGCGTTCCGAATGATTGAAATTCCATGCGTCGCGTTCCGGGTGCGGCATGATTGCCAGCACGTTACCTTTTTTGTTGGTGAGTCCGGCACACCCCAACGCCGAACCATTCGGAACGGCAGCCGCATTGACCGTTCCATCCGAATGCGAATACACGAATGCAAGGTGCCCGCCCGAACTTATCTGTTCCAAATGCTCCATGCTCGCCGCCAAACGCCCTTCCCCGTGCCCGGCCCATGCCGGAATGACGGCATCATTTGGAAGCGCGGCCGTGATCGCGCACCGCGACGGAGTCCCTGAAAGCTTTATGTGCACGTGCTTGCAGATGAATTTTCCACTTGGCGCGTTGCGCGTGAAGGCGGCGGTCGGTCTACGAATCGCGCCGGTTCCGGGAACGAGCCCGGCTTCCAAAAGGATCTGAGCGCCGTTGCAGATGCCTAGGACGAGTTTGCCTTTTTCCGCGGCTTTAATTACGTAATCCATCATCGGGTCGTGCGCCGAAATAGCGCCCGCGCGAATGCGATCCTCATAAGCGAAACCGCCCGGAAGTATGTACGCGTCATACGTTGGAAGCGACGTCGCTTTGCTCCAATGCACGCTTTCCGCGTCGAGCCCAACGTCCCGGCAAATGCGAACGGTTTCGGCTTCGCTATTCGTGCCGGGGAAGACGAGAACCGCGACTTTCGCACTCACGCGTAGATCTCTGCGAGCGGCTTCCGCCATGCGGTGCGCAGCTCGTCCAGGTCCCAGGATTGACCGCCTGAAGCGATGTCAACTTCGCCGTCGATATCCGCGACGGTTGTTAGACCGATGCGATGCCAGTCATCGCCAGAAAGCTTACGGCTTGCAAAAGCCTCAAATGCCGCGGCCTCGGACGCTTCGATTAACCAACCGTGATAGCGCGCCCCCCGCGCCATTTCGTCGTTGAATTCCACGCCAAAATCATTTCCGGAGGCAAACGCCATTTGCGCCGCCGCCGCTAATATGCCATCGCTACCGATCGCTCGGATCGACAGGATCAGCCGTCCGCCAATTGCCTCAAGGATAGCGGCGATGCGTTTGTTCTCCGGTCTTAGGGACGACCCGGCTTCGTGTGCTCCAATAAGATACAGTGGTGAATTCGGATGCTTTAGCGCCGGTGTTACGACCTTACCGACATTATCGATCACCCCCACGCATCCGATTATCGGGGAAAACGGTATAGCCGTTCGCGATGCCGATTCGTTATATAAGCTCACGTTACCGGATACAAAGGGCAAGCCCAGCGTTTTGGCTTCCTCGGAAAGCATTGCAACGGCGCTAACCAGCTGCGCGAAATGCTCTTCGTTATTCGGATTGCCAAAATTAAGGCAGTCGGTCAAGCCGATCGGACGCGCTCCGACTGCGACAACTTTCCGCACCGCTTCGATGACGCTTTCGCCGACGCCCAAAGCCACGCCGAGTGGCGCGCCCGGAATCGGTGCGATGACTCCAGCATCTGCGTAGCCGCGCGGAATAACGGTCATGCCGCGCACTACCGAATCGTATTCTTTGTACAGCGGCTCGCGCGAACAATTGTTTATGTCCGACAGAGTTTGGGTTAAGAGCGCGTCTTCGCCCACTTTGCCATCCTGTGCGGCACCCACTTTGTCATCCTGAGCGGCGTTCGCTATGCGAACGCCAGTCGAAGGGGCGCCCGCCAGGAAATCAATCGGTACGTCCATGACGATTTCGCTGCCGTGCCGCATGACGTAGCGTTTCTCAGCCTGCACGGCGCCGATCACCGTCGCCCGCGCGCCCCGCGCAATCTCGGGCAGTGAAAACTCTTCATTATATATACGCAATACGTCGGCGGTCACGTCGCCGGGCAAAACCCAGCATAGACGCTCTTGCGTCTCGCCGACGGCAATCACTTCCGGCGGCAGGTTCTCGACCGCGACATTGACGTCATCGAGATCGATAATTGCGCCGTAACCGCCGGCGGCGCAGAGCTCCGCCGTACACCCCATGATGCCGCCTGCCCCCAAATCTTTGAATCCCGCGATGATCTTCTTCCCGCGCAAGTAGTCGAAGACGCGATAGCTCGCACGCATGATGACGTTTTTGAGAAACGGATCGGGCACTTGAACCGCACTCTTGTTGGCTTCTTGGTTATCTTCTTCCAACGTCAGCGATGAAAACGACGCCCCGCCGAACCCGCTTGCATCGGTCGCCTTTCCCACGAGCACGATGTCCCAACCCGCCGAGCCCTCAGGGGCGCGCGAGTGAATGATCTCGCTTTCCTTAACCAAACCCAGCGCAATCACGTTAACCAGGCAATTATCGTTGAAACCTTCGTCGAAATAAACGTCGCCGGCGATATTGGGAACGCCGATCGCATTCCCGTACGCGGCGATGCCGTCGACGACTTGCTGCGCAACATAACGCTGGTGGGAGTTCGGATCGTCGACATTCCCAAAGCGCAAGCAATCCGCCAGCGCAATCACCTCGGCGCCCATGCACAACACGTCGCGGACGATACCGCCGACGCCGGTCGCAGCCCCTTCGAACGGCACGACTTGCGATGGATGATTGTGCGATTCGTGCGCGATCACCACGCCGTAACGCTCGCCGTTGTGTTCTCCTAAATGTAAAATGCCCGCGTCTTCACCCGGACCGAGCACGACGTTAGGACCGGTCGTCGGAAGCTGCTTGAGCAAATGACGGCTGCTCTTGTACGAGCAATGCTCGCTCCACTGCGCGTCGAACGCATAGAGCTCGACCACCGTTGGCTCACGTCCCAAACCCTCGGCGATGCGGCGCAGCTCGTCGGGCCGCAAGGCGAAAACAGGCTTAGCCAAAGTTGGGCGGGGGCGGTGCCGGCTGCATGTTGAGCGCGGCGTCGGCTTGCAGCACCGCCGAACGCATGTTGGTCTGCACCATCAGCGTGCGGCCGAACATCACCGTGTCTTCCAGCCCGAGCACCTTGGCGCACCGCAGCGCGACCGCGCCCGGCTCTTTGCCGCCGGCTTCAAAAACGGGCGCACTCGTCGTGCCCTCGATCACTGCATGCAGCGCGCCATCAGGCCCCGAAACCGTGACGTAAACCAGGCGCGCGAAACTCGCGTCGTGCTGCTGAATGAGCTGCAAAACAAAACCCGGCGTCTTCGCTGCGCTGGCGACGTGACGCACGATCGGCAATCCGAGCTGCCCTAACGCCTGCGAGAGGGCATTTACTTCGGCCGTTTGTTCCGGCTTCTCAGCGAAGATCGCGATCATGCCCGGACGCATCACCGGAAAATTTCCCGTCATCTCGGTCACTTGTTCGTAAGCGCTCTTGACGTAATTGAGCGCCTCGTCGTCGACCTTTTCCAAATTGCGATAGATCTGTTTATCGAGCATCCGATCTTCCCGTCCGCCCGGCCAGATGCGCCACGAGTCGTTGTCGATCACGTCAGCGATCACGAGTTGCCCCTGATTCTCACCGCCCGCCAGCCTGCCGAACTCCAGTTTGAGGTCGACCAGCATCACGTCGCGCTTACGCCACGCGTGCGCCAATATCTCGAACGTGATGCGGGCGATCTCGCTCATCGCCGCAATCTCCGGCGGCTGCGCGATATTACGCGAGACGATTTCATCGGGCGTGATCAGCGGATCGTGATTGGCATCGTCCTTCACAAAGAACTCAAGCATGCGCGGAACGAGTATGGCGCCGCGCTGCATGCCGGGGTTGCGCTTCACGAGCGACCCGGCCGCAACGCCGCGCACCACCATTTCGAGCGGAATCATGTTGCAGCGCCGCACCAGCATTTCGTTTTGGTCGTCGTCTTCGCCGCCGCTTAGATAGTGGGTCGGCAAACCACAGAGGTTGAGCAAACGGAAAACGCGCGCCGTCGTTTGTGCGGCTAAGCGGCCTTTACCCGCAATCTCGTTGCGCCTCACCCCGTCGCCCGCGCTGATCGCATCGGTTTGCTTGATGACCGCGACGTCGGGCTGCCCCGGGCTCTCGTAGAGCACCTTGGTCTTGCCGTGCGCGATCTCGATACCTTTATTCATCTTGTCATCCTGAGCGGGCGCCATCGGGCGCCCCAGTCGAAGGGCGGCCGAGCGAAGTCGAGGCCTGGGGAAACGGTGCCAGTGCGTCAATTTTGTCGGCAAGCGCAAGCGCGCGCGCGGGCGCGATTCCCGTATGCCCCGATGGTTCCAACATCCGGCGAATCTCCGCCGGATCGAGCCGGCCCGTGAGCTCTGATTCTTCCGTTAGCAAGCCGCTCAGCGGATTTTCCTTACCCTGCGCGACGGCTTCCCACGCCCGCATGGAAGCCGTGCGCAAGAGTTCGTGCACCGCCTGGCGGTCGCCGCCGGCGCGCACCGCCTCGAGCAACACCGATTCCGTGCCGGCGAACGGACCGTACGTGCGCAGGTTATCGGCGATGCGTTTGCTTTCAATCGTAAGCCCGTTCACGACCTTGACCGCCAATTGCACTATCTCATCGGTGCAGAGGAGCGCTTCCGGTAAAATCGTGCGCCGGTTCGCGCTGTCGTCGAGCGTCCGTTCCAGATAATTCGTCGCGGCATTTTGCCACGCCACATCCGCATATGCCGGCAGCATACGCGCAAGCGAACCGATGCGCTCACACAAGATCGGATTACGTTTGAACGGCATCGCGGAGCTACCGACCTGCTTCTCCCCAAATGGCTCCCGAAGTTCCCCGAACTCCGGCGAACTCAGGATCCGGATATCGGCGGCAAATTTCGAAAGCGATGCGCCGATGCCGGCGAGCGCGCTCAACAGCATGTAGTCCAACTTGCGAGGATATGTTTGCGTGCTAACCTCGCGAGCGCTCAATCCAAAACGATCGAGCACGGCTTTCTCGAGCGTCTCCGCTGACCCGCCGCTTCCGTTCAGGAGCTGCTCGTACGACGCCGCCGTGCCGACGGCGCCGCGCATGCCCTTGGCCGTAAGATTCTCAAAAGCGAAGCGCAGCGCAGCGTCGTCGATGAGCAAATCTTGTGCGTACACTGCGAAGCGGTAACCGAGCGTCGTCGGCTCGGCCGGCTGAAGGTGCGTAAACGCCATGCAAACAACGCCGGAGTTCGCGCGAATGCGCTTGGTAAACGCGCGCAGCAGCTCGCCTAACGATGCTCCGATCATCGCCACCGCGCGGCGCAAGCGATAGGTTTCGACCGTGTCTTCGATATCCATCGAGGTCGAGCCGAGGTGAAGCTTTCCACCGCCGATCTTTGCCTGCGAAGCAAACACGCGGATTTCCGCCATCAGGTCGTGATGAATTTCGCTTTCGATCTTTAACGCCGCATCGACGTCGACGTCGTCTACGTGCGCGCGAATATCTTCAACTTCTTCAGCGGTCACCAGGCCATGACGCGACTGCGCTTCGGCCAGAGCGAGCCAAACTTGGCGCCAGAGTCTGCGCCGTTCGTGCTCGGAAAAAAGCGCGCGCAGCTCGGCGCGCCCGTATCTCCAAGAGTACGGGGACGCGTACGAATCGTAGGTCATGCGGTGGTGGGACGTTTCGCGCTGAGCCCCGCCAGTTCCGCGGTCAGGAGTTCGACCGCCAGCTCGGGGTCGTCGATGCGGCCGGTGACGATGGCGTCGAAGGCGCCGATCGCACGCTCGAAAGCGCGGCGCGCGCGCTGCTCTCCCACGCGGGCCGCGATCGGCCCCAGCGCCCGCGAGCGCCACGCGGACCGTCCCGTCAGCTGACCGCCGCGCGCGAGCTCCCAGAGCAGTCCACATTCGGTGGCGGCCGCATAGACAAGCGGAACGCCCGCCGTGCGATCGCTGGAAAACATTTCGTGTGCGATCGCCAGCGCTTCGGCAACACGCCCTTCAACCAGCGCGCCGGCATATTTGTACGCTTTGGGGTCTTCTATGGACAGCGTCTCATGCTCGAGATCCGCGAACGTGATCTTCTTGCCGGCAAGGGCCAGCTTCTGCAGGTCGTTGCGGATCGCAGCCAGGTCGGCGCTGCTGCCGGCGAGCGCGCCGACGACGCGCGGCTCGGCCGTGACGTTCAGCTCCGCGAGCGTTTCCTCGGTGAAGCGCTTGCGCACGTCATCGTTCGCGGTCGTGTCGATGCGCAGCGCGCTGCGTCCGGCCATCGCACCGAACGGTTGCGGGCGCGGCGCGCGCGGTGAGAGCAAGTCGCAGATGACCAGCGTGTTGCCCTCCGGCACACACTCGGCCACGCTCCAAATGTCGCGCCGCATCGCGGTCTTGAGCGTTTGCGCGTCGCTTACCACGATAAGTCGCGATGTGGCCAGAAACGGCATCGCCTGCACTGCTTCTCGAAGCCTGTTCGCCTCGGCGAGATCGCCAGCCGGAAAGCGGTCGAGATTTAAGTCGCGCGTCTCGTCGGGAAGCACACGCTCGATCACGATCTCCAGCGCGCGATCCGCAAGTACGCGTTCGGTGCCCTCGATGATCGCGAGCCTGCCGATCGCAGGCTGCTTATCGACGAAATCGTAAAACTTCACGCCGGGCGGTCTTCGGCAGGCCGAGAATACGCGCCTCGCCAACCCCGCCCCAACTAGGATGAACCGATTGCCTCGCGCGGCGTTACTGATCGTTGCGGGAATGGCAGCCTTCCGCATTGCCGTGGCGTCGCATATTCCGCTCACCGAAGACGAGTCGTACTACTGGGCGTGGAGCCGCCATCTGGCGCTCGGGTACGTCGACCATCCACCGATGGTTGCCTGGCTCATCGCATTCACGGCGATGTTCGGCTCGAGCGAACTCGCCATCCGTTTGCCGTTCATCGCGTGCGAAGCATTCGCGGCTGTCGCGCTGGGCTACACGGCGATCGTCCTGACCGGTAACGCGCGCGCGGGCGGCGCCGCCGCCGTCATCTTCGCGCTCATCCCGCAGACGCGGATGATCATCGGCGAAGCTCTGCCCGACGGTGCGTATCTTTTGTTCTGGTCGCTCGCACTGCTCTTCGCTGCACGCGCCTCCACGCGCTTGCGCACAACCGATATGATCCTCTTGGGAATTACGCTTGGCGGAGCTTTGCTCTCGCGCGCTTTTGGTTTCTCGCTCCTGGCCGGAGTGCTCATCTTCTCACTTCTGCCCGCTCAGCGCCGCATGTGGAAACAGGGTTTTTGGATCGCGCCCGTCATTGCGATGCTGCTCTATGCGCCGTTCGTCTATTGGAATGCCACGCACGGGTGGGCGAATTTCAGCTTCACCATCTATCGCGAAGCCTACGAACATTTCAGCGCCGCGCACCTGCTGATACTTTCGACGCTGCGTTTCGCGCTCGAAGCCGCAGCGTTTCTCGTCGCGACTTATCTCCTCACGATCCGCCGCCGTTACGATCTGCTGGCTTGCACGGCGCTGCCGCTGCCGCTTCTGCTGATCGTGCTCTCGTTTTTTGAAGGGGTCGAGTCCTATTGGCTTCTCGGACCATTCGCATCGCTCTGCGTCGCGCTCGGAATTGCCTACGTAAACTTTCCGCTACTCTGGAAGCGGCTTGCTGCCGCAGCGTGGATCGTTCCGGCAGCTTACGCGATGGTCGTCGTGACGCTGCTCTCTTTACCGCAGCCTGTTCAAGCTTCGTTATTGCGCGCCTCGAATAACAAACCGGAGAGCTTGTTTTATTCGGCCGTATACGCATACGCGCCGCTGGCACGCGACATTCGCGGTTTGCTAAAACACACGCATGCAATCGTCATGACCGACAAATTCGAGATTGCATCCGAATTGCTCTATCAAGGCGCTATTGAATCGACGGTTATCTCAGGCATCGGCCGGCGGCAATGGGCGATGTGGGAGGGAGGCTCTAGCCCAGCCCGCTATTTGGTCGTATTGAACGAGCCGCCCGGCCGCGACCCCGCGGCCATGCGGTCCGTCGCAAAAGAGTGCTCGTCCGTAAGCAACGGCCCCACGTTACGTTACGCCTTCGCCGGCCCGCCGGTCACCATGTTCTACACGAAATGGTGCGAGCGCTAGGAGAGTATCATGGAACAATTGCGCACCGATTACTGCGTTGTCGGCGCGGGTTTCGCGGGATTAGCCGCAACCCGCCGGCTGCAAGAGCGCGGCCAATCCGTCGCGCTTCTGGAGGCCCGGGNNGGCCCGCGACCGCGCGGGCGGTCGCGTGTGGAACCGCCAGGCCGCTGACGGCACGATAGCCTCCGTAGGCGGTACGTGGTTGGGCAAGCGGCAAGACCGCATGTTCGAGCTCTGCCGCGAGTATGGGATGGAAGTGTACCCGCAGTATGACACGGGCGACGCGATCATGCATTTGGGCGGTTCCAATCGCCGCTACCACGGGCTGCCCGCCGTGGACGTCCTCTCGCTGGCGAGCCTAGGCTTCGCGTTCTGGCAACTCGATCGAATCGTCAAACGCATGCCGCTCAACGAGCCATGGAACGTGAGCGGTGCGCGCGATCTCGATTCGCAAACGCTTGGCACGTTTATCGCATCGCGCTGGAATATTCCAACCGGCACGGCGCGCAAACTCATCACCACTACGATGACGACGCTCTTCTGCGTCGATCCCAGCGAGGTCTCGCTCCTGGGCTCGTGCGTTCTCGCGCGCGGCGGCGGCAAGTTCGAATACTATATCGATAACACCATCACCGAAACGCATCTGGTTCACGGCGGCATTCCCGAACTTGCGACGCGAATCGCCGCCAAAATAGGCGACGCGCTGCGATTCTCGTCGCCGGTGCGGCGCGTCAAACAGACCGCAACGGGTGTAGAAGTCATATGCGACGGCGTGACCGTCGAGGCACGCCGTGCGATCATCGCCACACCTCCGTACTTGGCAAGCCGGATCGAATACGATCCGATGCTGCCTCCGGTACACCGGCAATTGTTGTCCAGATTCTTGAGCGGCGCGGCCATTCGCGGCATTACGATTTACGACGAACCGTTTTGGCGCGGCGAAGGACTGAGCGGCATGACGGTTGCCCCCGATCTGCCGGTTCCGGTGGCGCTCGACCAGTCGCCGCGCTCGTTAAACGTCGGAATACTCAGCAGCTACATGTTCGGACCTCAAGCCATAAAGGGTGCGATGATGGATCCTGCGCAGCGCCGCGACGTCTGGCTGCAAGCGCTGGCGAAACGTTACGGCCCCAAAGCTTTGACGCCGCGCGCGCACCTCGAAACGGATTGGGCAGCCGAAGAATGGTCGCTCGGCGGCATGATCGCGCATTTCGCTCCCGGCGTGCTCACAAACTACGGAAGCGCGCTCCACGAACCCGCCGGACGCATCCACTTTGCCGGAAGCGAACGCGCCACGGAGATGCACGGATTAATGGAAGGCGCGGTCCGTTCAGGAGAGCAAGCGGCCGACGAGGTTATGAGCCCAGCCTAGGAAGAAAATGGCTACATGTTTCTTGTGCTCGCCGTGCTGGTGTCGGTCGCTCCGTCGCCGCAGCCGACGCCAGCCCTAAAAGTGATAGTCAACGAGAGATCGACCAACTTCTGCTCTTCCGTTCGCAAGATGGCTGTACCGATCGGTTACGTCATGCGACGCAACGACGAGGCGTTTGCCGCCATCGATCATCGCTTGATTAGGTTTCTTGAGGATGCTCGCGGAGTTTCGGCCGCGGATACGAGCGAATTAGCGACGCTTCAATCCGCGCTGGACGACGATTCCATCTACGGGCCGATGAACGATCTCGACGTGATGCAGATGGACAAGATCGCCTACGACATCATGCAGAATTTGACGCTCGAAGACCAAGTGATGAATCAATCATGGAAGGATTACCCGAAAGGCAAGTTCCCATCCATCGACGGATTACGTCAGCGCCTACAAAACCTCATGGATTTGCAGCGCTCACTCGCGAATAAATATATGGAGTTTACATCCGCCTATTTGGACAATCGCGGCCAGGCCCAATTTGCGCAAGACGCCGCATCGTTTAAAGCTTTGTTGCGCTCGACCATCTTGGGTCTTTCTTCTGCCCTCGCGGCGTCCCACGCCCAAACCGACCCGGAGGTTCCTGCACAGGCAAACGTCCACGATATAGCGATGGCGGGGAACGTCACTGATGTCGTCAAGGAGCTCAGACTACAAGAGCTGGCATTCTCTTCTGAGGTTATCGGCGCTGGAGACACCTGCGGAATATAAACCGGTTGTCAGTCGCGCTTCGGCTTTAAGTGGTGTCATCCTGAGCTTGTCGAAGGACCCCGAGCAGTGCGCGAAGCGCACATGCCGAGGGGCGCGCGAAAAAGGCCAGCGTTAGGTCGGAACATCCGCGCACCAACCGATGGGTCTCGCTGCCAAACCGTCGCCTTCAGCCCGCGATCGAGGGACCAATCTTTCGGCGAGATTATTATAAGCCCAGGGCTGAGCGCCGGAGCGGAGCATGTGCCGCGCGACAGAACCAACTCATATCGGCGATCGCGCAGTTTAGGAAAAGAAGCCACGAGCTCCCCGCTTGTCAAAACGACGCTTCCAACGGAACCGATTTCAATAACGGCCGAGGTTTTTGTAGCGACTTTTTGCTGAGGAACCCTTCCGGCAGCGACGGCACAAGCCGCCAAGACCACAGCGCTTAGGCAAACAAGAAGAAAACGAAGCGTCTCGTTGGAGACGCTTCGTTTGACGGTGTGCCGGGTGTGAGCCACTGTCGCCACTTTAGCACATCGCCGCTCACCTACTCAAGTCGACATCATCGAAGCGGCCCAGCATGCTACATTCACGCGCTAGGGGCTCGATAGCAAGGCGCTCATGTTCGGGCGCATCTGCAAATCGGGAATCGACTCGCCGTACGGCGGTCGCAGAATGCCGTACTCCGTGACGAAGGCCGTGATGAGATGGTTGGGCGTAACGTCGAACGCCGGATTGTAAGCGTTGGCACCGGGAAGCGCGGTACGTGTCGCGCCGAAGCCCCCCACTTCATCCGCGGCACGCTCCTCGATCGGAATATCGCGGCCCGTTACGATCTCGAAATCGAACGTGGAACGCGGCGCCGCGACATAAAACGGAATGCGATGGTGAGCCGCTAAAATCGCTAACCCGTACGTACCGATCTTGTTGGCCGTGTCGCCGTTGCGTGCGATCCGGTCCGCGCCAACGATAACCAGGTCGATCTCCTTACGCTGCATGGAAATCGCGGCCGCCGAATCGACAACCAGTGTTGCATCCACTCCAGCTTGCGAGAGCTCGTAATACGTCAGGCGAGCGCCCTGCAAGAGCGGGCGCGTTTCTCCCACGAAAACGTGCGGCCGCTTTCCGGCGCGGGCCGCGAAGAGAATCGTTCCCAGTGCAGTCCCGCCGCCAGCCGTCGCGAGCGAGCCGGTGTGGCAGTGCGTGTAGATCGTCGCGTCGCGCTCGATGAGTTCGGCTGCGCTTTCGGCGATGCGGCGGTCGGTCTCGCGCTGCTCCGCGTGGATCGCCTGCGCTTCGGCAAGCATGTCCTTCGAACTCAACACGCGTTCGATTGCCCAGCGCAGATTCACCGCCGTCGGACGAGCCTCGCGCACGCGCGCGACAGCGCCTTGGAATTTCGCATCGTCGGCAATTTGCGCGCGCAAAAGCGCCACGCCGTATGCTCCGAAAACCCCGATGCACGGCGCGCCGCGCACCGCGAGAGTTCTTATGGCGTCTTCGAGTTCTTCGGCAGAGACCGCGCGCCGGACGATCGTCTCATGCGGGAGCGAACGCTGATCGACATACTCGATCGCGTCTCCGGCCCAGCGAACGGCTTCTGGTGTTTCGATCGTTAGACGGACGCAGCCGGCGCGTGCGCGGTGTAGCACGTGCGGCAGTAGACCGGTCGATCGCCGCGCGGTTTGAACGGCACCGTTGTATTGGTCCCGCACTGCGCGCAGACCGCCTCGAAACTCGGACGGTTTCCGCCTGCGCCGCCCGCTCCCGGAGCTTTGCGGGATTGACGGCAATCGCGGCAACGCTGTGGTTCGTTTTGGAACCCTTTTTCAGCGTAGAATTGCTGGTCACGAGCCGAGAAAACAAAATCCCGACCGCAGTCTTTACAGGTGATGTTTTTGTCTTCCAAGAGACGGGCCTCCACGAAGTAGCAGGGGCTTGGTATCCGCCCTTAGCGCGCGGGAACCCTTGTGTCCGCGGGGATACGCAACAGCGTCGCCGCCGCAAGTGCGGCGTGGTAGCCTTTGTCGCCGCGTTTTGGATCCGCGCGGAACTCCGCCTGCTCGAGTGTGTCGGTCGTCAGCACGCCGAAGCCAATCGGCACGCCGGTCGCGAGTTGCACGTCCATAATGCCGTGCGCCGTCTCGCCCGCGACGTAGTCGAAGTGCGCCGTTTCCCCGCGCACCACCGCGCCAAGCGCCACGATCGCATCGACCTTGCCTTCGGAAATCACGCGGCTGGCCGCCGGCGGCAATTCGAAACATCCCGGCACCGAGTACGCGCGAATATCTTCCTGGCGCACGTTGCAGGCCTGCAGCCCTCGACGCGCACCCGCCTCAAGCCACTCCGCAATCTGCGGATAGAAGCGCGAAGTTATGATGACAAATCGCTTCCCGCTGCAATCTATGGCCGGCGCGCTATTTTTCGGCATCTAACATGTGCCCCATTTTGTTGCGCTTCGTCTGCATGTATTTCGTATTGAACGGCGTCTGCTCTGTTTGCAGCGGAACGCGGTCGACGATCTTTAGGCCGTACCCTTCGAGGCCGAAGATTTTGCGTGGATTATTGGTGATGATGCGCATCTCTTTCACGCCCAAGTCTGCTAATATCTGCGAGCCGATCCCGTAATCGCGTTTGTCGACCGGCAGACCGAGCGCGATGTTGGCTTCGACCGTATCGGCGCCTTGGTCTTGCAGTTCGTATGCGCGCAGTTTGTTGGCAAGCCCGATGCCGCGCCCTTCCTGGCGCAGATACAAGAAAATGCCGCGGCCCTGCGCGGCGATAATACGCATTGCCGCGTCGCGCTGCTCCGCGCAGTCGCAGCGGATCGAATGGAGCGCATCGCCCGTCAGACATTCGGAGTGAACGCGCACCGCGATATCTTTGCCGTCACCCACTTCGCCCATCACCAGGGCAACATGCGTATTCTTGTCGATGCTATTTTCGTACGCGTAACCCGTCCATTCGCCAAGCGGCGTCGGAAGCTTGAATTCGGCGATGCGGTGCAGCAGCTTTTCGGTCCGCCAGCGGTACGCAATCAAATCTTTGACGGTGATGAGTTTGAGATCGTGCTTTTTGGCGAAGGCAATCAGACCGTCGAGGCGCTCCATCTTGCCGTCGTCGGCCATAATTTCGCAGATGACGCCGGCCGGATACAAGCCCGCCAAACGCGCGAGGTCGACCGCGGCCTCCGTTTGTCCGGCACGAACCAGCACGCCGCCGTCGCGCGCGCGCAGCGGAAACGAATGACCGGGGCGCAGCAAGTCCGACGGTTTCGTGCCCGGATCGAGCAGCGCCGCAATTGTCGCCGACCGATCGTGCGCAGAAATTCCGGTGGTCGTGCGACCGCGGGCTTCGACCGAAACGGTAAATGCCGTTTCGTGCAGCGCGCTATTTTCAGAAACCATCTGCGGCAAGTGCAGCTCATCCAAACGCCTGCCGATCAGCGGCACGCAGATCAGACCGCCTGCCTCTTTGCGCATGAAGTTGATCGCCTCGGGCGNNTCGAGCACGATGACCATCTTGCCGGCGCGGATGTCGCGGACGGCGCCCTCGATCGTGTCGAAGGGCGAAGACTCCTCGAGCGTGGCATTGAGGTCCGGCAGCACCTGGGTCAGCCTCTGCAGCGACCGGTAGGACGGCTCGCGCTGCCCCGACCGCAAGTACGAGATGGCCGCCTCGGTCAGACCGCTCCGGTCGGCCAATTCCACGGCGCTCAGGCCCGCTGAAGACATGGCGGCGTTCAGTTCATCGGCGAATGCGGTCACCCGCCCAGCGTACGAGTCGACTTAACAGTTGTCAAGCCGATATACACCAGGACACCAGGCACCAGGGGGCCGGGTAGGGTGAGGGCGGTGAAGGGGCACCGATGGAACGACCGCATATTCCAGGCCCGCGAGACACGCTTCTCGGGATCGGAGCTACAGGTCTTTTGGCGTTGATCGTTGCGGCTGGAACCGATCAGGCAGTAAATCTAACGCTGACCACTTGGTGGCGCGCGAGCATGGCCGTAGCCTCGTTGCTCGTCCTATTTGCCCTCTACCTTTACGCCTCTCCAATTCTGCGAGAGTTAGGCGATCAGCCGTGGTACCTGCTTTCTTTCAGGAAGCCAAAGAACTTTCGGCAGGAAGTGTTTTTGCTTGCTCGCGACATACGTAGAGTGGTCAGGCGATATGCGAGATGGACCTATAATGATGCGACGCTCCAGATAACTCAGGTATACGGGGAAAAGCTTTCTCCGCGCTTTGACCTAATCCATGACCGGGTGGATAATCTTTTGGGATTCAAAGCCGCGGCCGAACTGACTAAGGACTTTCCTATCGGAGCCGACATTCTAAAAACTGCCGACGCCTTGGAAAGAGTGGCGCTCCGCATTGATGAATCCGTGCCAGCATCCGAGCCGACGGGAATAAAGAAATGGCGTGGCCTTAAAAATGTCCGATAATAAAAAAGCAGATTCGCCAATGGGTTTTGTCGTCTTTTTTCAACTCATCCCTCGGCATCCTTATTTATCATTTCGTGCATAATCCACGCCAACTTGTCAATGTCGTCGGCAGATGACATTCCCGAGTTCATGGCAACGTCAAAGTTGGGGTGCACCCAAAAGCCATTGTTGAATAAATCATCGCGCAAAGCCCAAAGATTATCCTCGTGCTTTACACCAAAATCGTAGATAATCTCCTGCCTCATAATATCTAGCTCCGCGGGCGATTTAACGCCTTCGCCCTTGGCTACATGATATGGCCTTGTTAGCGCGACTAGCCATGTCTGCGTCTGACGAAGCCTTCTACGAACATCAGTGGCCTGGTGAATTGCAAGGCGCCTCACTGGCTCGTCGCGCCTTGCTGAGTCGCACCATTGCCCAATAAAAAGAGCAAACGCGATTGCGATGACGATAATGTTGCCTGGATAATTCAGATAAATCGCCGCGACGACTAAGGCCAACAACGCAGATGCCGCTCCGTACTTGTCCGGAAAGGGATACGTCCTAAGAAAACGACGGATTGGGCGACGCTGCCACAGTGCAATCGCGACGATAAATCCAAAAACGAGTACCGCCACGACCCACCAAAGCGAAATCGTAACGTGGATTTGTGAGTAGGTCTTGGGCGTCGCGACCGTCTTATGGACGACCACGGCCTGCGGGCGTGGGGGTGTTTCCGACCGGGCCGATCGGGGTGGGCCTTGGGCCATTGAACGAGGTTCCTCATCGGGGACTACCCGGGCCCCCTGGTGCGTGAGGTATATCGGCCCCACAGTTGTCAAGTTTTTTTTAATGGGCCGGCCCGTTCAGGCGCGACGACTTTCTCCGCCACTATCACCTTCGCTCGAACATGGAAACCACGTTCCACATGATCAAGGCCAAGTTCGGTGCCCGTATCCGCTCTAAGACTCCAGTCGCACAGGTCAACGAGGTCTTGTGCAAGGTTCTCTGCCATAATCTCTGCGTGCTCGTTCAATCCGCGTACGAACTCGGGATTGAAGCCACGTTCTGGCAGGCGAGTGCGTAAAGGAACGTGCGCAGAAGTCGCTATTTCAGTAGACCAAGAATAACTTTGGCCTTGCCTAAAATCAGCCCAGCCGCACCTCTTGCCCCAAGTACCTCGGCGTCCTCAGGATAGCGCGCCCGTAGTTCCTTGGTGTATTCTACGAAGGCCGTAGCCTTCGTAATTTCTTGCTCGGGAGCGGAAATAGCCGCGATTTGCTCGTCCGTCAAGGTTTCCAGCGAATCCAACTCTGACTTAGCGGACAGCCGCAACGATCGGACCGCTTCACGTTCCTCTGGTGTCACCTATTTTCACCGTCCGCTTCTCGCGCCAGGTATGATCCGCTTAAATCCCCTGGGCCGTTCGCCTAAGCCTCCTGCCCATAAAATCGGACCTCTGCCCACAAAATCGCCCTTTAGGTCGCCTTTATGGGCAAAGCCGCCTGGTGTATATCGGCTTGACAA
>PLED01000102.1 GCA_003136355.1 Vulcanimicrobiota bacterium | reverse complement strand
GATTGCACCAGCGGATGGCGTTCTGGCCCTTGGGAGGGATCGAGCCGCAGCCGTAAATCGTTGAGAAGTCTCCCAGCGGATCGAGACCCCAAGCGAAAAAAATCACGTCCCACTTGCCGCCATAAACTATTCCGCCGTTCTCCAGCGGAGCGAAGAGCAGTTCGGCCGGGTAGACTTTCAGCGACAGTGAGACGCCGATCTGCTTCCACCAGCTGCGGATCAGTTCGATCTGAAGATTCGTATCGGGCGTTCCGCTCGAGCTGACGACTTGAAGCGCAAGCTTCGTTCCGTTCTTGGCGCGAATGCCGTCAGGGCCGCGCGCCCAGCCCCCTTTGTCGAGAATCGCGTTTGCTTGCGCAATGTCGAAAGGCGATAGTTGGATGGATGGATCCCAGTACGGCGCAGTGTGCGAAGCGGGTTCTTCCTGGAGATAGCCGATATTGTGAGCGACCTTGTGGTAGAGCGTCTGCCGGTCGATTGCGAACCGGAGCGCTTGCCGGACGACGGGATCGTTGAGCCCGGGTCTGGACGTATTGAAATCGAGGTGGTTGAAATAATAGGCGGGCAGCCGGACGATCGTGAATCCCGGAATACTTTTTGCGCGCGCGAAATAATTTCCGGGCACCGGATACCACATGTCGATACTCTTGGCTTGGATCTGGGTCAAGGCGGTATTCCGGTCGGGAATGATCTCGAACTCGATCTTCTGGAGTTTCGGCATTCCGCGGAAATACAGCGGATTAGCGACCATGACGACGCGCGAGGCACGATCCCAGCGCAGATATTTGAAGGGACCGATTCCGACGGGCAGCGAGTTGTATGGCGCCGTATTGATGTTCGGCAGACCACCCAGAATGTGTTTGGGAAGAACGCACGGGTTCGCGCCGGCGCTCGAGAAAAACGTTTCGACAAACGGAGAATAGGGTTTGCTCAAGTGGTAGACGACCGTGTACTTATCGGGCTCGTCGATCTTGACGATGCGATCCCAGCCCAAACGGCCGACCTCGTTGTTCGCCTTGTTCAATACGGCCTGCGTCGAGAAGACGACGTCGTCCGCGTTGAACGGCACGCCGTCGGACCACTTCACGCCTTTGCGCAGATGATAGGTGATCGTGAGACCGTTCTTGCTCACGCCGCCGTTCTCGAGCGTCGGCACCTCGGTTGCGAGTTCGGGAACCGCATTGTTGTTGACGTCCCACTTGATGAGCCACGCCATCGTTAAGGACGAGAGCAGCCCGACCTCAGTTTGCTGAGCGAGGTGAGGATTGAGCGATGAAATGTCCGAGGCGGTTGTATAACGCAGAACGTGAGGCTGCGTAAATGTGTTGAGCCGGCTCGTTACGGCCCCGCTGACCGTTTGCGCTGCGCCGTTGCTCGGAATGGCCGTAGTGGTTCCGTTGCCATTCGTAGTCGTCTGCGTCTTCGTGCATCCGGCGAGAACAAAAACCGCGGCAATCGTAGCGGCGAGAATGCGTTTCATCCAGGCTCCTCTCTCATCGTGTCGGGATCGAGTCCGTGCTTCCGGCAGAACTCACGGTACGCGAGCGGCGATATCTCGGACGGCTTGATCTCGCTGCGGCCTCCCCAGAAGACATTCGTATACCCGAAGTCGATACCGGCTTCCCGCAGGTGGGCGTCGATGGCCGCTTTGTGCGCGAGCACGACGTTCTTATCCAGGCCGTGCGCGACCGCCATGACGTTGACGTTGTGAAACTCCTCGCCGCCCTCGCGCCAATAGGCGTGCGTGATGATATGATGGCGCCCGACCTCGCGCCCGGCGTCGAGCTCCCGCCCCTTTGGAACGGTCCAATGGAAAAGCACGTTATAGCGCGTCACGCGTTCGTCGCCGGCTGTTTTCTTCACGTGCTCTAAAAAGGTGGAGAATCTTCCGATGACGCCGCGCGCATTCAAGGCGCGGCCGGCTTCGAAAAACTCTTGCAGATCCACGCCCGCTTCAGCCGCGCGCGCGCGCCAGAGATCGCGCACGATTTCCTCGGGCGTGAATTCCCGTTTGATCGCCGCCAGCACATGCCATTCGCGCTCGCCGAGTTGCACGATCGTCGTGTCGATCGGTTCGGCCGGAACGTCGGCGCGGCTGCCGATCTCGATGCCGCGCCGGCGCACGTGTCCGACGCCGAGAGCGAAAAGCTTCTTCGCCGGCATCAGCCGGAAATGATCGGCTCCCACTTGCCGCTGCAAGAACTCGGCATGCTTTCGCAGCGAATACCCTTGCGGAACTTTGAGCGTGGTCCACAAACGATACGATGCGCCCGGCGTCGCCGGATCGGCCGTGCGAATGACGACGTGTCCGGAAAATGGATCGTCCGCAGACATGTAATCGAACGCTGCGTCGAGTTTTTCCGGTGGGACGCGCCAAGCGACGAGCGCGCCTTGCGCCAGGCTGGTCGCCAGCAGCGTCTGCCGCACGCGCCGGATCGTTCCCGCGCGCTGCATCGCTGCGATGCGTTCGATCACCGTGTCGACGGGAACGCCGCTGTGCGCGGCTATCTCGCCGAACGGATCTTCCTGAAAGCCGGTCAGCCGGTCTTCGGATATAGCGAGAATCTGGGCATTGACCGGATCGCTGACCGCCGCGGAAACCGTCTCCGTGTGTTCCTCTTCCACGCTTCGATGCTCTATAAAGCGATGCATAGTGTCGTCCGAGCGATTAAACACGCCCTAAGCGAGGGCGACACTATGCGAGTGTTAGAGCGTCGAAGCCCCTAAATCATTCTCGCCTAAGGCGAACAGATACGTCTGCTCGGCTTGGCGCAGCAAGTAGACTGAGTTGAGTTCGTCGGTCTCGGCCTGCGTCAGCCCGACTTGCGCGTTGAGCAGCAGCGGCAGCGTCGTTACGCCGGCGCGGTATTGCGCTTGCGTCGCGCTCAAGATCTCATTCGCTTTTGAAAGCTCAACCTGGGCCTGTCCAACCGCGGCTTCCGCCGAGATCAGGCCTACAAGGGCCTGGCGTACGTTCAATTCGACCGTCAGTTTGCTTTCATCGAGCTCGCTGTTGGCAATGTCGGCTTGCGCTTGGGCTTGCGCGATTTGGACGCGCGTCACGCCTTGATCGAAGATGGGAATGCTCAGCGTCACGCCCGCGTTTCCGCTGGTCCTGAAATCGGTTCCGGTTGCCGTGGTTGAGTTGGTCCCATACGAAGCGTTGCCGGTCAGCGTTGGCAACAAGCCGGCGCGCGTAGCGCGTACATTGTATGCCGCGGCTTGCGCCGTGTACTGCGCCGACAAATAATCGGGCCGTTCCAGGAACGCGCGCGCAACCGCCTGATCGTAATCGACTTTTTGCTGGGTCAGAAGTGAAGCCGCCGGATTGGCGGGCGTGTCGTTGATCGGCGTGACCAGCGCGCTGGCGTCGAGGCCGAGTTGATTCGCGAAGGCCGCGAATGCCGCGAGTTGGTTGCCTTGCGCGCGCACGAGGGCGACGCGCGCTTGCGCTGTCGGAAGCTGCGCGGTGGCAAGATCGACGCGCGATGCCGTTCCCGCACGCAGTTGCGCCGTCACGAGATTTTCTTGCACTTGGTTTTGATGCACGACCTCCACGGCGAGCGTTGTCGCGGACTCCGCTTGCAATGCGTTGTAGTACGCCTGCGCGACGTTGAACGCCAGCGTCTGCAGCGAGCGCTGATAGGTTCCCGCCCCAGCCAATTGGCCTGACTGCGCCTGACGGATCTCGTTAATGACTCTTCCGCCATCTAAAATAAACTGTTTCAGCGTCGCGTTGAGCCCTTCGCTCGTGGTGCCGCCGCCGATCGTCGTTCCTGAGCTCGAGCTGCCGCCGCGAGATCCGAACGTTCGCGAGACGCTGGCTGTGGCGGCCAGATTGGGATAGAGCCCGGTGCGCGCCAGATCGACGGAGAGCTGCGTCAAACGGTAATCCGAACGCGCGATCGCCAAAACGGGCGAACGCGCGGCGGCGATTGCAATCGACTGCGCGAGCGTAATCGATACCGGAACGCCCGGCTGCGGCCGCTGCACGGCCGCCCCTGGGGCGGGTGTCCCATAAGCCGGGTACGGTAACGCTTGCGGCGTGGCCGCGGGAATGGGAGTCGGCGTCGCCAGAACGACGGCCGCTAAAATAAATGCGTGCATCGGTTACTGCGCCTTTTTATGGCGCTGTTGCCCGCCTGCCGGCGGCTTCGCGCCCCGGGCACCAGCCGCTCCCGGCGGCGCCCCGCCTGGCGGCGCACCGCCCGCCCCAGTCGAACCGTATGCCACCAAACTCCCGTCTTGCAAAGCGTCGGGACGCGTCGTGATGACGGTGGTTCCGGCGGTGATCAGCGGGCTGCGCACTTCGCTCAGCGTGTCGGTCTGCAAACCGACTTGCACCGGAACTTCTTTGGCTTTTTTATCCGCGCCCACCACGAACACCGCGGTCCCGCGATCCGATTGCGCCACGGCTTGACGCGGTACGACGATCGCGTTATCGTGACGCGCCTGCTGCACCGTTACGCTGACGAGCATGCCGCCGCGCAGCACGTTACCCGGATTGACTTGTTGAATGCGCGCCTGATACGACAACGTACCTTGCGTGGGTACGGCGTTGACCGCGTTGACGCGCGCCGTGAAACGCTGGCCGCCCGCACCGGTCGTGAATGTCACCGGAGTGCCGGCATGGACGTAGGGCAAATCTTCATCGGGAACGTTAACGTTAATCCACACGGTATCGATTTTGCTCACGCGCAGTGCCGGCGTTCCCGGACTCGCCATCGCGCCCGGATCGAGCAAACGAGCCGTGACGACGCCGTCGAACGGCGCGTAAAGCGCGGTCTGGCCGATCTCCGTTTGCAGCGTGTTGGCCTGCGCCTGCGCCGATTGCACGGCCGCGCGATCGGCTGCCGCGCTCGCGCCCGATACCGCCGTCGATTGCCGGTTGGCGACGGCTGACTGATATTGCGTTTGCGCCGCAATATATGCTGAGCGCGCCTGCACCAGCTGCGACTGCGAAACGTAACCCTGTTTAAAAAGCTGTTGGTCCTGATTGTAGGCTAATTGCGCGTTGTCGAGCGCAGCTTTGGCCGACTGCGCCGCATCCGAAGTCTGCGACGACACAATCGGCACGTTCATCGCCGAAGATTGCGCGCGCGCCGACGCTTGGGAAATCAGCGCTTCGTCTTGCGCGAGTTGTGCGCGCAGCGTGGAATCGTCTATCCGTGCGAGCAGCTCGCCGGCGCTCACGCGGTCGCCCTGATTCACGTAGACCGCCGAAACGGGCCCGGATTGCTGAAACGACAGCGTCGAGTCTTCCAGCGGCGAGACTTGGCCGTCCAATGTGATGTAGGTCGCGATCGTGCGGCGCTGCGCTTGTGAGACGTCGACGTCCAAGGCGGCGGGTCCGTGCTTTTGCTGAGCGCCGCCGCCGCATGCGGCCAGCGCGAGAGTCATAGCGAATATCGTGAGGCTTTTTGCTTTCATTCTTCTTTTATACGGAGATCGTAGTGCTTTGATTCAAGTAGTACCTATCGGACCTTAAAACCGTCTGCCCTTCCTCCCGTTCCGACAAACGCCACGTCCCCTGTCCTCCCCCCATCACAAAAAGTCCGGGCTCACCCGGTCCGGTGGGTTGGGTGCGGGCGAGCGATTACCTCAGCAACTAACCCCGGACCACAGCCGTCGAGCTTGGTCCCCGCCCGAGCGATTAAACATGCTCTAGAGCGAGGGCGGGGACCAGCTAGCGGATGTGGTACATCATCTATCCCATGGGCGCCAAACTCGAGATCGGCCGCACGTACAGCAGGCAGAGCCGCGTCGAAGAGTGGATGACCGCGGAAAAGGCCGGAAACAAGGGCGTGGACGCGCTTTCGACGCCGACCCTCCTTCAGCTGGTCGAAGACGCCGCCATGGCCTGCCTGGCCCCCACCCTGGGAGAGAACCAGGTCAGCCTGGCCACCCATATCGACCTCGAACACAAGTCCCCCGTCCCGGTGGGTTTCATATTGAGGACCGAGGTCGAGGTGGTGCTGGTCGACGGCCCCCGGGTGAGTTTCACGGTCCGAGTCTTCGACGAACAGGAGGCCGTGGCCGAGGGAACCCACGAGCGGTACGTCATGGATCGAACAAAATTCCGCTCAAAGCTTGAAGAGAAGCTCACTTAACGCTACCTTTATAAACGAAGGGACCGGGCCCCGGGCAAGCTAGGTGGCAAAGGTAGCCGTCGAGCAAGCCCGTACTCGCTTATACTACAAGGGGGGGCAACCCGGCTCCCTGAAACGATTAGCTTTGCTTGTCCTTGGGTATCCCTGCGACGAAACCCACGCTTGGTTCGCGGCAGGAGGTGCGGATAAATACGTGCCAGCCCAGGCAAACCGAGCTCCTCATTCTAGCTAGGAGGAAAACTTGAAACGACTGAGCACCGGAGTCCTCGCCGCGTTGTTAACGGCCGGCTTGGGACTTAGCGCGGTGGCAGCTCCGTCGCAGCCTGGATCGCATGGAAACTTAGGAACCAACGTGGTCGCACAGGCTAGCCCGGCTCCGCCGCCGATGAACTTCGGTTCCCCGCCGTCCGGCCAAATTCCGATTCTCTATAACGATCATCACGTTTACGCAAAACCGGACGAGCTCAAACAGGGCCGCGTACTGGCAGCGCTAGTGCGTGGCGGTACGATTCTCATTCCATTACGTTCGATGTTCGAGCAAATGGGTGCAACGGTCGCATACGACCCTGCGTCTAAAACGGTCGACGTCACCAAGCCCGGAGCGGACGTAAAAGTTACCGTCGGCAAACCCGAGGTTGTCATCAATGGCGAAACGCGTCCGCTGGACGTGCCGCCTGAGATCTACCAAGGTCATGTCGTCGTTCCGGTCCGCGTCATATCGGAAGGTATGGGCGCGTACGTTCAATGGGTTCCGGACAAACGTCTGGTTGTAGTCCGCTACATACCGCCGACGCCGCCTCCGGCGCCCGCAACGCTGGCTCCGTCACCTGTGCCGGTGGTAACACCGTCACCCGTGCCGCCGCCGTACATGGACCACTTCATCGCCGGCGACTACATCATTTCGCCGAAGGTGTATAACGAGTTCAGCCCCGGTAACACCGGGTCGAACACGCAAGGTGGTTTCTCGTACCGTCTCCATGGCGCGTGGGAGTTCAATCTCATCAACCTGCCGTGGATGATCGAAGGCGACTACCGGCAATACAACTATCCGCACAATCAGGGCGTCAACACGACGGCCGCCAACGCCAACCAACTCTGTGACGGCGTCGGTGGACACGCAGCTCCGGGTGACACCGGATGCGTGACCGCGATCGGCGGAAACTTCATGACCTTCGTCCCCGCGTTCATCGCTCGTCAATATGAAGGCGATGCGCGTCTGGGTCTCAAGGTTTTGGATCCGCGTATCTACATCGGCGTCGGTTACCTGTGGCAATCCGGCAATTACGGATACCCCAAACTTGGTAACTTTGGCGTCGGAGTAGAGAAACTGCCTGACCTCAACGACGGGTTCACGTGGTACGGCAGCGTCTACTACTATCCGAACGTGCAAGGAAACGGCAGCGCATGCCTCGCGCTCGGATGCGCGGTACCCGTACCTTACACGCTCGCGTACAACGTCTATCGCTGGGATATCGGCGGTGCGTTTACGTTCGGACCCAACGTTCCAGTGTTTATCGAGTTGGGCTTCCTCGGAAGCAACGGCAAGAATAAACAGAATGCACCGTCAGCTTATAGCTACACGGGCGCATACGCTGGGTTAGGTCTGAAGTTCTAATCTCGTAAGAGACTTAGAAGAGAAAGAGCCCCGGCGAAAGCCGGGGCTCTTTTTGTATGCCTTCTCAACGGATAGGGCGGACCTACGCCGCGAAACCGCTCGCAAAATTACGTCCATGTAATTTTGCGGCTTCGCTGCATTTTTGGCAAAACAAGTTTTGAAGCTGCCATCCATGGCAGGGCCAAAAATGTCAGAGATTCCGCGGCGTAGGCCCGCCCTATCCGTTTTCTAAGTCTACCGACTGCGTTTCACTAACGGCGTGCGCGTCGGTAATGGTGACGGCGTGAGCGACGGACGTACGGATGGCAGCGGGGTCGGCGTGAGCAATCCCGACGGCAGCGGCACGGGCGCGGGCGAACCATGCGAAGCCGGCACTCCGCTCGGCAATGCGGTGGGCAGTGCGCTCGGTCCGATCGTCGGCACCGGCGTTGGCGACGGCGTCGGCGGAATCGGCGTGTAGCACGGAACCGGTAGAACTTCGACGGCCGGCTGTCCCGGCACCGGGCTCGGCGTTACCGTCGGAACGGGCGAAGGGGTGGGACTTGGCGTCGGTGGCGGGCGGCGGCCGCCGGGCAGCGGCGACTGCGATGGCTCTACCGATGGACACGGTTGCGGCTCCATGAAGTAGTGCTCGGTAAATCCAATGAGATCTTTTTTGACGAGCTTCCCGAAGTAGCTCGAGGGAAAGCGCTGCTCGATGATGTGCAAATACTGCCAGGCTTTGGTTTGGCCGGGCTCCGTCCATATTTTCCGGTACATCGTGTACGCCATGAAATAGGAGCGGGCGAGCTGAGGGTCTTTCGGATAATGGTTGGCCCACCCGCGCAACGCATCTTCGGCGAAATCGACCTGTGAAATGATGTGTGAATCGGTCGTGTATGCGCCGGCGCGAATGGACTCGTCGCGGAACGTGTTGTTGATTCCGAGGTAGCTCAATTTGAGCCGGCCGAAATATTCGTCTCCCGGCGCGGAGACTTTCATCATGTCGAGCTGGTGCTGCCGGAATTTCGAAACCGCCGGTGGCTTCGGCCCGCTGGGGACCGGTTTGGCCGGCGGTTTCGACGTCGGTGCCGCTGCTACGGAACCGAGAACGCAAGCTGCCGCTGCGGCAGCTAAAAGAGATATGGTCGTAGAGCGGCCCTTCATTACCGCCAGGGTTCGCTTACTTCAGAGCGCTTCCCACCTCAGTTTGCGCGACGCTGCAAAACGGCGAACTGGAATAGCGAGAGGTCAGCCAATGCAGCGCGCTCACGGCCTTTTCGTGGCCGCCGGCCGTATGGATCTTCGCATACACGTGGGTGAGCTGGTAGACGCTGCGTGCGAGCCACGGGTCGGCCGGATATTTAGCTTCCCAATCGCGGATCGCGTTTTCAACGAAGAGCGCAGTTCCCAACGCGCTGGCTCCGGCGTCAGGCGAATAGGTCAAACGCTGGTCGAGATCGCGCAATTCGTTTCGGATGCCGAGAATGCTCATCTTCAAACGGCCGAAATATTCGTCGGCCGGGGCGACTCGCGACGTGAATCTGGCCATCGCTATATGCGTGGCCGAAAATGCGGGTTGCGGCGCGGTAAACGCCAACAGCGAAAAGGCTGTTAGGATAAACAGAAAACGATGTAAGCGCATAGCGCCACTCCTTTGCTCTCCCCACACAAGGCTTCGGCCGCGGTTTGCCCGGCTATTAGCCGCTTACGTTCCTCTCCAAGCGAACAGGAAGGGTAGCCGTGGCTGCAAACACCCTTGCAGCACCATGAACCGCCGCCGCGTGAAGGTCTGCGCGATCCAACTCTTAGCTCACGATCGCGCTTCATTGCCGAGGACGTGGCCCTCGATCGCGCAGCGTATCAAAGACGCCGCGAAGGCGGGCGCGGAGTTGGTCGTGCTGCCCGAGGGCACACTGCCGGCATACGTGCTCGGGCGCCGTCCATTCGACGAAGCCGAGATCGCGCAGGCGATGGCCGAGTGCGGCAGCCTTGCGCGCGATCTGAAGATCGTGCTCGTCGCCGGCGCCGCGCGCGCCCACGAGGGCCGTGTCTACAACAGCGCCATCGTATTCGATACCGGCGGTAAGATTGCGGGCAGCGCCGACAAGCATTTTCTCTGGCACTTCGACCGGCAGTGGTTCGCGCCGGCCGAACAACTGGAGCCGGTTCGGACTTCGCTCGGCAAGCTGGGCGTTCTGATCTGCGCCGACGGCCGGATTCCGACGATCGCGCGAGCGCTGGTCGATCGCGGCGCCGAAATATTGGTGATGCCGACCGCCTGGGTGACCAGCGGCCGCGACGCCGGCAACTTGGAGAACATCCAAGCCGATCTGCTGGCGCGCGTGCGTGCGCGCGAGAACGGCGTGCCGTTCGTAGCCGCCAATAAATGCGGCGTCGAGCTGCGGTGCGTCGCGTACTGCGGCAAAAGCCAGATCGTCTCCGCCGATGGGGCGATAGCGTCCATCGCATCCGAAACCAATCCCGAGATCGTATCGGCCGAAGTCGAGGTGGGCGATGCGCGGCCGCAGCGCGCAAGTGAATTCCACGCGCCTTCGCACGTGCGCAACGATCGCTCCATGCGACTGGCAATTTCCATGGATGAATCGTTCGCCGGCGATAACGATTTGGCGGCCATTTTGGAAGCCGACGCAATCCTTACTCCAGAAACAGCTGCCGCTCGCGCCGCCTGCGTTGGCGACGGCACCGTCTTCGATCCGGGCGGGCTGGCGGCGTATAGGCTTGCCGGCGTGGATTTGGTCGCGTGGACAACGCAACGTGATGACGGCTGGCAGATATCTTTTGCGCGAGCCCGGGCGATCGAGCTGCGCATGTACGTCGTCGTCTTCGATGCGAAAGCCGGGCGAGCGTATGCCGTCGATCCCGACGGTCAGATCGTTTGCGGCACGTTTGACGACTACCGGGTCGCGAGCTTTACGTTCGACCCCGTGCGGACTTCTCAAACGCTAGTCGCTCCCGGAACCGACGTTCTCGCGGGACTCGAACGCGCGCATGCTCACGCGCGTTAGCGCGCTCGCCTTTCTCTTTCTGCTCGGAACGGCGCCGCACCGCGCGCCGCAAGCTCCCGGCACCTTTCGCTTGCACGTGTCAGCGGGATCGTATTTTGCCGGCAGCCGCGTGCACGTTTCCGCCGAGGGCGTGAGCGGTCCCTATACTCTCGCCATCTTGGGACCCGGAAAACTCGATCGCGATACGTTCATCGCGCCGCAAACGAACCGTCCAGTTTGGACGACCATCGTCGCAGCGTCTTCGTCCGGTGTTGCGTATGCCGCAATCCGCACGGTGCCGCCGCCGGCTTCGGGTCATCTGATCGCTGTGGCAACCTATCGCGGAGGCATCGCACTGCACGACGAACGAACCTTCGCTGCGCTCGGAACCTTTGCGATCGCCGGCGCCCCCGCCGACGTTGCATTCCTTCCGAACGGTTCGATTGTAACGGCCGATACCGACGGGGACACGCTCACGCGCATCGACCGCAGCCCGTGGAGCATCACGAACATTTCCGGCGTTGACGTTGGGAATGAGGTTGCGGCCGACGACGCCGGAAATATCTTCGTAAGCGACCGCGACGTGCAGGGGCAAGGCGCGCTCACGCGCGTATCGCCCGGCGGAATCGTTACGCGCGTCACAACCGGCGTCACCGCTGAGGGCGTCGCCCTGGATTCGGCGCGGCATATCGCCTACGTCGGCAACGTCAACGATAATTCGGTTGCCGTTGTAGACACGCAATCGATGCGCGTGCTGCGAAAAGTCCCGGCGCCCGAGCGGCCTTTCGGCATCGCGCTCGACGAACGCGGGCAGCGGCTCTTCGTGGTATCGAACGTCAGCCCGTCGATGACGCCCGGCGGGGGATACGTTGCCGCTATCGCATTACATGCCGCTTCGCCGCATGTGGTGATGCGCAGCCCGCATCTGAAATTTCCGCTCGGCGTTGCATTCGACGCGCGAACGCAGCGCGTCTTCGTTACCGACGAAGCCGACAATGTCGTCTACGTACTCAACGCAGCGACCCTGCGCCCGGCGCGCGCTCCGCTGCAAACGTGCAACACGCCGTGGCGCCCCAGCGTATCGGGCGGTAGGCTGTACGTTCCGTGCGCGCGGGAAGATCGAGTCGACGTGTTTTCGCTCGCGACGCTGAAGCGCGTGCGCGGCGCGCCATTCCCGACGAGCGGCTATCCGCTCAGCGTCGCCACATGGCATTGATCGCGGCGATCGCGCTGGCCGCGCTCTTGCCGCGCGCTCCGCATCCGGCCGCACCTTTTCCGCGCATCCTGACCGACGCCGCGACGATCAGCGAAGTTGCGCCGGGCGTCGCTTACGGCGACTACGAAATGCTCACGGCCGATGGTCCGCTCTCCGTTCACGTCGTCGCTATCGATCTCACCGAACCGACTCTTCGCTTGGGAGCGATGCTCGCACAAGACCATCTGGTTTCGCAAGGTGAGCCGGTTTCGTCGATGGCAAGGCGCAGCGGCGCCGTGGCCGGCGTCAACGGCGATTATTTCGACATCAATCAAACGAACTCGCCGCTCAACATCCTCGTGCAGAACGGCCGCTTGGAACGTATGCCTTCGCAGCGATGGGCGATTGCGATCGATGGCAAGAACATGCCGCGCTTCGCCGAGTTTTCGATTGCCGCCGCAGCCCAAATTGGAACGGCGAACGTGCCGCTTCGCACGATCAACGAATGGCCGCCCGGCCGCGTCGTGCTGATGACGCCCGAGTTCGGCGCTTTACGCCCCGCGTCAAACGTCACCGAACTTCAGCTGCAGCTGCTCAGCGGCAATCCGCCGTTTGCGACCTACCGCGTGACGGGAATCGCCGATAATTCCGCCACGCAACCGGCGGGATATTACCTGGCGATCGGCCCAACCGCGTACGGCACGTTTCCGCTTCCGAATCCGGGCGATGCGATCGCGGTAACATCGAACGCCGATGCAACGCTGGCCGGCGTGCAAACCGCGATCGGCGGCGGTCCGCTGCTCGTGCAGAACGGCCGCTGGTATGCCGATCCGGATGGGCCTACGGGCGGCGAGTTTGCAACGCACGTGCCGGCCTCGGGAGTCGCGACCACGGCCGACGGACGTTTACTCCTTTTCCAAATTGACGGCAGACAGCCTGACCTTTCGATCGGTGTGCTGCAGACGCAACTCGCCGCGCTCATGATCGCGTTCGGGGCCGGCACGGGAATGCAATTCGACGGCGGCGGCAGCTCGACGATCGTCGCGCGTTTGCCTGGAAATCCAAGTGCCGGCGTGTTGAACTCACCGTCGGACGGAACCGAGCGCAGCGTCGCCGACGGCCTGTTCGTCTATAGCGATGCGCCCGGCGGTCCGCCGGCGCGCGTCGTCGTGTGGCCGCAAGCCGTGCGTGCATTTCCCGGCGCAAGCGTTGCGATTCATTTCGCGGCGGTCGATCGCGGCGACCATCCTGTTTCCGACGCGAGTGCGACGCGGGTCACCGTCAAGCCGGGAAATGTGGGAAGTTTCGCGGACGGCGAGTTCAGAGCCGGAAGCCGCCCCGGCGCCGGCGTCTTGCAAGTGCGCCGCGGAGCCATTCGTCTGGACGTTCCCGTCATCGTCACGACGGCCGTTGCGCGCACGCGCATCGTTCCGCGCGATCCCGTCCTAACGGCCGGCGGCAGCGTGCGCCTTTCGATCCTCGCCTTCGATCGCGACGGCTTTCCGATCGCCTTGCCGGCCGCGTTGCCCTGGCGCGCGCAAGACGGCACGGTCGACAGCTCCGGAAATTTCCGCGCCGGAAAGATCGACGCCACGGTAACCCTGCAGTTAGGAACCTACCTCGCCACGCAGCGGCTCATGCTCGGCGAGCACGAAGAGCCGCTCTCGCTGGCATCGGCGGTATTTGCAAGCGCGCCGCGCGGCGGCCCGGGGCAACTCGTTCCCGATCCCGATCCAACGTGCAAAGAGTGCCTGCTGCTGACCTATGATTTTACGGGGACTGAACGCGCCGCATATGCAAATGCGTCGATCGCCCTGCCGCAGCGCGTGCTCGCGATCAGCGCGGAGATTAACGGCGACGGAAACGGCGAAGCGCTCCGCGTTGCGGTCAACAACGCGATCAACGAGCGGTTTATGTACACGATCGCGCACATCGACTGGCACGGATGGCGGCGCGTGCAGTTCCGGTTTCCGCCCGCATTGCCCCAGCCGCTCATACTGAAGGCGCTCTACGCGATCAATCGCGTCGGTTCGGAGAATCCGGTAACGGCCGCGGGCTCGGTCGGCATCCGCAACGTGCGGCTCACGCTGGCAGGCGGCTCCGAACACCCTCCCAAATAGCGCGAACGCATGAGTTTTGACGATCTGGCCGCGCGCGCGCTCGATACCGCCTCCAAGCGGGGCGCCGAGTACGCGGACCTGCGGTTCGAGGTCGTCCGCGCCGAACGGATCGAGACGCGAAACGCTATCGTGGCGACGCTTTCGGATGCGACCAGCCGCGGATACGGCATGCGCGCGCTCGTCGGCGGCGCTTGGGGGTTTGCGGCCTCTTCGGATCTTACGCACGCCGGCATCGACGCCACCGCCGCTCGCGCCGTCGAAATCGCAAAAGCCGGGGCCGCAATCGCGCGACACCGTTTCGGGGCGGCGCCTCCGCGCGCGTATGTCGACTCATTCGCAACGCCAATCGTGCGCGACCCCGACGACGTTCCGCTGGGCGACCGCGTCGCACTCTTGCTCGCCGCCGAAAAAGCGCTGCACGTTTCGCCGAAGATCAGCGTCGGCCGCGCCTGGATCGATCTCTGGCGAACCGACAAAACATTTTACAGCACGCTCGGCTCCCGCATCGAGCAATCCATCAGGCAAACGGGCAGCGGGCTCGAAGCGCTGGCCGTCGGCGACGGCGAGGTGCAGTCGCGTACGTTCCCGGGCGACATCGGCCTCTACAAATCGGGTGGCTGGGAGATCGTCGAGGAAGCGCAGCTCGCGCAAAATGCGCAGCGCATCGGCGAGGAAGCGCAATCGCTGCTGACCGCCGAGCAATGCCCTAGCGGAACGCGCGACATCATCTTGGGCGGCTCGCAAGTGTCGCTGCAAATTCACGAATCGTGCGGGCATCCGGCGGAGCTCGATCGTGTCATGGGCTGGGAAGCGAACTTCTCCGGCGTGAGCTTCCTGGAAATCGCGAAGCTCGACAAACTTCGTTACGGATCGGAGATCGTCACGATCTGCATCGACAACACGCTGCCGCAAGGCATGGCGACCGTCGGTTACGACGATGAGGGCACGAAAAGCACGTACTGCGACATCATCCGCGACGGCATGCTCGTGGGCTATGAAATGAGCAACGATACCGCACGCGCGATCGGCCGGGAAAGCAACGCCTGCGTGCGCGCGCAAAGTTGGGAATTCGTTCCGATGATCCGGATGTGCAATCTGAATTTGCTGCCCGGCGACGTTCCGTTCGACAGCCTCTTCGAAGACGTCCAAGACGGGATTTACATGGAGAGCAACCGCTCGTGGTCGATCGACGATCACCGGTTGAATTTCCAGTTCGGCTGCGAGATCGCGTGGGAAGTCAAGAACGGCAAGCGCGGCAAGCTGCTCAAGAATCCGACCTACGCCGGCATGACGCCGCAATTCTGGAATTCGTGCGACGCGATCGCCGACGAAAAGTCCTGGGTTGCGTGGGGAACGCCGAACTGCGGAAAAGGCGAACCGATGCAGACCGGACGCACGGCGCAATGCGCTTCTCCCGCGCGTTTTCGCAGCGTGCAAGTAGGCGTAGGTTACGGTGGATAGCAAGGCGCGAGAGGCGCTCGCCGAGCGCGTGCTGGGCTTGTCGACGGCCGATCAAACCGAAGTCACGATCGGAACGGAATCCGCCGATCTCACGCGCTTCACGCACGAAGAGATCCATCAAAACGTAGCGCGCGCCGATACGGGCGTCAGCGTGCGGGCAATTGTCGGACTCCGTACCGGCACCGCGGCGACGAATCTGCTCGACGAAGAATCGCTGCGCGCGACCGTCGACCGCGCGCTCGCGATCGCGCAACTAGCACCCGAAGATCCCGAACTCGCGCCGCTGCCCTCGGGCGGTCCGACTGAAGCGCCTGAAGGCGCGTACGTCAAACCGACGGCCGATGCGTCGCCCCAATTGCGCGCCGATATGGCCGATGCGATCTTCAAAGTCGCCGAATCGAATGAATTCTGGTGTGCCGGCTTTGCGCGCACGCAAAGCGCCGGTTTCACGATTGCGAATTCGAACGGCGCCCGCGCTTCGTTCGACGGCACCGACAGCGGCATCAACGTGAAGATGAATGCGCCCGACTCGACCGGATACGGTCAAGCCTATTCGCCCGACGCGACCACGTTGAACGCGCGCAGCGTCGCCGAAACCGCCGCGGGAAAAGCCAAGAATTCGGCGCGGCCGCAAGGCGTCGAACCGGGCGAGTGGACCGTCATCATGGAGCCGGCGGCGTTCGGCGAGTTCTTCGCCTATTTAGGCCAGCATTTTTCGGCGCAAGCCGTCGACGAAGGTTCGTCGTTCTTGAGCGACGGGCTCGACAAGCCGTACTTCGGCGAGAATCTGACGGTGACGGACGATTACGCGAACTCGCTCGCACCGTCGATGCCGTTCGATTTCGAAGGCCAGCCGAAAAAGCGTCTCACGCTGATCGATGCCGGCGTCGCAAAAACGTTCGTCACCGACAGCTATTGGGCCAAGAAACTCAATCGAGAGAATACGGGGCACGCTCTCCCGGCGCCCAACGCCTACGGTCCGCAAGCCATCGACCTCATCGTCAAGCCCGGCACCAAATCGACCGAACAACTCATCTCGGAGACCAAGCGCGGCCTGTTGATCAGCCGCTTCTGGTATATCCGGACCGTCGATCAAAAAAAGGCGATCGTTACGGGCATGACGCGCGACGGCACGTTCCTGATCGAAAACGGTAAGGTCGCCGGAGGCGTGCGCAACATGCGCTTCAATCAAAGCATCATCGCGGCGTTGGGAAAATGCGAGTTCTCGAATCAGCCGCAGCGCACGGGCGACTACTGGTTTTCGCTGGTCGTGCCGGCCGCGAAAATCGAAGGCTTTAAGTTTTCGAGCGGAACGCAGTTCTAGCCGCGCCCGCGAAAATGACAAGCAAGCCCGCAATGAGCGCGGGCAGATAGGGCGCCGAAGCTACCGTCACCGCCGGATAGCTGCCGGCCTGCGCGCCCAGAATCAACCCGCCGATCTTTCTTTGCGATCCCGATGCGACGATACCGATCCCGCCGGGCACCGGCCGATCGCCGCGATCGGCGACGGCGAATAACACCGCCGGCCCTCCGTTCGCCGGCGACTGCGGCCCTAAGTGCGACGCTTGTTGCGCATCGAACAGAACGGCTTTGACGGTTCGCCGCTCGGCCGGCACCGCGAATGTGTCGTACTGAACGTTCATTCCGCCGATGACCGTTGATTGCTCCATCGCGAGGACGGGCGACAAAAACGTTCCATTGGTCGGCTGCGTGATAGTCAATCGATTTCCGGCGGCGTCGGCTGCCGTGATCCACACGGAAGCGCGCGGAGTCTGCCACATGATGAGGCTGCCCCAGTAACGCCGGTGCGTCCCGATCGCAACGAGCGACGAACCGCTGCGCAACGAAACCGCAACCGATTGCGGATCGACGTTTGGCGGCGCGAGCGGAAACACAAACGCCGATCCGATTTGATCGTCGGTAACGGTGGCGCCCGGCGATCCGACGACCGTATGCGTGTCGGGGCCCATCAAACCGGCGGCAACACCCGAGAGCACGACGATGGCCGCGCCGAAGAGCGCGATCGCGTTTTTGCGGCGCTGAAACGCAGCCACTACCAACACCATAACGTTCAGCGCGTTGTACCAACCGGAATGAAAGACTGCGTCGCCCGGAAAGGCATCTTGCGCGACCGTCATGCCGGCGGCCGCCGCGAGCAAGAGCCAGAAGACGATCAATGCTGCGCGCGAATCAGCGGCGCGACGGCGGCTTTCATTTGCGCATAAGTCAGCGGACCGTCGAAACCCGGCGGCACGGGCACGCCCGAGCGGTCGATGATGACGGTGGTCGGTAAGCCGATCGCGATGTACGTGCGGCCGTACTGTTGCTGAGAATCGAGCCAGATTGGATATGTGATGTGGAGCGATTGCGCGAACGATGCGGCACGCTGACGCGACTCACCCTGATTGATGCCGATCACGACCACGCCGCGGCCGCGATATGTTTCGTAGAGCTTTTCGAAATCCGGCATTTCCGAGCGGCACGGTGGACACCACGTTGCCCAAAGATTCATAACGATGATCTTCCCGCGATAAGCCGCGAGCGTCTGGCCCGTTCCATCGGTCGAACGCACCGCAAAGCTGGGCGCGGTTTTTCCAGCCAACGCAATTTGCGTCGCGCCGGCAGCGCTGCTTGGAAAATATTGCTTGAGGACCACGGCGGCAACGAGGGCACCGCCTGCGGCGAAGAGCCATTTCACGTTTGCCTTCGTGCTACTATCCCAGGTGAGGTTCCTTCCGCAAACGAAAGCGCGAGGCGTGCCGGCACGTATATTAGACGGGCGATCCGTCGCCAACGAGCTGCGCGAAGCATTGATCGCCGAGAGCAACCGGTTGAAATCCAGCGGCATTGCGCCGCGTCTGGTCATCGTGCTGGTGGGCGAAAACGAATCCTCGGTCGCTTACGTGCGCAATCTCGAAAAATTGGGCGAACGCGTCGGCGTTTCCGTGCACGTCGACGAGCTGCCGGAAAACGCCACAGCTGCTGCGGTGCGCGAACGGCTCGAAACGTGGGCGGCCGATCCAGCCGTGCATGGTGTCATGCTGCAGCAGCCGCTCCCCGCGCATCTTTCGATCCGCACGATCGCCGATTCGATTCCGATTCATAAAGATGTCGACGGCACGCATCCCACCAATCAAGGACACCTGGCATTCGGCAGCGGCGCCGAATTCGTCCCCGCAACGCCGGCCGCTGTGATGCTGCTGCTCGAGCGCAGCCCGCATTGGCCGCTCACCGGTCTGCATGCGGTGATGATCGGACGTTCGGTCGTTGTCGGCGCGCCCGTCGCGATGCTGATGCTCGCGCAAAATGCAACGGTAACCATCTTGCACAAAGAATCGGCGGGACTTCAACCGTACGCACGCATGGCCGATGTGCTCATCGTCGCGACGGGCGTTCCTAATCTCATTCGCGGTTCCGACATCAAGCCTGGCGCAACCGTTATCGACGTGGGAACGACGCTGGTCGGCGGACAGCTCAAAGGTGACGTCGACTTCGATTCTGCGCTCGAAGTGGCCGGCGCGATTACGCCCGTTCCGGGCGGAGTCGGGCCCGTGACCAACGTTGCATTGCTGCGCAACGTCATCCAAGCGGCCGCCCGCGCGGGGAAGCTTCAGCCGCACGACTAAGCGTCCACTATGGACCGCGAGTTGCTCCTCGAAATCGAACAAAAGGCCAAACAAGACGGTATCGCAACGGTGCCCGAGGTTGTCGGGCGGCTGCTTTCGGTGCTAGCAACCGCAATGCAAGCCAACCGGATCCTCGAAATCGGCACGGGCTACGGATATGCGACCGTGCAAATGGCGCTCGCGCAGCCCGTCGCCGGAAAGATTTGGACGTTCGATCCATACATCGAGCGCACGGAAGTCGCGCGGCAGTTTTTCGATCGCGCCGGCGTCGGCGATCGCATCGAAATCATCAACCAGCCCGCGCTCGAAGTATTGCACATTTTTCCGCAGCGCAATCTCGACATCGCGTTCGTGGATGCACCGCGCAGCGATTACGCCGAGTATCTGAAACAATGTCTGCACGTGCTGAAGCTCTCCGGTCTGGTCATCTTGAACGGATTGACCGCCGACGATGAAACTGACGCCTTTAATCGCGCCTTCCTAAAGCATCCGCAGCTCGAAGCGACGATATTGCCGCTCGGCTCGGGCATAGGCATCGGCGCGCGCAAGGCGTGAGCACAGTGGTAACGCCCGATTCGTTCAAGGCCGCCATGCGGCACTTTCCGACCGGCGTGACGGTCGTGACCAGCGTTCGCGAAGGCCAGCCGCGCGGCCTCACGGTCAGTTCCTTTGCGAGCGTCTCGATCGATCCGCCGCTCGTGCTGATCTGCATCAACCGCGAAGCGCGCAGCTATCTGTATATTTCGGAGTCCAAGATCTTCTGCGTCAATATTTTGGGTGGCGATCAAGGGGAACTTGCCAAGCGTTTCGCCAGCAAGATGCGCGACAATCAATTCGAAGGCGTCGCGTTTGAAAGCGGGCAGACCGGTGCGGCAATACTTTCGGGTGTTGTCGCCCACTTGGAATGCGAGGTCGCCGAAGAGCATCACGCCGGAACGCACAGCGTCTTCATCGGACGCGTGGTTTCGTGCGCCTCGCGTTCGGGCTCACCGCTCGGATATTACAACGGCGCATTTCACGATTTCGGAATACGCATCGATTGAACGTCGAGACGTTTCCGGTCGGTCCATTGGCCTGCAACTGCACGATTCTATGCGACGATAAAACGAAGGAAGCGATCGTCGTGGACGGCGGCGACGGCGTCCCCGAGGTACTAAAGCGGCTCGACCGTTTGGGTGCTCGCGCGAAGTATCTCGTGCATACGCACGCGCACATCGATCACATCGGCGATCTCGGCACGCTGCGCGAACGCACGGGCGCTAAAGGTTTGCTGCATCCGGCCGATCTGCCGCTCTATCACACGCTCGGCATGCAGGCCCGCTGGATAGGCGAGTATCAGCCTCCGCGTATCGTCGAACTCGACGGCGAGCTGCAGGACGGCGATCGCATCCGCGCGGGCGGCGTCGAAATCGATGTATTGCACACGCCCGGCCACACGCCCGGCAGCGTCTGCTTCGCCTTCGCGAACGGCGGCGGCCACACGATTCTTTCCGGCGACACGCTCTTCGCCGGCGCGATCGGACGCTGGGATTTAGGCGGAACGTCGATGGAAGACATCGTCGACAGCATCCAGCGAAAGCTGCTGCCGTTTGCCGACGAGACAGTAGTGATTCCGGGCCACGGTCCGTTCACGACGATCGGCGAAGAGCGCAATACGAACCCTTACTTATTGTAGCGCGCAGCATTGTGTGACTGTGCCAATTAATGTGTCATGGTGAGCTTGTCGAACCACCCTGAGCAGCGCGCCGAAGGCGCGCAAGTCGAAGGGCGCAAATAATGTTGTTATCCTGAGCCAAAGGATGTCATCCTGAGCCGCAGTTCATCCGGTAAGGATGAACGCGTGTCGAAGGACGGAAAAAGGTGTCATCCTGAGCGCAGCATTTCGCCTTTAGCGAAATGCGAAGTCGAAGGACGGCCGAGCTTGTCGAGGCCCGCATGAATGAAATTTAAGCTCTTCACCGGGATAGCTCTCACCCCAACGGTTCGCGCGAAATGTAACGAGGTTGCGGAACGCTTGCGCGCAACCGGACTCGAGGCGCGCTTCGAAACACGCGAGAAGGTGCACATTACCCTCGCCTTTCTCGGCTGGGTCGAACCGGAAGCCGTGGAACCGGTGCGTGACGCGTTCGCTCGCACGGCGCAAGTCGTGAATGCCTTCGATCTGACCCTAGACAAGATCGGCGCCTTCCCGCACGAACGGAAACCGCGCGTCGTCTGGATCGGCGCGAGCGAACAAGGCGCGGCGTTCCGCGAGCTGTCCCGCACCATGCGCTCGGCCTATGAAGAGCTCGGCTTTCATTTTGAGAAAGAAAATGTCGCCCACGTTACGATCGCCCGCGTGAAGGGCGGCGACGCGCATCTGCCGTTGCTGGAAATAAAGCCGATGAAGCTCGCCGTACGCGAAGTCACGCTCTTCGAATCGATTCCGGCCGAACGCACCACGCGGTACGAGGCCCGGGCGCGGTACGCGCTGAAGCCGCGGGGATGAATCGAGCGGCCCTCGGTGTGGCCCTTGCCGGTCTAGTCGTCTCGTTCTGCACGACGCAGGCGAAGGCCGAGATCGAATTCTGCCCGGCAGCACTTACCATCCGTCCTGTAGGCGCTGTGCCAGAGAACCAACCGGCAGCGACTTACGGCTTCATCCTCAAGGCGTCGGGACCGCGCAACCTGATTGCAACGCTGACATTCGACACGGATAAGGGCTGGTTTAGCTCGACGACGCCGGCGGTCTTCACTTGCCGAAAAACAGTATCACTACGACTTGGGAATGTGGAGTGCGGCAAGAAGCAATTGGAATTCGCCGCTCATGTACGTCAAATTCCCGGTGCCCGTGCGGCTTAGTAATGCTTGGGTTTCAACCGCAAACGCGCAAGCCTGTGCGCCTTCCGTTGAACATCAAAGGCCCGTGAACGATCCATTTTCGGAATCCGTGACGTTCTACCGCAACAACCTGGTGGCTAAGGAGGCGGATCAATTGAACTTGGCCCCTGCTCCGGACTCGGTCGTGCTTTCCGCGCGAACGACCGCGCCCGCATACCAAGCGGCGTGCGCCAGGCCTTTCAGCGATGCGGAGTTCGTGCGAACCGCGATGCCCGATCCGGGAAACACAACGCATTTTGATCGCACCACCGGGATTTCGATTGCCGAAGCCGCCGTCAATCCGGACGGCTCGCTTGCCCAGGCGTGGATCTGGCTGCCTTCCGGCGTGCCCGCATGGGACAACGCGCTGCTGTGGTCCGCGCAACATTCGCAATAC
>PLED01000094.1 GCA_003136355.1 Vulcanimicrobiota bacterium | reverse complement strand
GCATCATCACCGGCGGCGAGAACCGCGCTTCGGGAACGCTCGCGCAGTTGCGGGGATCGTGGACGACGCGCGTCATCCGGATCGAGCCGGAAAGCGCCGCCGTGCGCGTCGTTTTAGATCGCGTGCCCGGAGCGCGCTCGCTGCCGGGCGAGGAAGGCGAGCTGCTGTACGAAGTTCCCGCCGGAACCGAGCTGCCGGAGATTCTGCGCAGTCTGGTCGCGGTCGAAGCCGTGACGCGTTTCGACGCGATAGAGCCGTCTCTCCACGACATCTATATACACACGATCGACGGCGCGGCATGAATGAGTTCATCACCGTCTATTCCGCCGAAACCATGCGCCGTTTGCGCTCGCGGATTTTCATCATCGGCGTACTCTTGGGCGCCGTGGGAATCGGGCTGATCATAAAATTGCCCACGTATATGGATTCGGTGATGACTCAGGCGAACCGCGTCGCGCTCGCCGGTGACCCTGCGCTCGTGTCACAGGCCGAGCCATTGCTGCGCAAAGACTTCCACGTTGTGCGCACGATGCCGGGCAAAGCCAATGTAGCGCCATCGGATCTCAGTGACACGAAAAACATTAGCGCGATTATTCTCCTTCGCCGCTCGGGCCACGCGATGAACGTCGTCGTCTACGCGCGCGATCCGGGAAACATCACCGTGAGTTCTCTGCGCCGCGACTTGCTTCCAATCTCGATGCAAATCGCCACCGGCTTGTCGCAAGCGGACCTCGGAAAAGCGTTGAAACTGCCGGTCACCGTGCGCGCGACGAATTCGAAGTTCGGCACCGCGGCCCAAGCCAACGATGCGCGCATCATCGCCTATATCATGCTCTTTTCGCTCTACATCCTCATCATGATCAACAGCCAGCTCATCATGAGCTCGGTCGCTGAAGAAAAGACGAGCCGCATCGCGGAGATGCTGGTCGCTTCGGTAAACCCGAGCGCCCTGCTCAGCGGCAAGATCGCCGCGTCGGCTACGCTCGCGATCGTCCAAATGATCATTTGGATCGCGATCGGGTTCGTGCTGGGCGCGCATCCCGGCGCTCCCCCTGCACTCGACGCCGCCGAGAGTTCACGCGCGACATCGTTTTCGCTTTCAAGCGTATCGGCCGGCGACCTCGCCGGCTTTGCGGCGTTCTTTCTTCTCGGCTACTTACAGGTGTCGACGATGTTCGCGGCCGTCGGATCCTTGGTGAACCGCACCGAGGATCTCGGCGCGCTTGCCGGCCCGCTCGTTATTCCCATTGTCGCCGCGTTCCTCATCGCGATGACCGCGCTGGGCGCGCCGAATACGCCGATCGTCATCATCACGAGTTTCATTCCGCTCATCGCGCCGTTCGTCATGTTCGCGCGCATCGTCGTGAGCGACGTACCGGTCTGGCAGATCGCGCTCTCGCTAGTTATCAACATCGCCGCGACATACGGCATTGCCGTGCTCGCCGGAAAGATCTACCGCGTCGGCATGCTGCTCTACGGACGTCCGCCGAAGCTCTCGCAAATTTGGTCCGTTATTCGTTCGTAACCCCGCGCTAACGACCGGGTCTCATTTCGCTTGGCCACGCGCTCGCTGCGGCATCCAACCTCCGCTTGCCCTGCTGACTGCAGACCGCTCCCGACCTCCATGTCTCCGCGGTTGCAGTCAGACGACCTGCGCTGAAACGAGACCCGGACGCTAGCGCGGCGTGACGATAAGCTTCTGAACTAAGCTTTGCTCGGAGACTCCGGAAGAAATGCTGGCGACGACGTAATACGTCGTCGCGGCCTTCACGCTCGGTGCCGAAAGCGTAACCGCGTCTTGGCCGGCGGGTACATCGCCTTGCTCGACCGTGTTGCCGGCGGCGTCGGTGAGCGAAACTTGTGAATCGCCGTGGTTGCCTTTGAGCGTGACGGTGACGTCGTCGCCCGGTGCCACATTGGATGCCGACAGAACCAGCGCTAGCGGCGCATTTGCCGACGTTGCAGCTGCCGTGGTCGACGCAACGACGTCGCCCGGCTGCACCGTGACGCCAAGTGAGGACACCGCGTCGGCCGCGCCGTTGCGCGCGTGCAAGACGACGCGCATTTTTTGGCCCGCGGCAGCCTGTGGAATTTTCAGCGTGGTTATGCCGTCGGCAAAGATCGGCGCGCTCGCCCACAAACGGCCCGTTTCGTCGATCAGCCAGACTTGTCCGGACTTCGCGTTGGTCGAGTAATGCACGACCAGCGGCGCGCCGGCGATGATTGTGGGCGATGCGACCGTAAACGATTCGATCCGCGGTAAAGCGGCGGTGGGTTTTGCGGCTGGGGGTGCCTGTGCGATCAGCACGCGGCGCGATGCTTGCGCCGTGCCGAGCGGACTTGCAAGTGTTGCGGCGAGCACGAGCTGGGAACCCGAGTTGCGCGGCAAGACGAAGTGCAGCGTTCCCTGGCGGTCGGTGAGCAAACCAGCAGCGAGTTGGCGCCCGTCTTTGGTTTGCAGCGTGTACTGCATCGAGCCTAGGCCGGCAAATGCATAGGGAATGTCGAGCGGAGCGCCCGCGAACGCGCGGGCGGGAGCGGCGAGCAAGTCGATACGCGGCGTGGCGACTGCTGCGCCAAATGCGGCGCCGAGAATTGCGACGATACTCGCGGCCAAGACTTTGATCCAGCGCTTGCGCGCGTTCACGCGCGGCGGCGCCGGGGCTTCGAGCGTGAAGGCGATATCGGCGCCGGAGACTTTGACGATCGCGCGATCGTATGGACCGACTTCCGCGAGCCGTACCGGCAGCAGCGTCTCCGAGATCGAAAACGGTGCGACGTGCACGTCGAGCGGATATGCCAACACCGGCAAGTCGCGCGTATGCGATCGCAAACACGTCATCTGTGCGCGCAGCGGCGCCGCGCTCTGATTAGCGATGCGCAAAGCGTAGATGGCCGTCCCGGCGCGCCGATCGACTCCCGTGAGCGCGAGTCCGCCTTCGACATCGCCGTGCGCGAGCGCGACACGCGCGCGCGTTCCAAACGGATCGGGATGACCGCGGCGCACGGGTAAATGGGACGGGCGGTCGGGAAGCCGCGCGAGATGCGAACGTGAAACGTTCATTCCGAAATCACCATCTTCGATGTGCTCGACATTTGCAGAAGCGTCTTCGAAACGAACGGCAGATCGAACGTAAACGGATATGAAACGGTTACGGTGACGACGCAGCCCGGCGCGTTCGCTGGGCCGGCATAGCAGCCGGTGCCGGTTGCCCACGTCGTCGTAACCGTCGCGTTGGCAGCGGTCAACAGCGGAATTTGGCTTTGCACATAGGTTTTCACCGTATCTGTCGTCGCCGGACAGCTTGGCGCAATGCACTCCGAGCCGCGCACCATTGCCCACCGGCTGCCGAGGCGCGCCGCGTTTTCGACCGTGTGATATGTGTAGACAGCGCGCGCGAACTCCAATATGCCGAAGACCATCACCAGCATGAGCGCGGCGGAAATCGCAAACTCGACCATCGTGGAACCGCGCTCCGCATGTCTCATTGGCCAACCAGCCTCATCGTCGTCGTCGCACTCACCGGCAGCGTCGATGGGAGCAGCGGATACTTCATGATCGAGTGCGCCGTGCCGCTCACGGTGACGCTGATGAACTCGACGGGATGGCCGCTCACGCAGTGCAGCGGCAGCGAGCATGCCGTACTCGCGTATGTCGTACCATTCCAGCACCAGCAGGAGGAACTGGAGGAAACCGCCAGCGCGGAGATGCCGTTGGTGCCGTCGTTTTGCGCCGCAGTTTGTATGCCCGGAGAGTCGAGCGCCGTCGTGCCATTTTGCGATCCATATTGCGCCCCTGCGCGGGCCGCATTTGCCACGATGATGCTGAAGTACGCGTAGCGTCCGAGTTCGGCCGCACCTAGCAACAGCAGCATCAGCAGAGGAATCGCAATCGCAAACTCAACGAGCGCGATACCTCTTTGTCCATGCAACCTACGGGAAACGGTACGATTCGTCATTTATTATTCCGCGAGCGTCGGCTGTTGAATGAACGAGCCGTTCGGAGGCGGACTCGGAAAATTCTGGGTGCTTCCGTTAAAGTTCACGTCGCCGACCACGAGCACCGTGTACGCACCGAGCGCGCCGTTGAAGTTGACACTCACGCTGGGAAAGTACATCAGCCCGCTCAGGACCGCGCTCGTCGCGCCGTTAAAATTCGGATTCGCTGAATTACCGGGAATCTGGTAGATCAAGACGCCGGCCGTCGGGCCAGTCGTCGGCGGGGTCAGGTTAATTCTGGCTCCGTTGAAATTGAACGACCCGGTGCTCGTGACGTAAAACGTAACACCGGTGCCCGTCAGCGTTGCGCCGTTGAAATTCGTCGAGCTGTTGATCACGTACACGCCCGGATTGAACGTCACGACGGCTCCGTTTAGGTTCATACTGCCGTAGCATCCGGGGTTGAGAAAACCGTGGTAACCGTTGCCGGCGAAAGCCGGGCACGGCACGGTTGACGGCGGATTATTCGAAAAGTAATTACAGCCGGGGATGCGCGGGCATGGATCGATAACGGTCAGCGTCGGCTCCGGCTGGGCTTCGACGAATGTCGCGCCGTTTTCGTTTGGAGCTGCGCCTCCCGCATACCCGATGAACGCCGCATCGATGTGCGCCCCGTTGAAGTTGCCGGTCCCGTTCATGACGATGCCGCACTGCGCACCGTTAAACGTCATGCCGTTGAAGTTCGGCGAGCCGCCCGGATTGAGCTGATAGACACACGCCGGACCTATTCCCGCCGCGCGCGCAACGGCAGTCGCTGCGATCGTGGTGTTTCCCGGCGATAGCACGCCGCCGAAATATTTCGGATAGGCCTTATTCACGACGACTTGGACGGCGGCGCTCGCGCCGGTATACTGGTCGCTATAATTCGTGTTGACGGTTACGGTCACGCCGTTGACGCCGTCCGTGAAACCGTTCTTCGCCGAGTCAGCCTTGGCTGCGGCCGTTGCATTTGTCGAACCGCCGTTCAGTTCGGCCGCGCCGGCGATTGCCGCGCTATCGGCAGCCGACTGCTGAAGGCGCTGGTCGTAGCGGTAGGACCCGACGTCCACCGAAAGTCCGAGCGCGCCGACGAGCACGAACAGCATCAAGCCCAGAAACGGCATCGTCTGACCGCGTTGCGATTCAGCAGCCATTTTTGTTTCCGTAATTCGGCGGAGGAGTTCCGGTCGTACCGCCCGCGGTAATCGCGCCCCACACGCGGTTATAGACTTCGTTGCTGCAATACATGATGAGTCCGGGGTAGGCGGCGTGCACGAACGAAGCTGCGCTGGTAACCGTTTGCGGCTGCGTTCCGAGCAGCGGCTGCAAATAAGCGGGGACATTCACCTTTGCGGCCACGGTGACGAGCGTGCTGGCAAGGTAGTGCGACGCCAAGAATTGGGCGCCACCCAAACCCACGGTCGTCGTGGTGCACGTGCTGGTGGGAGTCGCATCAGGCTGCCAATACGGCGCGCTTGACGGACCCGGAAACGGCGCCGAATCGGAAAAGATTGCCGGCGGCGCGGTCGCGCATGGAGCGGGCAAGCCCTCCAGGTCAATGTTTTGATAGATGTTTCCGGCCGTGTAAGCGCCGGCGCCGATGTCGAAGCCGGTGAGCATGCCGTAGCGCAGCGCGAGTTCCGCCCGCTCGCTCACGACTGCGAATTTGGCCAGATAGATCAGGCAAAAAAGCGCGAGCAAGATGACCGGTAGCATGACGACCATCTCGATTAGCGTCTGGCCCCGCGCGCGGGGCATCACGAACACGAGTATGTCCCCGCAGCGAGATTGCCCATATATGGACGTATCGTCGCCGGCGCGTACCAGTTGAGGTTTACGCTCAGACCGCTGAAATCGACCGTGTAAGCACGCGCGCTGTAAGCCGGCGCCCACTGCGTTTCGGCCGGCTGATAGACGTCGCCGGTCTGTGGATTAACGTCGGTGCCGGGAACGAACGCTTCGGTCTTGACCGGCACGAGCGCGGCGGCGGCGCGGCCGATCACTTGGTACGTCGCGCTCTTTGAAAGCTTGAATAGCAACGGCGCGAAGTACGATACGTTCTTGCAGGCAACGTAGTCGTCGATCGTCGGCAACGCTTTTCCGTTGCCTTGGCCGTTGCCGTTGCTCACGTCGAGCGACGTAAAACTGAAAGAACACATGTAATCGCCGGCTGCGCAATTGGATCCGATGTGCCCTTCGGCTTTCTTGACGTCGGCTTGCTGCCCGCCTTCGGTAAAGTTGTTGCCCTGCTTGAGCAGCTGAACGTCGGCGCTATAGCCTCCCAGAGCAGCGTTATATTCGGCCACCAGCGATTTGTAATCCTGATCGCAGGCGCCGGTCACCGTCGTGCATCCGCCTTGCCCATTAATGGTATTGAGAATGGCTTGGTTGATGGCGCGCAAGCGGTACTCGTCGAGCGATGCCGAGTAGAGAATCGTATTTTCTTCGTTCCAAAGATTCGACTGAATGCTGATCGCGGTTGCGGCAGCCGAATCGGCCGCATTCTGCGCGCGAATCTGCCAGATGACCGAAGCGGCGTAGTTGGCCACAAAGAATATCAGCGTCAGGACGACGAGCGTTCCCAGCACCCAAAACGGCATCGTCTGGCCGCGTAAGTGGTCTCGATTGCTCAGCTGCACGGCGTTCCGGTATCCCACGAATACATCGTATATTCCGCACCCGAACTTGGGTTGAGCGGGTCCCATTTCGGTCCGGGAGTCGGTCGGGAAGCGGGATAGCTGACCGAGCCCAAATATCCCGCGTGACAGAACCATTCGGAAAATTGTCCGTTCGCGCCGTTGCCGCCGGTGGAGAGCGTATGGGCAACGTAAATCAATCGCGTGTTCGGAAACGAGCAGGCCGTGTTTATCGGGCAGTAGTTCAGCAGTTGGGCGGTGACGCCGAACGTATAGGTTTGCGCGCTCGGGGTCACGCTCGTGGGCGCGATTTCAAGGTCGCTCCCGTTAATCGAAAACGCCGTCGGAACGCCCGGCAGCGTAAACCCACCCGCCGATGAAGTCACGGATGCCTGTTCGAGGTTTGTCCCCGCGTTCGAGGCGTTCAAGTTGCCGCTGCCAATGTTCGGGAAAACTTTTTGCACGGTAGGCAGCGGACTGGCGCTCGGATTGGCCGCCAGCATGTGCGCAGCTAGGAACGCGCCGCCGTCCGCACTGATTTGAGTCATGCTGAGGATCGCGAGCTGTGCGGCGCCCAAAATCAGCAGCAGCGCCATTCCGATCACAAGCGCCGTTTCCGCCATCGCAACGCCGCGGTTTCCGCGGCTCACGGCGGGTTGGTCCCTATCTTTTGCAGGCCGCCGGTCGTCGTCGTCAGTTGCGCCGAGGCCGTCGCGGCGATGGCCACCGCAAGTGCTAGCATCGGAAGCGCGATGAGCGCTGCAACCATTGCGTACTCTACGAGTGAGGCTCCGTTCTCGTCGCGGAGAAGCGCGATGAGTGTGCCCACGTCTACCGCGTAATGATTGTCGGCGTCATCACGAAGACGACGTCGCTCTGGCTGTTTTGGTAATTGGTCGAACGGAACAGCTTCCCGAGAATCGGCAGATCGCCGAGCAGCGGAATCTTCAGAATCGTGCGCGTCTCGACGCGCCGCACCAAGCCGCCCATGATGATTGACTCGCCCGGCTGCGTAATCACGTTGGTCGAGAGTTTGCTTTCCTTGAGCGCCGGGATCACGAAGCCGTTTTGATTGACGCCGTCGGCAAAATCCAGATCCGAAATGTCCGGCGCGATTTGCGCTTGCACCGAACCGTTGCCCAGCAGAATCGGCGTGACGTTCAGCTGCACGCCGAAATTTTCGTATTGAATGCTGACCACTCCCAACCCCGTCGAGATAGGGATCGGGATCTGCCCGCCGACCAGAAACGTCGCCGGCAAGCCCGGCATCGTTACGAGATCCGGTGACGAGAGCAGCCGCACATGACCCTCTTGGATCATGAGGTTCAACGTTGGAGCGAGCGTAATGGTGCGGAGAAATGCGCCGCTTTTCAAACCCGCGCCCGGAGAACCGGCTGCCGGAGGAAACTCAACGATGGGAAAACTCGGCGTCGAGCTCGTCGTATAAGAGTACGGAGTAGGGGCACTAAAAGTCGCCGATTGCAGTTGCACGCCAAGATTCTTCGCACCGGTGTTGTCCACTTCGAGCACGTAGACTTTGATGTCGATTTGGCTGTTCGTGTCGGTGCTGATGCGATCGATCAATTTTCCGTCGCTGGAAAGATATGGACCGGCCAGTCCACGCGCGCGTTCCAGAATTGCTGCAACGGTCACAGCATCGTGCGCGTGACCGCTGACGATAACGTTGCCCTTGCCGTCGGGATCGACGCGAATCTCGCCGGCGCCAGGGATCATCGAGAGGCCGCGCTGCAGGTCGCCCAGCGGATGCGCGACCGTCACTGCGTTGACGATCGTATACTTTTCGCTCTGCGCGTATTTGTCGAAGCGGCTGAGGATATCGCTGAGCATGGTGAAGTGCGCGCCGTCGACGACCGTTCCGCGAACCACCACCGACCGATTGAAACTGACGACTTGCACGTGGGGCTCGTCGATCGAGGTTCGCAGCATCTGCGCGATCTGATCGACCTCTTGTTCGGTGACGGTAACCTCGTAGGTCGCCCGGCCGCCCCCTTCCCAGATGAACACCGTCGTATGGCCGGGGGCCTTGCCGTTGATGACCAGCTGGGAGCTTCCGATCGGGACGACCCCTGCGATGCGCCCATCGCCCACGGCTACCCTAGAGAGGCCGGGCGTCTGGAGCAGGACGGAGTGCCCCGACTGTACCGAGAGCAGCTGGACGGCCTCGGTTTGGGCGGCGGCCGGCCCCCCCGCGAGCATCGTGAGCCCGAGCGCGGCGGCTACCCCAATGAGCATCGATCGCATGTGCGGCTGTCCTCCGATAGACAAACACGACCCAGGAGTGCTCCCGGCTCGTAACGCCCTCGATTATCCCACGGAGAGATACGTTAACGCGTCAACGATCAATAGACAGGCAGTTAAGAGTCAGTTCAAACCGTCACATGTGTATTGAACCGCGGGGCCAGCGATGCGATGATGACGCCACCGAAAAGGAGACGGAACTTGCGAACGACCCTGGCTCTGACCACGGCGCTCATGCTTTCCAGCCTCCCGGCTTTCGGAGCCGGGGCTGGGGCCAATTCCGCCTTGCTTTCCGCAAACGGCACGCTCGTCGCTCAAAACGACACCGTCGCGCACGGATTCATATCCCTTGAGGCCAAGCAGCTTCAAGGCGCGGAGGCAATCGTCGTTGAGGGCAGCGCGCCGCCGAACTCGCCAATCACGATGACCCTGCTGGCTGTCGTATCGCCGGAACTTCCGACGATCGTCGTTAGCCGGCAAGACGTCATCACCGACGTCAACGGGCGTTTCCGGGCCGTCATCCCGATCGCGTCCGCTTACGAGCGTGGGACGATCCTCAAAATCGTTGCCACTTCGTTGCCCGGCGTCATACCGGCGTCGGCGCAACTCGTCATGAACGCTCCCAACGAGGGAGCAAACGTCCCCCTCTGGGCGACGCCACATCCAGCCCGATGACACATCTGCACTCACACGAATCGGAGGTCCTATGATCAAGCACATGCTCGCGATGCTTCACGACGACGAAGGCGCCACGATGGTCGAATACGGCATCATGGTCGC
>PLED01000029.1 GCA_003136355.1 Vulcanimicrobiota bacterium | reverse complement strand
GTGACGACCTCGTAATGTCCGGCGTAGCCGTGACCAAGATGCACGGCGCCTTCAACGACTTCGCCGTCATCGACCGGCGCAATGCAACCGAACCGTTCGATCCTCAGACGCTCGCGCGCCGCGTTTGCGATCGCCGCGGCGGCATCGGCTGCGACGGACTGATCCTCATCGAACGATCGAAAACCGCAGACGCACTGATGCGTATCTTCAACGCGGACGGAAGCGAAGCGGAGATGTGCGGGAACGGCTTACGCTGCGCGGCGCGCTTTCTTTCCGAGGCGGGCGAGGGCGACCGCCTCCGGATTGAAACGGCATCGGGCGTGCTTTCGGCCGAGATGATAAGCACGGGTGAAACATACAGCATTCGCACGCAGCTCGGAACACCGCGCTTTGAGCCGCGCGCGCTGCCGTTCGCAAATTCGGCTTACGTGGTGGTCGGGAACCCGCACGTCGTCATTTTCGAAAAGTCGCTGGATGCGATTGACTTGAAACAGGCCGCGGCAAAGCTCCAGCCATTGTTTCCCAGCGGCATAAACGTGCATGTTGCGGTCGCCGTCGATCGTGGCCGGTTGGATGTGCGCCACTGGGAGCGCGGAGTCGGACTGACGCAAGCGTGTGGAACGGGTTCAGCAGCGTGCGCGGCTGCGGCGATCCGCTTTGGGCTGGTCGAGAGCCCCGTTGCCGTTCACGTTCCGGGCGGCGTGCTCGCCGTTGAATGGGACGGCACCGGCGAAACGTTTTTGACCGGACCGGCCGTGCGCGTGTTCGACACAACCGTCACGGCACTGCATGCAGCTGCCGTCTAACGACCTGGCCGTTTCGATTCGCGAAGCGATGCCCGCCGACGCCGAACGCATCGTGGCGCTCGCGCTGCAGCTGGGATATGACACTCCACTTGCGCACGTCGAAGCGGTTGTTCATTCCGCCACCGATGAGCGCGCGATCCTGGTAGCGGTGGTTCCACGGGCTGGAGTGGTCGGATGGACGTTCGTGTCGCGCGAGGAGACGCTGATAGCGATCCGGCGCGCCGAAATTCACGGCCTGATTGTGGAAGACGAGTTTCGCAGCCACCGCATCGGTGAGATGCTCGTTGAGGCTGCCGAAGAGTGGGCACGAAAGCAGGGCTGCGCGACCCTGCGGCTGCTTTCGAACGTCGTTCGTGAACGGGCGCATACGTTTTATACGCGCTTGGGTTACGACGTGCTGAAGACCGAGTACGTTTTTCAAAAAACGCTGTGATCGGTCTGGCGTACTGCGACAAGGCCGGCCGCATATTCTACGACGAGAAAACCGAACCGCTGGCTGACGGCGGTATCGTTCGCGAAGTTGCGCGCGAGGAGCTCGTGCCCGCACCGGAGGGTACCGTTCCAATGGTTTTGCCCGCGCGCCACCCGCGTGCGACCAAAGGCGTCGAGCGTAGGCGCCAGACGCTGGCGGTGATGCTGCCCGCCGGATATACGCGATTGCTGCTGCCGGCCTACGATCGCGACGCGGGCGCGCCCGCACTGCCGCTCTTCGGCTACACGTTTGCGTGCGCGATCGACGAAACGCTGCACGTTGCGGCGATGCGCACCGACGAAAGCGAAGATTGGCAGCCGCGCACTTTCGAGCCTGGCGAGCTCGAACTGCTTATCGAGCGCCGCGTCAGCGCGGAAAACGGGAACCGCGTGCTGCAACAGCTTGCGACGTGTTCGCTCGAGTACAGCTGCTTTACGGCACAGAACGTGTTTCTGGAACGCGGCGAGGCCGCGCTTCCGGTTTCGCCGTCGTGCAACGCGCGCTGCGTCGGCTGCATCTCCGAACAAGAGCCGGAGACGGGCATTCCTTCGCCGCAACTGCGGATCGCCGAAGAGATGACGGCGCGCGATCTCGCGAGTATCGGGATTTCTCACCTGGAGCGGGTTCCGCATGGAATCGTGTCGTTCGGACAAGGCTGCGAGGGAGAGCCGCTGCTGCGTTCGATTGCGATCGCGCGCGCCATCACGATGATTCGCGCCGCCCGCTCGAACGGCATCATCAATCTCAACACAAACGGCAGTTTGCCTTCCGCACTCAAGCACTGCATCGACGCCGGACTTCAGGCCGTGCGTGTCAGCCTCAATTCATTTCGTCCGCGCGTTTACGCGGCATATTACCGGCCGATCGGCTACGGACTGGACGACGTATTTGCCTCGATCGGGATGGCGTGCGATGCGGGCTTGCGCGTGTCGCTCAATTTACTGACGCACCCCGGCGTCACCGATGACGCCGAGGAGCTGGCGGCGATGCGTGCGTTCCTACGATCCGTTCGCGTCGATATGATTCAGACGCGCACGCTGAACATCGATCCGGAGTGGTACTTCGATACCGTTGGTAGGCCCGCGCAGCCGGTGGGCATGCGTGAGGCCATCGCGGAGATGCGCGAGAGCGGTACGCGCGTCGGCAATTTCACGCACACGCACTGATGCAGTTAAGATACATCGCGGCGCTCTTGATTGCGGGTATTGCCGCGGGCGTCATCTTCCCGGGGCGGTTTACGGGAGTATTCGGAGCGGCGACGCTCTACGTGTTTCTTCCGGCTCTCGTGTACGAGGGCGCTTGGCGGCTGGAGCCGCGCACGATGGGACGCATGTGGGGACCCATCGCGATGCTGGCGGTGCCCGGCGTTATTTGCACCGCCGGAATCATCGCGGTCTGCGTCCACTACGCCGGCAACGTCGGATGGATTTCCGCATTGCTACTGGGCGCTATTCTGAGCGCCACCGATCCCGTAGCGGTGATGGCCATCTTCCGGCGTTTACCCTTGCCGCATTCGCTCTTGACCATCGTGGAGAGCGAAGCACTATTGAACGATGCCGTCGCTGTCGTCGTGTACCGCGGCGTAGTGGCTGCGGCAGCCCTAACCGCAACGGCCAGTCTATGGCAGGTCACCGCGCACGCGGCGCTCGGTGCGCTTTTGGGAATCGTATGCGGCGCAGCGACCGGAGCCCTAGCGGCGCTGCTGCTTGGCCGGAGTAGGCAGTTCATTGCGTATGGCATTGTCACGCTGGCCGGTGCTTACGGCTCGTATTATCTCTCCACGCGTTTTGATTGGTCCGGTATTTTCGCAGTCTTAGCTTTCGGCCTAGTCTTGCGTTTGTTGCAGCAACGCCGGCTGGATGAGGCTTGTTCGGAGGCTGTCGGCCGCTTTTGGGAAGGCATCGCGCTGGTCGCGAACGCGGCGCTGTTCTTTCTAATCGGATCCGCAATCGATGTTACGCAGATCGGGCGGGCGCTTCCGATCTCGTTGCTCACCGCCACAATCGTGCTGGCGTCACGTTTTGCCATCGTTCATGGATTGCTGGAATTCGCGCGTCCTCGACTGCATATCGCTTGGCTTACCGTCGTGCGCATGGCAGGGATCCGCGGCGCGCTCTCGCTCGCACTGGCCCTGGCGATTCCACGGGACATTCCGGGCCGCGAGCTCGTCGTCGACGTCACATTCGTCGTCGTTGTCCTTACGCTGCTCGTTGGCTTATTGACGCTTGAGCGCCGGGTTAGAAAGCTGCCGTTGGACGCTCGGTAGCCCCCGGCCCTCGTCACGCGCGCCTGAAGGGCGCGCTGCTCGGTCGTGGTTCGACACGCAGTTCATCCTTACCGGATGAACGGCGCCCTTCGACGACGAGTTCGCAATGCGAACTCTACTCAGGATGACAAAAGTTACACAGGTGAGGTGACGTGTTTGTGGATCGCGTCCAGAATAACTTCGGTTGACGAAATGACCGTGACGGGATTCTGCTCGTCCAGGGACTCGAAGATCAGTTTGTTGCGCGGATTGTTGACGCGCGCGATGCAGCGAGCGGTGGAGTTTTTCTTCGTGATCAAGCAGACGACGAGGTTATCTTCGTCGTCGCCGGTGTCGGCGATCACAACGTCGGCGCGTTTGAGTCCGCCCTGTTCGAGCACGAGCGGGTCGCAGCCGTCGCCCACGAGCGTGACGTTACGCTCGAGGAGCTGTTCGAGCAGCCGCGCTTTGCGTTCGGCTTTCTCAACGATGACGACTTCGTGCCCTTGGGCCACGAGTGCGCGCGTCAGATACGAGCCGACTTTACCCCCGCCGACGATCAGAACGAACATTAGCCGACCTTTTCCGGTATGCGCGCGCCGGCGAACGTTTGCGCGAATTCGCTGATGGCTTCCGGCGCGACGATCGCGTTGATTTCGTCGCCTTCAGCCAGCACCGTGTCGTTGGCGGCAACTCGCACGCTCTTGCCGGTGCGAATGGCGGCGATGCGGATGCGGCCGGCTCGTTCGAAGTCGGAGACGCGCTTACCGGCGTCGGACGAGCCGACGGTCGCCGTCAGCGACGTGACGTTGCCGAAATCGAACGATTGCAGCGTGTCCCATGGCGCCTCCATGAGCACGTCGCGGATCATTTTCGCGCCCGTCGTCGTTGGACAGACCGTATCTATTCCGAGCTCGCGGTACATCATGCCGCGCGTCGGATCGTAGATGCGCGCGACGATTTTCTTGATGTGGAACATGCGCTGCGCGATGAGCGCGGCCATGACGTTGCGGTTGTCGCCGTTGGTGACGGCAACGAACCCGCCGGCTTGCGCGGCGCCCGCATGCTTGAGCACGTCGTAATCGATACCGGTTCCGACGACGACATGTCCTTTGAATTTTTGGCCCAGACGCTTGAAAGCGTTGGGGTCCTCGTCTACGACGATTACTTCGTGCCCGTCTGCGTCGAGCAGCTTCGCGAGGGTAGAACCGACGCGGCCGCAGCCGACGATGAGGTATCTCATGGGTGTCGAGGAAACTTTTAGCTAGCGTTGCGCGTTTTCCCGTCCGGTTGGATCCGGCAGGAGGGGGAGGGAGCCGACCGAACCTACGGGAGCACGAATTTCCGGGGCGTGGCTCAGCTTGGTAGAGCGCTTCGTTCGGGACGAAGAGGCCGCTGGTTCGAATCCAGTCGCCCCGAAATTTTTTAAAAAACGGCACCCGGAGCAATGCTGGTTGTTCTCAAAATTTAGCCCGGCGTCGGGACGCATCTTACGCGCGGCCGAGCAAGAGTGCCGAAATCACAACCACTACTACATCGGCGTCGAGCATTTGCTCGTGGCACTGCTCCAAGAGCCCGACGCCGCGATCGCCGAACGCTTGAACCGTGAGGGCATCGATGCGGCCGAAGTTCACTCCGAGATCCGGCGCTCGCTCGGAACCGGGGAAGATCGCGGCTGGGAGGGCATCCTCGTGACGCCGCGCGTGCGCAACATCGTCGCGATCGCCGAAAAAAATACCGAGGGCCTGATCGAGCCCGTGGATTTGTTCGAAGCCATAGAACTCGAAGGCGGCAGCCGCGCTGCAGAAATTCTCAAGCGGTCGCGTGCACGCGTTTAGCGAATTTTTCCTTCACCTGATAGACCACTTCGGCTATCTGGGCTTGTACCTCGTGATGACGTTGGCGAATATCGGCGCGCCCATCGGCAGCGAACTCGTGCTTCCCGCGGCGGGCGCACTGGGGGCAGCGGGCCATCTTTCGAGCGTATGGATCGTTATCGCCGTGGCGCTCGCGGGAGAGCTCACGGGTCAGAGCATCGGTTACGCAGTGGGGCGTTTCGGCGGGCGTCCTTTCGTCGACAAGTTCGGGAAGTACGTCCGGTTCCATCACTCGGAGCTCGAGCGCGTCGACCGGTTTTTCGCGCGGTGGGGCAGTTTCGCAATCTTTATTTGCCGCTTCGTTCCTTTTATACGGGGAATCATGGGCGTCCCCGCGGGCATCGCCGAGATGCCACTTTCGCATTTCTATTTGTGGACGTTCCTGGGTTCGCTGATCTTCTGCGCCGGGTTCGTATTGCTGGGCAGTACGCTCGGGTCCCACGCTGAAGTGGTCGGCGATGCTTTCCGGCACTATGCGCTCCTGATTGCGGGTGTGGCCGTCGTCGCGGTCGCCCTGTACTTCATTATAAGGAACCGTTTGGGGAAGAAAACGGTTTAGCGGCCTTCGTCGAATAAGGCCGGGTCGATGATCACGCCGCCTGCGCCGCTCGCGCAAACCCTCGCACAGGTTCCCGATGCGCCCGGTATCTATATGATGCTGGACAAAAACGGCGACGTGCTCTACATCGGGAAAGCGGTCTCCCTGCGCAGCCGCGTGCGTTCGTATTTTCAGGAAAGCGCCGCGCATCACGTGCGCACGCAGGCGATGGTCGAACGAGTCGTCGACGTGCGCACGATCGTCGTGACGAACGAGGTCGAGGCGCTGATCCTCGAAGCCAATCTCATCAAGCGCTACCAGCCGCCGTACAACGTGCGGCTGCGCGACGACAAACGCTATCCGTATCTGAAGGTGACCAACGAACCGTTTCCGCGCGTGCTTTTTACGCGCGTGGTGAAGAGCGACGGCGCACGGTACTTCGGGCCCTACACGAACGCGCATGGGTTGCGAGAGTTGATCGATCTCGTGCGCCTCGTCTTTCCGCTGCGCACGTGTCCCGAGCCGATCGACGGGCGGCGCCGGCGTCCGTGTTTGCAATATCACATCAAGCGCTGCCTGGCTCCCTGCGTGGGCTACCAAAGTCAAGACGACTACGACGGCATGATCGAAGAAGTCGTGTTATTTTTGGAAGGCAAGCAAGAGTCGCTGCTCTCGCGTTTGCAGCATGAGATGGTCTCGTCGGCGGAGTCGTACAATTTTGAGTCGGCTGCGCGCTTGCGCGATCGCATCGTTGCCGTGCGCCGCGTCACCGAAGCGCAGCAAGTCGTGTGGCGTTCGCGCATCGATATGGATCTGCTCGGACTCGCGCGGGCGCAAGGCCAAGCGTGCGTGCAAGTCTTCATGGTGCGCGCGGGCAAGCTGCTGGCGCAAGAGCATTTTATTCTCGACGGCGTGGCCGACCAGCCGGACGCGGAGCTTTTCAGCCAGTTCCTGAAACAATTTTACACGGCGCGGACCGCCGGCGCACCGGAGCCGCCGGGCATGTCGCCGTTGGCGTCGATTCGCACCGCCCGCGGAGTTGAATCGCCGGTGCCTGAGCCGCGCGCGAATGCAAAGGCGGCTCGAACCGCGGCCAGTGCAATTCCGAAAGAAATTTTAGTGCAAGCGCTGCCCGGCGATACGTCGGTTATCGAGGCGTGGCTGACCGAGTATAAAGGAACGCGCGTGCGCGTGCTGCTGCCGCAGCGCGGGGAGCGTTCGCGCTATCTCAAGCTCGTGCAGAAGAACGCGGAACAGAACCTCAAGGCGTTTCTGGCGCATCAGGAAGTGCAGGAGACGGCGCAGGCGCAATCACTCACCGAACTCGCCGACGCCCTCGAACTGCCCGAGCCGCCGCACCGCATTGAGTGCTACGACATCTCGAACATCCAAGGCTCGAACGCCGTCAGTTCGATGGTCGTTTTCGTTGAAGGCCGCGCGAAGAAGAGCGACTACCGGAAGTTCAAGATCCAATACGATAAAGGTCCGAACGACTTCGCGATGATGCAGGAGACGCTGCGGCGCCGCTTGCGCTATCTGCGCACGAAAACTGACATCGACGTGGCAAACCGCGAAGGCGAAGACGCGAAGGAGACGACGCAAACGAAGCTCGTGGACGAGCTCGCGCGCAAAGAAAAGTTCAACAAGAAACCCGACCTGTTGCTGATCGACGGCGGCAAAGGGCAATTGAGCGCCGTGATGGAGGTGCTCGAAGAGATGGACATGACGGGCCTTTCCGTTGCGGGGCTTGCGAAAGAAAACGAGTGGCTGTACGTGCCCGGTCAGTCAGAGCCGATCGTGCTTCCGCCAAACTCCGCGGCGCTGCATTTGGTGATGCGGGTTCGCGACGAGGCGCACCGCTTTGCGGTTACGTACCATCGCCAGCGTCGCGGAAAAGAGATGACGCGTTCGGCGGTAGACGCTTTGGCAGGGGTCGGTCCGGTTCGAAAGAAGCGCTTGCTTACTGCCTTTGGTTCCGCGACCGGCATCCGGCGCGCAAGCGTCGATGAGATCGCGGCGGTGAAGGGCATGACCCCGGCTTTAGCTTCGCGGGTGAAAGCCGCACTGGAGAAGTCGCCTTAAAGGAGTGACGAATGCATTTCATAATCCGCCTGCTGATCAATGCGCTGGCCTTGTGGCTCATCGCGAAGTATGTGCCCGGCTTTTATATGGCCGGCGGTATTTGGACGCCGATCATCGCCGCGCTGATCTTCGGTATCGTAAATGCCCTGGTGCGTCCCATCGTACTGTTGCTGACTCTGCCGATTTCGCTTCTCACGCTCGGCCTTTTCGTCATCGTCGTAAACGCGCTGATGTTTTGGCTTGTCACCTGGCTCACGCCGAACTTCAAGGTGTCCGGATTTGGTCCGGCGCTTATCGGCGCGCTCATCATGATGGTCGTGTCGCTGATCGTCAATCACGTCTTCAAGGCGGAAGAAGCGCCGCGCGCGGCAGTCTAAGAACTCCGTCAAGAAAGGAAGAAGGCCGCCTTACCGCGGCCTTCTCTCTTTTTGGAGGTACGCTGGTTTAAGGTCGTGTGGCGAAAAACGTCGGGTTGTTGTAGTCGCCATAGAGCACGTCTATGGATTCGCCGTACGCTTCAACGTGCATGGCAATTGGCAGTGCGTTCGCGCTGACCCACAACGTTTCGATGGCGCCGGTTTGATCGATTAAACGATAGCCGTCGACCGGCATTCCGTAGAGCGATTTATGGCCGAGCGAGGTCACGGTGAACTGGTCGCTGACCTCACCAGATTGCGCGCCGCCGGGTTGCGTAGCGTAATCTAACAGCAACTGATACTTCGAAACGCCGGCGGTTGCGATTCGTGCGGGAGCCGACGGCGAAAACTGCACCGTAGCGACGGCGCCGCTGGGGAATTTTTCCACCAGTTGCACCGATTGCACGTGCGAGAAGGCGGCTCGCACTTGCGAGATGGCGGTATAGGGGTCGGCGGCTCGACCCGCGATCGGGGCGAGCGCCAGCAGGGCGATGGTCACTGCACAGACCGTACGCATGGTTGGTTCCTCCGGGGATCCTGGGGCTGCATACGTATTGTACCCACTCCGTGTTATACTCTACGGCGATCCGACCATGGGGCTGAAATAGGTTCGACGGGAAGATCCGCGGTCAACGTAAGCAGGCGGAGTTGCGAGCCCTCCTAAAACGATCGCAAGCGTTTTACACGCAAATAACCAATACGCACTGGCTGCCTAATCTAGGTTAGCCACCGGACGTGAAGAGTCGCCCGAACTACTTCGCTCTCCGGTCACAAACTCGGGCTGGCACGGTCGACCGACTCTAAAGCCGTGTAAGAAACAGAGTCTGCTGCGAACGGTAATCTACGCTTTGAGGAGTCCGTTCGAGTAAGTAAAAATCGAAGCTGAGCCTGGAGAAAGCTTTGGTCCGGCTTTTCGGACTCGGGGGGCAGCACCCCGACAGCTCCACCAATTTTCCAATTTTCGGCTGTAGCTGCGAAATGCGCAAAGTTTTCGCATTTCAGTACTTATCGAAAAATCACGTTCATTTCAGTACTTACGGGTGGCATTTCAGTACTTACGCGCGCGCGAGGGCCAGATCGCCCCTAGGCTTCTTCCGAACAGCGAACAGACAAGAGGCGCCCGCACCCACGGTTTCACGCGCTGACGGAGAAACAAGAGGTGGACTGCTTGTGCAGGCGCGCGGAAACAGCAGGGGTCAACTGATCTTTGAGGATTTGGTCAAGTTCGAGGAGGTATGGACGTGAAAGTACAGCTTGGCGCGGTCTGGCATTTCAGCTTTGCCGTCAGAGACCCGGAGAAGAGCGCGCAGTTTTGGACCAAGAACTTCGATCTGCAGCAAATGTTCCGGTCCGATGAGGTCATCGCGCTGACGAACGACACGATTATCATCGCGTTCTTCAAAGGCGCACCACATCCGGAGACGATCGACCACTTTTCGTTTCACCTCGACAGTATGCGTGCGCTGCGCGAAGCACTCGAGACGTTGAAGAAAAACGGCGTAGAACTGGAAGATCCGGGCGACGAGATCGGCCCCACAGCGCCAGGCTCGCCGCATATGGGTCTGTGGTTTCACGATCCGGACGGGTATCGCTGGGAGCTCTCGGTTCAGAACGGTGCCCGAGCGCTAACGGACGAGGCTTAGTCGCAGCCGCACGAGAGAGCGAAGTTAAATTCTGAACTTTCGGGAAGGCCAAAGTTAAATTCTGAACTTTTGGCGGGTCCAAGTTGATTTGTGAACTTTCACGAAATACTGTACTGGAGCCCCAATTTTCCAATTTCCCAATTTTCCAATTTTCTGATAAGCTTATTCTGGAAAGTTGCGCCCGATGCACGACTTGCCGCTCTGTCGCTATGATGTGTAACCGGCACGCCATTCGCTGTGGTGGCGCATGGCTACGTAGCGAGTTTTTCGTTTGGCGCGGCTGATCTACATCACCAATACCCCGCTTGACGGTTACATTGAAGATGAGACCGGTGCTTTCGACTGGGCTAATCCCGTTGGTGTGTTTGATGCCGTCACCGGGCTGCTGCGCCCGGCCGGGACGGGCAGGGCCTCAAGAAGATCGTGTTCTCCAGATCGCTGACCGTCGCTACGCGCAGCAACGTGTCCATCGAGCGGAATTTCGATGCAGACGCAATTCACAGCCTCAAGAAAACAGCAGCACGCGATATCCTCATCGGCGGCGCCGAACTCGCGGGGCTCGCGATCCAAGCGGGGCTGGTCGACGAATGTCACGTGTTCGTGCACCCGGTGATCGTCGGCCGCGGAAAAGCCGGACTGCACGTTTCCACGCGAGCGAATCTCGAATTGCTCGACACGAACCGCTTCTACACCGGCGTCGTCCACGTCCACTATCGCATCACGGCCGAATAATTCTTAGAATACTAGTTGACAAGCCGCAAGCCCCGTTGTACGATGCAACTAGGAATCTAGGAGGTTACGGATGCCACGCAAAAAAGCGCTCGTCCTCACCGACCACGAGCTGCGGCTCATGGAAGTTCTTTGGACGAAGGGCCGGGCCACGGTTTCGGATGTAACAGCCGAACTTTCAGCGCCGTTACTGGCATACAATACCGTGCTTTCTACGATGCGCACGCTCGAACAAAAAGGGTATGTCGGGCACGACGAATCCGGGCGCGCCTTTACGTACCGGCCGCTCGTTGCCCGCGACGCTGCGGCAAAGTCCGCCGTCAATCACGTGCTTTCGCGCTTCTTCAAGAACTCTCCGAACGCGCTGGCATTGACCCTGCTGGACGACGTGCCGCTGCGCGAGTCCGACCGTAAAGCGATTCGCGAACTGCTCGAGCGTAAGAGCGGAGCGCGCAAATGATGGACCAAGTGATGCAAGCCGCGCTCGCCATTTCCGGTGCCGCATTCGATAGTTTGTGGGAGGGCGGACTCGTCTGCGCGGTCACGTGGCTTGGACTGCTGCTGCTTCCGCGCGCCGGCGCTGCAACACGGTATGCGATCTGGCTCTGCGCACTTTCGGCAATGGTCCTGATTCCCGCCGTCACGGTGCTGGCTCCGGCAATTCCGCGCCAATCACCCGCCGCGTCCGCCGCACCGGCCGAACCGATCGGCCCGGCGGCCGCGCCGGGACCGTCGAACGCTGCGTTCGCGGTTCCGGCCGCCGAAGTGACGCCGCAAACGCCGCGCATTACGGTTACGCAGAGCGCTGCGCTCGCCGTGGCAATCCTTTGGATCCTGGCAGCGTGCGCGCGCATCGCGCTGCTGCTGAAAAATATGTACGACCTGGCGGTCATCCGGCGCGAAACGACGCCGTGGGGATCGGCGCGGGAGTACCCGATTCTGCTTTCGGCGAGCGTGGACGTACCGATCGCCGCAGGTTTTCTGCATCCCGCGATCATTCTGCCGGCGTCGATCGTCTGGACCGAACCGGACGACGCCCTGCAGGCCATCGTCATGCACGAGTCCGCGCACATCCGCCGCAACGATGTGTGGACGAACGCGTTTGCACGCATCCTTGAAGCCTTTGTGACGCTCAATCCGGTTGCGTGGTTCGTGCTGCGGCGGCTCGCCGCGGAACGCGAGATCGCGTGCGACGATTGGGTCGTCGCCAAACTCAGTGCGGGCGAAGTCTTTGCCCGCGCACTCGCGGCAATGGCGGGCTGCGCCGGTGCGCGCCGGCACCTTGCTGCGCCCAGCGCGATCGGATCCCGCCATTCCATCGTCGCGCGGATCGAACATCTCTTGGAGAACCGCCCACGGCGTCTCCGGCTTTCCGTCTTTACTGTAGGAGCTTCACTCATGCTGTTCGCGATCGTCGCGCTGGTTCTGCAAACCGTCTCGCCCGTATTGGCCTTTGCGCCGCAATCCGCGCCCGCCATTGTGGCTGCAAGCGGCTGCGCGACACCGAACCGCGGCATTCGCGCGTACACCGAACTCGACACTACGAACAGCGTCGTGCGCGCCTGGGTGCCGCCGGTAAATGTGAAAAAAGCCGTCGCCGGACTGGGCGCGCAGCACGTGGCTATTGTGGATCTCACAGTGAATGCTGCGGGCAAGCTGCAAAACGTCGTCACGGTTTCCGCGCCGCCCGTTCCGGATCTCGCCGGGCGCATCGCTCGCGGCTTTGCGCGAGAAACGTACGAGCCGGCGCTGCGCGATTGCCGCGCAGTGACGTCGACGGTACGGGTGGCCGCGTTCGTCGGAAATATGCGAGGCGCGCCGCGCCGGGAAACACTCTCGACCATCGTTCCGTCGTATCCGGCGGGATGGAGCGTAGCGCATCCATCATCGTGCAAGGTGCCGAATCTCATTCACTCGGGTGTTCCGGCGCTGACGCCTGCGCTTGCCGCCGCGGCTGCCCGCTCGAGTTCCGGCACATCGGTGCGCGTTCGCGTGAATGCCGCCGGATCGGTCACCGATTCGGCCGTACAGCGTTCGAGTGGAAATACGTCGGTCGACGATGCGGTGGTCGCTGCTGCGCGCGCTCAAACCTACCCGCTCGCGGAAAGCACGGGGTTCAAACCGGTCCGTCCCAGCCACAGCTCGCTGGCTTGGAACGTCGCGCACGGATACGCCGTCTTTTCCAAGTGCAATCCGATGCCGGTTGAGTACACCTGGACGACAACGGTACCGGCGAGCGACAGTCTCGCGGTGTTTCCGATGTTTCTGCAGCCGGGCATGAAGCCGTAAGGCGCGAAGGAGGCGATGCATAAGTCGCTGCTCGCTCTTTTAATAGCGGCTGCTGGCACGGCATCCGTACCGCTGCAGCACGCCGCAAACGCTCTGCAGAGGCCCGCTATTCGGCGGGCTCCCTGCTTTCAAAGAAGCAGTGGTATTCGTTGGGCAACCATCGAGCAGTTGTGCGACGGCGGTCCGCTGCGATAGAGCCAAATTTTGCAACTGCACTATCCCTCGTCACCGGCCGATTCATTGTGCTAAATTGGATTCATTGGGCTAAATCGAGAGGAAATTATTCATTGGGACTGAGCCCCAATTTTCCGCTCAGGTGAATTAATGCGCAAAATGAGTGCATTTCTTCACTTATGAGCGGCGTGAAGAATTCGCAACCTGTTTTACGGCTCTTTTTCATTTGAAATTCCGGGCATTCAGCTCTCGCGGTAGTGCAGCGTAGAGCCCATGGTTGTCAGCGCAAAGGCCGATGAAATTTGCGATCTCCCATGAGGTTCCCCAACGGGATCGTCCTCAGCAGATCAAATTCGCTTTAGCAACCGACTCAGCGCTCTCGTCAACAAGAATGAACCGAAAATTGGAATCGTGTTCCACGCAAGCATGATCCCATTTGCCGCTATACTCAGGGAGGAGAATGCCATGTCGGTACTCATGGTGTCGATAGCAATGAAACAGCCGATCACGCCGCAGAAAATGATTGACAGGCTTGCGGCCGTCCGTCTGAAAAAAGGCAGCACAATGATCCACGGAATCATCAATAGGAAAGGGCTAAAAAGCTCTAGCCCGCCCATATTGAAGCCGGATTTTTCCGCAAGCTCAAGCCGAGCCGAACCCGCGTACCCATAAAGAACCGCGACCAACGCCAGGGCGATGATACCGAGGAAATGTCTGGCCTCAGCGGTACTTTTCATGCGTGAATTCGAGGCTGATTCGTGCGAAGTTTCCTAGGATTGGCTCTCGCCCCGTTCAGATGCAAGTAAACATTCCCTGCTGGGCAGATTGCGTACCTCGACGTTGCTTGTCGTGACGTATGCGGCATTAAGTCACTTATGAGAGCGCTGGGACAGGTTAGCCCGAGATCAGCATTTGTCGGTCCAAGCAGTCGCGAGCTGCTGCTAATGTTCGCCATGTAAGGATAATCCATCACCTGGTCTAACGAGCTCCGAAATGCACGCTCATACGTTCGGAGACCCGCATGACTTTAGAACTCTGGAATACCTTTGCCACATTCGGCACATTTCTCGTCATCGCCGCGACCGCGATAGCTGCCCTCGTTCAATTGCGCCACGCCCGCGGCAGCAACCAGCTCGAAGCGCTCAACGAAATCCGTGAATCGGCGGAAAGGCCGTACTTTCGAGATGCGTTGCAATTCATTCGCACCGAGCTCGGCGATAAGCTGAAGGACCCGGCGTTCCGCTACCAGATCGAAAACAGAGCCGCGATAACCAGCGAGAATCACCCACTGATCGAGAAAGTAAAAACGGTGGGTAATCTCTACGAGGATATGGGCCTGCTGGTCAAGGCCCGTTTCCTCGATCGTGAACTCGCCATGCAGATGTGGAACGTTGATTACTATTGGGGAGTACTCGCGGAATACACGGCGATCGCTCGTCGCCAGGGTGGGGATGATCTTTGGGAAAACTTTGAGTATCTTGCAGTCTTAGCCGAGGACTGGGACGTCAAACACCCCCATGGCACCTATCCGGCCGGCATGCGACGCAAGCATCTCTCCGATCCGTGGCTTGCGGCTGACGCTCAGCACGTCGCCTCGCTCGTGACTTCATGGTAGCGCTGCATTGGAACCTTGAGCGATTGGACATGGCTCGTAAGCGGGAGAAATCTCGTTGAGATCGCCTTACAAAACGACAAACGAATTCGATTAGGCTCGGATGATGCACCGGACTGATTAAGGCATGAACAGCAAAGTCACATAATGGAAGTCTTACAAGGAACAAATTCTCTAGTAGCGCGGAACACGGCCTGGCCAACGATGACTTTCGCCGCCGCCTATTTAATAAGCATCAATGGAACGCTGGTTCCCGATTGAGACGCCGCGGCTGTTATTGCGCGAGATTCAGGCCGAGGACGAAGACGACGTGCACGAGTACGCAAGCGATCCATGCGTCTCTCGCTTCGATGTATGGGGACCAAATACGCGCGAGAAAACGCGCGAGGTCATCGCTCGCTGGCTGAAAGTGCATGAAGAATGGCCGCGCGACGAAACCAACCTCGCCGTCGAACTCCGTCACGAAAAGAAGCGCATCGGCAGCGTCAGGCTCCACGTGAAAGATCGAGAAAATGTGTCCGCATACATTGGGTACGTCTTCAACAGGGACTATTGGAACCAGGGATATGCAACAGAAGCGGCTCGAGCGCTTATTGACAGCGCGTTCAAAGCTTTAAATTTGCACCGTATCTGGGCGACCTGCGATACGCGCAACGTGGCCTCATGGCGAGTCATGGAAAAGCTCGGCATGCGTAGGGAGGCTCACTTCATCAAGGACGTATTCCAGAAGGGCGCGTGGCGAGATTCTTATCTCTATGCGATCCTCGCGGATGATTGGCTTCGCGCCGCACCTCCTTCCGAGTTGGCTTGATGGAAACCACCATCGTCGCGGCCACGGATTCCGATTTTGAATGGATGCTTCAAGGGAACGAAATCGTTCATCGCGGCCTGCGCCTGCCGCCCGGAGGCATCGATGAACGCTCCCTCCTCGAACATGTTCGTGGGATCGCCGCCAAACTTCGCGAACAGCGATGCGACGGTACGTGGATGATCGTTTCGAGCCGTGAAGTCGTCGGTCTGTGCGGATATCATCAGCCTCCCTCAGCCCAAGGCGACGTGGAGATCGGATACAACATCGCGGCTAGCCGAGAAAGAAGAGGTCATGCGACTCGCGCCGTTGCGGCAATACTTGCAATTGCCGAAAATGATCCGGCTATCAGAAAAGTCCTCGCCAGCACACCCGTGCAAAATATCGCTTCGCAGCGCGTGCTGGAGCGGAACGGATTCGCGCGCATCGGCGAACGCTCGGATCTAGAGGACGGCGAACTCATTCTCTGGCGAATCGAGACGAACAGTGGATGAAGCACGCCTCGAGTTCGACAGCATGTACGCCGCAATCGCCGGCAGCCGGGTCTATCGGCAGGTCACTCATCGCGCGTTTCCGGACTTGCCAGAATGGCTGATTCCGTACAGCGTATCGCCTTCGCTGGTTTTACTGGAACGCATCGCTCAATCTCTAAACATTGAACCAGACTCGTCTTTCGTCGATCTCGCGTGCGGGATGGGCGGCCCAGGCCTGTGGGTCTCCGAGCGGACCGGAGCGTCCCTTGTCGGCATAGATTTTTCCGCAGCCGCTATCAGTGCTGCAACTAAACTCGCGCGACAGCGAGGAATCGCGCGCGCAACTTTCGTGAACGCCGAGGCCACCGGCACCGGCCTCCCGAAAAAATCCTTCGATGGACTGATGAGCATCGACGCGATCCAATTCATGGATGCGCGAAGCGTCGCAACGGAGATCGCTCGCATACTGCGGCCGGGCGGAATCGTGGCTCTGACCACCATGGAGGCACTCGTAGATGATCTGCCCGTTGCGACCGTTGCGAAGGACTATCGCGCTGTTTTCAAGGCAACGGGCTTTTCGATATGCGATTACGAGCAGCTTGCGGATTCCTTTGAAAGCGACAATGCGCTCTTTGAATCGATCGATCTTTACCGTGATGCTTTAGTCGAGGAGATCGGCGAAGCTGCGACTCCTATGCTGGAGGAGGCGCGAGATCGCTTAGAACGGGCCAAGGCACCGCCGCGCGTGCGCAAGATATTCCTTGTCGCCCAGCTACAGTAAACTGACCTGGCACGCGGATGGTGCCACGCAGGACTCCCGGGGTGAAGATCAACCGCTTCCTCGGGGAACGAAGTGGGGATTGGTGCACTGTTTGCTGCCGTTAGCCCGCTGGTTGGACAACTTGGTCAACTGGGCTTTGATCGAAGCAGGCCACCCCTTGGGCGCAAAATATCCGGCAATGGTCCAGACGCCCATCTTCTTGATCCAATAGGTCGGCGCGAGACCCGCCGGAGCCGAGATATCGGCTTCGGCGTACGTGCCGAGAACGACCACCGCTGAGATGTAGGTGCTGTTGATTTTTCGTGAAGCCTTCGACTGGGAATTGAACTGCGCGACCGTTTTGTTTTGAACGAGATACGCGTCGGCTGGGGGACCGCAGTAGCCGGCGGCCATGGCTGCGATCAGTACAAGAGCGTGCATCAAAACTCCATTCATATAGATGGTGGGGCTTCTCCTCCCGTTGCAATTATTTAAGCACTTGGTAATAGACTAGTAAGAAAAGAACTCCAAGCGCGGACATTGTGAACGCACATACGGCGTCGAGCCACGGTTTTCGTATAAAAAGCGGAAGAAAAACCACCGGAACCATGGATAACACGAGCGTATTTTGGCGCGCCCAGTTTTGAATGCCAAGACTAGAGCCCGCTATGACATTCGCGAATAGCGAACAAATAACAAGGGCTGCGAACGCGCCGATATAGGCTCGGCCTTGCTGCGCGTTGTACGCTTTCAAGTCGGAGCCGTCGCGCAGTTCGGGCGAAACGAGTGCGCAGACGAGATATTGAATAACGCTCAAAACGAATCCAATGAAAATCGTGCCTAGCGTGATCGTTTGGAGCTTATGGAAGTCCCACAAGCTGATCCAGTTGGCGATAAGGCTGACCAGGGCCGCCAACATCCAAAGCGCTTGCGGTAGGCTGAAAACGACGATTCGTCGATGCCGGATGATCGCGGTTATCGAAAGCAGTAAGTGCGTCAGCGCTAACGCGTAGATAAACGAAAAAAACGCGATGATGAATTCGAACGGATGCACGCCGCCTGTTTCTGCCCGATCCGGCGAAAGTCCGTCACAGTTTTAAAGAAGGAAGCGCTCGACGCGCACCCGCAGCTACGCTGGCATGAAGATCGGATTTGCCATACTCGCGTGGGGTGCACTCGTGCTAAGTCCTGCGCTTTCGTCGGGTCCGGCCATAGCTGCCGGAACGCTGAGGACCTCATCGTGCCAGATCGGACAGAGCCATGCGGCCGCGATCTGCGGCACGCTAACGGTGTTTGAGGACCGGTCGGCCGGCAGCGGACGCACGATCGGCATTTATTTCATCGATATCAAAGCGAAGCACCCCTCGCACGGCGCGGTCGTCTTTAATCCCGGCGGCCCCGGCGGTTCCGCTACCGAGCTCGCCCCCGACTTCGCCGACGCGACATCGGGGGCGATTGCGACGCTGCGCGATCGCTACGATATCTTGCTCGTCGACAATCGCGGCACCGGAAAATCGGCTCCGCTGCAGTGCGACTTTGCGCCCGCGGCACATCCCGAGCTCTATTTCAGGCAGCTGTGGCCCGACACGATCGTGCGCGCGTGCCGCGCGCGCTTGGCAGCGCAAGCCAATCTGAGTCTCTATACGACCAGCATGTCCGCCGACGATTTGAACGACGTACGCGCCGCTCTCGGCTATCCCAAGCTTGTGCTATACGGCGGATCGTACGGGACGATGTTTTACCTCGACTACGCCCGCCGCCATCCCGAGACCGTCGAAAGCGTCGTCCTGGAAGGCGTCGCTCCGCCGCACTTTTACATCATCCCACTGCCGATGGCGCGCGGAGCGCAGACGGCAATGGACCAGCTCGAACGAGCCTGCGGCCAAGATCCAACGTGTTCGGCGCACTTTCCGCACTTCGCGGACCATTTTGCGGCGGTCGTGCGGCGCTTCGACGCCGGCCCGGTCGGCCTCGCCGTACGCAACGCGGTGACGCACCGCATGCAGACCGTGCAGTTGACCAAAGAGGTCTTCGCCGAAACGGTCCGCCACGAACTCTACTTCCCGTCGGGCGCCGCCTACATGCCGGTGACCATCGAACGTGCGTATCACGGCGACTGCACGCCGCTCGCCGAGATGGTCAATCAAATGGCGCTTTTCTTCGCGAACGCTCAGGCGAACGGCCTCAACCTCTCGGTGAGCTGCTCCGAAGATATCCCGTTCATTACCGAAGCCGACGCCGCAACCTATAGCGCCGGCACATTCGAGGGCGACGTTAGGGTACGCGCGCAACAGCGTGCGTGCAAGATCTGGAACCCCGCTCCGGCACCGGCCAGCTTCCAAGAACCGGTGCATAGCGACGCGCCGATTTTTATGATCTCCGGGAGCGACGATCCAGCGTCGCCGCCGCAGTACGGTCTGAAGGCGCTCGCCTATTTGCCGAACGGGCGCCAAATGCTCGTTCCCGGCGCATCGCACGACAGTGATTTGCCGCCCTGCGTCGATTCGCTTGTCGTCGCGTTCGTTCGCACTCGATCCACCGCCGGATTGGACTTGAGCCACTGCGCGGCGAAGTACAATCGTCCCGCGTTCGCTACGCTCGCCTACGACGAGGTTGCGCCCGGCGAGAACCCCGCGCTCACCAAGCGCTTTACGGCCATTCTCGACCAGATGATGCACGGCCGCATCGATCGCTCGCAGTTGACGCCCGCGGCTTCCAAAGAGTTTCCGGACCCGATGCTCAGGGGGCTCGCACACGACTTTGCCGGACTTGGATCTCCGCAGGCGATCGTATTTAAGGGAACGTCGACGACTCCGAAGTCGCGGTTCTACAAGTATCTCATGCGCTTCGAGCAAGGGAACGTGCTCGCAACCTTTACGCTGAGCTCTTCAGGGCGGATATCGGGTATCGATCTCACGGGATAGCCGCCCTTCGCGGGGCTCATCCGACGACGAGATCGCCAGCAATACGTCCGTACTGCCTACGAACTCAGTGATGGATGCGCTGGTCGCGCTGGCTGTAGGTGGATCTGTGGCTACCGTACGGCGTGGTCGCTACGTTGTTGTAACGCGTAGCGTTCGCCCTCGTGTAACCCGAGTTGTTATAGCCGTAGCCGCTATTGCCATAGCCGCTGTAGCCATACGTGCTGTTTCCGCTATTGTTAATCGTGCAGTATTGATTGCTGCACGCCACGGTCTGGCCGTTGCTGCCCGGATACCAGCTTTGACCGTTCCGCGAGACGACTCGCCCGTCTTGGTAGACGGTCGAACCGTCGGAGAGATAGCCTTCGACGGCGTTTGCAAGCTGCTGCTTGTGTTCTACGTTGTAGAGCGTGAACGCCGCAATGGCCGCGGCCGCGCCGTAAAGCAGGTTGTTAGTTGTCGTATCGGCCTTCGCCGGCAATCCCATTGAAGAGATCAGCACCGCGCCGAGGGCGAGTGCTGCTACGCCGGAACGAACGATGTTCTTTTTCATGCGTTTAGCGTACGCCGAGAGTCTGCCAATTTAATGAGAGTGCTGCCCTAACCGGTAAGGTTAGCGCTCGGCAGCGATTCAGTACAGGTCGACTACGTCGGACAGGGCAGCGGCGTCGCCTGGGCGGTCGGCGTCGCCCGGCTGTAGGTCGGGATGTTCCAGACGGTGATCTGCAGCGGTTGGGTTGGATCGGAGGTAAATGTCGGCGCCAATCCGCCCGGCTCATCGTATTGAAGCGCGTACGAGCGATTTCCAATCATGTATTTGTGCACCAGATACGAATACTGGTTGTAGGCCGGGTCGAGATAGAAACTGCTCAGGGGCACCGGCGTCGGAGGCGAGGTGTCCCATCCGCCGATTGGGTGCGTGCCGCTCTGCAGTGCGACGCCGCGAGCGATATCGATTACCATGGCTTTCCACAAGTAAAACTGCGTCTGAGATGTGAACGGCGTGCCGGCGCCGCTTCCGCCGTAGGGCATCTGGAAGATCGCGCTGCCGCAGACGCCGTAACTGTCGGTCGTGCCGGTGCCTTCGAGCGTATTGGCTATACCCATGCTAATCGGCGTGCCGGATAGTCCCGAACACGTTGTCGCCGATCCGACGGAATAGAACTGCACATTGCTGCTGCCGTCGAACGTTGCGCAATAATTTCCGCTCTGGCCGTTTAGCCCGTTTAGTGTATAGAGGCGCGCCGTCGTCTGGTATTGCTGGAGAACGTAGCCGACGTACCCTTTACTCAACGCGGAATGCGCCGAATTGAACGTCGAGTTATACCACCAATCCTGCGGGAATCCCCAATTCTCGGCGTTCGCGGGCGAGAGAATGCGGGCCAATAGGCTGCGGCCGTTCAACTGCGTCGAGACTGCGAGCTTGCTGTAGGTCGGATCCGCGGTGATTGCGCTGAGCAAGTTTTCGTATTGACCGGACGCAAAGCCGAT
>PLED01000063.1 GCA_003136355.1 Vulcanimicrobiota bacterium | reverse complement strand
AACATTCGCAATACAAGCCCGCCGTTGCCAACTGCCAACCGGTGCCTTCATACTACTTAATCGGCTTGAGTTTCTGGTAACTTGCACATGAAATACTTCATAACCATAACGGCACTCACTGGTATTCTCTTCGCCGGCTTGGCACAACGTGCGCAAGCCGCCGATTTTTGCCCCGCAGGTCTCTTTCTCAAGGCCGTCGGCGGTAACGATACGCAAAACAACAACACACTTTTCGGTTTCACGCTCAATGCCGGCGCGCCCAAGACCGTCTCGAATGCGATACTGGCCTTCGAGACGCAAATGGGGTGGTACAGCGCAACGCTCCCAAGCGTTTCAATCGGCCCGACGACGCGCCATTTCATCGATCGCGACGGAACGCACCGCGCGACGCAGGCCTGGGCTTCGCCAGTTATGTATCTGCGATTCCCTCAACCCGTTTCGCTGATGAATGCTTTTCTGCTCGGCGCAAACGGCCAAGCATGTCCCCCTCTACCGCGCTGGGCGCTCATGCCGAAAAGTCGCGATCCGGCGACTGTCGCAGACCCACAATATATCGACAGGACGACTCTTGCGCCGCAGACGAGTGACGTGGTACTCACGCCTAAACCCGCAAAACCATTTTACAACACGAACTGTGCGCAGCCGTTCCGTTCCGCGGCCGTGAAGACGGCAGTACCGCCTGAGTATTCGGAAGACTCCGCGCTGCACGGAGCTCATGGGACCTCACAAGTTCTTGTAAGAATCAATGCGGACGGCAGCCTGGCCGAAGCAACGCTCTTTCAATCCTCCGGCGAGTTCGTTTTAGATGAAGCCACGCTGAAAGCGGCGCGCGAAACCACGTATCAGAGCGCGGTGGCGTACTGCCAGCCTGTGCCGGGCAGCTACTTATTCAAATCAACATTCCAATACTAGGGCAAACTACGCCCGCACAAACATGTTACGAGGGCCGAACAAGTCACCCGCTGAAGGCCAGGCCATGAGACGGGTGGTCTTGGCCCTCGCACTCGCGTGCTGCGTCATCGCTCTGGCCACCGCTCGCGCGCAAGCCCTCACGGAAATATGCCCGGCGCAACTTGAAGTCGCTGCCGTCTCCTCGGCCGGACAAACGAAGATGGGACCCGCGACAGTATTCGGATTTGCTCTGACTGCCGCTGGACCGCGCAGCGTTTCGGGAATACTGGCGTTCGACACGAGCGCGGGGTGGTTCACCGCGAACGTGCCGAGCGTAGCTCTCGCCGAAAAAGATCGGCGTTACAATGGCATGCTGGGCCGCTGGTCTATCCCGAGCTGGGTTTCGCCAGTAATGTACGTGCAATTTCCCACGCGCGTAACGTTAAACCACAGCTGGCTCTATTCAGCATCCGCCAAGAACTCCGGTGCCTTTGGTTGGGAGAAAGCGGGGACGTTCATTTGTCCCCCGCCTCCCGGGCCGCAGGCGGTTTTCGGAAACAAAACGATCTCCAGAGCGATCTCCAGGCTGCTCGGAGCCACCCGTTCCCTCCAAAGCCCTACAATCGATCCGCGAGATGTCGACGCGCTTAGCGCAATCCCCCCGCCGGGCGCAAGCACGTTTGCGGCAAGACACTCGACGCCGCTGGAGACTGCGACGTGCGCAAAGCCGTTCGCGGATGCCGTTACCACTATGTCCGTCGCTCCTGAGTATCCAGCTATCCTGCAGTCGAGCGGCGCATCACGCCTCATCGGCATCGGCATCGCAATTGATGCTGAGGGGAAACTCGCAGACTCGTGGATATGGGCTCCGTCAGACCTTGCGGCGTTCGATCAGGCGGCGCCCTCTTCGGCGCAGGATCAACAGTACACCGGCGCCGTTTCTTATTGTCGGCCCGTGCCGGCGCTCTATAATGCTTGGTTCCTGTTTGATTCTCCGTAACTCATGCGGATAGGGTATTTGCTCGCGCTTGGATGCGCCGTGTTCCTTTCGCTAACGGCGAACGCAAACGCGGTCGCGGAATTCTGCCCCGCAAGACTCGCGATCAGTCCTTCGGGCGGCTCAGTCGCGGCCGCTTCGCGTCTCTATGGCTTCGAACTGACGGCTCAAGGCCCGCGCTCCGTTACCGCGATATTGGCATTCGATACCGACGCGGGCTGGTTCAAAGCAACGGTGCCACCGGTCACAATTGGTGAAAAGGAACGGCATTACACTAGCCCGTGGGCTGCCTTTGTTCGTCGTGACTGGGTTTCACCGGTAATGTATGTTCAGTTTCCGAAAGCCGTTGTTGTAAAGCATGACTGGGTAAAGACAGCGCAAGCATCCGGCGATGACCTTGGCTGGGCGGCGAAAGGCCCCGTCGAATGCCTCCCAACTTCGTCACCGGCCTTCTCTCCCGGGCCACGAGCGCTTGGCTACAAAGGTTTGCTTTCGGATCGGGAGCGGAGCGCGTTGCAATCTACGCAATTTACTCCGGCCATTGATCCCAAGGATGAAGACCGGCTTGATGCGCCCCCGCCGCCCGGCACGAAACCGATCTTGCCCGCAAGCTCACCGCCGTTGGAGCAATCGAGCTGCGCTACGCCGTTTAGGGATGCGACCGTCACCGTCTCCGACTCTCCCGATTTTCCTTTCACGGTAGCTCAGCTCACCGCTGACATAACATCCACCGTTGAAGTAGCCATAAACGCTGACGGTTCGATCGCTGATGCTTGGGTTTTGTATACTTCCGGGCACCCCGCATTTGACGAAACGTCACGAAAGGCGGCATTAAATTCAAAATACATGAGCGCGATCGCCTATTGCCAGCCTGTGCCGGGCTTCTTTCTATTTAAGGTGACGTTTTCGCCAAACCACTAGTCACGGTCGGCACGACGCGGATGCTAGGTTCGCCCCCAGCACACGCTGAAGGCTCGGCGATGACGCGCGTGGCCCTCGGGTTCACAGTAGTCTTCGTCTTGCTCGGCTTTGCACAACCCGCCGAGGCGCGCGTGGAGTTTTGTCCAGCTTCGTTAAGGATCGAAGCGGTCGGTGAAGGTCCCGCGAAACGCCCAGCTGTCACGTTTGGATTCGAGCTTGTTGCGCTTGGGCCGCGCACGCTAGATGCGACTATCGCTTTTGATACCGATGCCGGATGGTTTACGGCCACCGTTCCGCCTGTCACATTAACCGAGCGAGACCGTCACTATAATGGCCCGTCGAACGGATTTGTCGATCCGGAATGGGTTTCACCGACAACATCCGTGCGTTTCCCGAAATCCGTGCGCGTTCTTCACGCGTGGGTTTCGACGGCGCTGGCGATCGGCGATACGTTCGGATGGAGCAGCCAGGGCCCGGTGCCATGCTCACCCTTCCCCAATGGCGACGTCAGCGCCGGATTGCGCGGCAACGATCGAGTCAAACTCGATGAAGAGGACCGCCTCAATGCCGAGCCTTCACGGGCATCGCCGATCGTTGATGCGCAGCAATCCGCTGCGCTAGCCGGCGTAGAGTGTGCGCGCCCGTTTTCGGATGCGACCGTTTCTAACCAAGTGGGACCGGCCTATTCCGGCATCCTCGCCGCTGAAGGCGCGGGCGGCGATACGGGCATCATCGTCGCAATTGGCGCGGACGGCCAACTAAAAGATGCTTGGGTATGGGCGCCCTCGGGTCAAAAGCAATTCGACGACGCTACGCTGACGGCTGCGAAGAAGTCCACTTACAGAGCCGGGATCGCGTATTGCAAACCGGTGCCGGGCATGTATCTTTTTTGGGCCTCGTTCGGCGATTAAACGTTAGGGCTAGTCGCCGGTCGGAATAACTCCGCGCTGTTCGATCATCAAAACGACGGTGCGTTCGGGCGCACGCGTGCGATGCATCACGCCTTTCGGAACGGTGTATCCTTGATGCTGTTTGAGCGTATGCGTTTCTTTATGGTCGATATCTAGCAGCAGCTCGCCCTCGAGTACGAAAAAGAACTCGTCTTATTCGTCGTGCTTATGCCAATGAAACTCGCCGTGAAAAACGCCGAGCCGCACGAGCGCGTCGTTGACCGTCGTGAGCGTTTGGTTGAACCAGGGAACCGTACATGCATTCGCCTCGGCATCGGCGTCGATCAGCTTGGAATAGCCGAACTTGTCGTCGAGATGGATCTCGTACTTGCCGGCGCTCACGGCATTTAGTGCAGTTTGATGAGGAGCTTGCCGTTATCCGATGGCGGCGGCGGTTCGGGAACCGTCTCCGCAACCGGTTGAACCGGCCGCTCGGGCGCAGGCATTGCGCTGTAATCGGGAACCGCGCCCGACGCTACTTTTTGCTTGTAATCGTCAATCGCAACGTGGAGCGCCTCGAGCGCTCGCTGCGGATAGTCTTTCTTCTTCTCCGGATATCCGTCGAGCGCGCTCTCGACGTCGGCTTCCTTTAATGAAGCGGCCTCTTCAATCGTCTTGCCCTTGGCAAGATCGACCACGATGCTGCACGTCGCCGTGCCGAATCCGCATCCGGTCGTGAAGTACGACATGTCTTCGATCACGGCACCCGGACCAACCTTGAGGAAAAAGTTATACATGTCGCCGCACGAGTCGCTGAAATACTCGCCGCTTGCGGTGGGGTTCTCCATCGTGCGGAACCCGGTGCGGTCCTCGACCAGCTTCTGAAATTTTGGAAAATTCATGCCTTAAGCTCAAACTTGCATTCGGTGCCGCCGGTTGCAAGAGACTCGGTTTGCACGTGCGTCCCGCCAATCGTCTCCTCGAGGACTTGATGAATCACCGAGCAGACCTCCGGGTTATCTTTGGCGACCGCCGAGTAGGGGCAGTTGTGCTCGTGGAGTTCGAAGCCGCCCTCGATTAAATTGTAGTCGGCAACAACGCCGCCTTCGCGCAGCACCTCGGTCAGCTGCCCGAGCCGGCCGGCGGTATCCGCCGCGGTGACGCGCGCGCGGGCCTTGGCGACCGTGCGCTTGGAAATGCCTTCGAAGAGCGCGGCGATGCCCGTTTCACCGTGCTGCGCCCGCACCTCGCGCAAAACCGCGCCGAGCATCTTATCGTAGTGCTGCGGAAAAAGCTTCTCGCCGTCTTTGGTCAGTGAAAATTCGTGGGTGGGTTTGGTGGGGCCGCGGCGCACCGATTGCTCGACCACCAGCCCGTCCCGCTCGAGCACGACCAGCTGCTGCCGGATGGCATTGGGCGAGAGTCCGAAGACCTTGGACAAGTCCACGGCGGAGGCGGATTTGCGCCGGCGGAGCTCTTCAACGATGCGTCCGCGGGGCGTCTGGAAGAAGCGATCGGCCTGCATAATCTGCTCGAATGCTAGCATGAAATACGCAGATAGTCCAGGTTTTCCTTGACTTTCTCTACCCTGGTCCGTAGGATTGGAGAGGCGGCTCAGGCCGCTTTCCGTATCGCCGAAGGAGCAAAGCGTGTCCGAACGGGGCCTACGTATTCAGCAGCTGCGTGCCAGCGCGGGCGGCACCCAGATACTCAAAGGCATCGACCTCGAGGTCGAAGCCGGGCGCGTTCACGCATTGATGGGGCCCAACGGCAGCGGCAAATCGACGCTCGCGTTTTCGCTCACCGGCCACCCGGGCTTTAAGGTAGAGAGCGGTTCGGTGACGCTCGACGGCGCCGACGTACTCGCCATGGCGCCCGACAAACGCGCGAAGGCCGGACTCTTCCTCTCCTTTCAATACCCGGCCGCAATCCCGGGCGTGAAGGTTGCGAACTTCTTGTTTGCGGCGCGCCAAGCGCTTCACCCCGGCGATCTTCCGCCCGCAAAATTCCGCGCGCTGCTTTTAGAGAAAATGGATCTGCTCGACATGGATCCGAGTTTCATGGGCCGCTATCTCAACGACGGTTTTTCCGGCGGCGAGAAAAAACGGCTCGAGATGCTGCAGCTCGCGATGCTCGCGCCGAAATATGCGGTTCTCGATGAAACCGATTCCGGACTCGACGTCGACGCGCTCCGTGCCGTCGGTGAGTCGGTCAACGCGATGCGCGCGAGCGAAACCGGAAAAGATACGGGCTTCCTAATCATCACGCACTACCCGCGCATTCTGCAGTACGTCAAACCCGACGTCGTGCACATCATGATCGACGGGCGTATCGTCAAAGAAGGCGACGCCGAACTCGCGCAGCGCATCGAACGCGAAGGCTACGACAAAATCCGCGAGGAGACGGCGCAGATTGCCTAGCGCGACCCTCGATAAGGCGCTCGAACTGCGATCGGGCCGCGAACGCCCCGGACAATTTTGGAAGATCGATCTCGACGCGATCGACTTCTCTTCTTTACAGGCGGCCGCGCCGTCAGACCCGCAGATCGTCGCGCCGTCCAAACCGGGCTTGATCGCCTGCGGCCTTGAAACCGCTAGACGCGATCACGCCGAGATTTTCAACGGCGCCTTCGGCAGCGTCACGGGAACGCTCAACGATAAGTTCGCAGCGCTCTCGGCCGCGCTCTGTAATTCGGGCGCCTTCGTCTACATTCCGCCCGATCAATCCGTTGACGATCCCATCGAAATTACGTACACCGCGAAAAACGGCGCGCTCTTTCCGCATACGCTGGTCGTGGTGGACCGCGGCGCGCGCTGCACGGTCATCGAGCGCATCGAGGGTGAATCAGCCGACGCCGTCTGCGGCATCGCGGAGATCGTCGCCGCCGAAAGCGCGTCCGTAACCTATGCCGCCGAACAGAATCTGCCGCTCGAATCGCAGGCGTTTTTCACGCGCGCGGCCTCTCCCGGTAAGGACGCCTCCGTTACGTGGTGCGTCGCCGAGGTCGGCGCCGCGCTCTCCGTCTCGCGCATCGACGTGCTCGTCGACAACCCCGGCGTGGACGCACACGTCAACGGCTTCTTTTTCCCGCGCGGCGACCAGCACGTCGACATGGTTTCCACGATCCGCCACAACGTCGGCGAATCGCAATCGCAAACGCTGATCAAATCCGCCGCAACCGGCCGCGGCCAGGCGCGTTACCTAGGAAACATTCGCATTGCGCCTCACGCGCAAGGCACTGAAGCATCGCTGCGCGACGACGCGCTGCTGCTCTCGCCCCGCGCGCACATTGACTCCGTGCCTGCGCTCGAAATCGGCGCGAACGACGTTAAGGCGTTTCACGGCGCGACCATCGGCGCACTCGACGAAAATCTGATTTTTTACATGGAAAGCCGCGGCATCGAACGCGAAGCTGCCGAAAAAATGATCGCGCTCGGATTCTTTGAGCCCGTCGTGGAGCGGTTTCCGACCGCCGCCATGCGCGATCGACTGCGGGCGGCTCTAGAAGCGAAGATCGCATGAGCGTCGCCATCGCCGATCCCAAGGTCCGCCGCATCATCGCCGACTTTCCGATCTTGCAGCGCCCGACATCACGCGGCAAGCGCCTCGTCTATCTCGACTCCGCGGCGACTTCGCAAAAGCCGCAAGTCGTTATCGACGCGCTCGTCAACTACTACTCGCAGTACAACGCCAACATCCACCGCGGCGTCTATGAAATCGCCGAACGCGCCACGGCCGAATTCGAAAAGGCGCGCGAAACGGTCGCGTCGTTCTTCAATGCGCAGACGCAAGAGATCATCTGGACGCGCAACACGACCGAATCGATCAATCTCGTCTCGTACTCCTGGGGACTGCAGAACGTCGGGCGCGGCGACGCCATCCTGGTCACGCAGCTCGAGCACCACTCCAATCTCGTTCCGTGGCAGGTGCTCGCGGAAAAAACCGGCGCGGAGCTGCGCTTCATTCCGGTGGACGATCGCGGGCTGCACGTGCTCGACGATCTCGACGCACTCCTGGACAGCTGCAAGCTCGTGGCGCTTTCGCACGTGAGCAATTCGCTCGGCACGATCGCGCCGCTCGATATCATCATTCCGCGCGCGCATGCGGCCGGAGCGCTCGTCATGGTTGATGGCGCGCAAGCTGCGCCCAACATGCCCGTCGACCTCAAAGCGCTCGACGCCGACTTTTATGCGTTCAGCGCGCACAAGATGTGCGGTCCGACCGGGATCGGCGTGCTCTACGGAAAACGCGCGCTGCTCGAGGGGATGCCGCCGTTCTTAACCGGCGGCGACATGATCCGCAAAGTCGAGTACACCAAGTCGACTTTCAACGAACTGCCCTGGAAATTTGAAGCCGGCACGAGCAACGTCGCCGACGCGATTGCGTTTGCGGTCGCGGTGGATTATTTGCGCGGCATCGGCATGGAGTGGGTGCGCGACCACGAGCACCGGCTCGTCACGTACGCGCTCGAACGACTGGCAACACTCGAAAGCCGCGGGCTGGCGATTTACGGTCCGCGCGATCCGGCGCGCATCGCCGACGTCATCTCGTTTAACTTCGGCGACGTGCACCCGCACGATCTCGCTTCCATTCTCGATACCGACGGCGTCTGCGTGCGCGCCGGCCACCACTGCACCATGCCGCTTATGGAAAAGATGGGCTGGCCCGCCACCGCGCGCGCATCGTTCTATATCTACAATACCGAGGAAGATATCGACGCGCTGGTCACGGGAATCGAAAAAGCCGCCCGCGTCTTTAAACTCTAGCCGTGGACGACTTCTACCGCGACTACATCCTCGATCACTACCGCAATCCGCGCAATTTCGGCCGGCTCGAAGGCGCCGACGCATCCGCGGAAGATCTCAACCCGCTCTGCGGCGATCAGATCCGCATGGAATTGAAAGTCGATAAAGGCGGCTTGGTGCAAGACGTGAAATTCTCCGGCAAAGGCTGCGCGATCAGTCAAGCCTCCGCGTCGATGCTCACTGAAAGTATTAAGGGCAAGTCGCTCTCCGAGATCGCGACGTTACCGAAAGAAGCCGTGCTCGAAAATGTGGGCATCGGCATCAGCCCGACCCGGATGAAGTGCGCGATGCTTGGGCTCAAGGTGTTAAAAAGTGCCGCGATCGGCGAGCTCGCCGCGTGGCCCGACGAAGCGTAAACTACAGCTTCGAGAAGCTCTTCTGTAGGATCTTACTGCCGTCGGCCGCCGCCGAAACGTCGAACGTCTCCAAGTAATTTCCCGATGGCGTAGAGAGCGTCACGGCCACGACGAAACTGCCGTCGGCCTCGCGCGCGGTGTTCATGCTGACGATGTGCGTGCTCGCATGGATGAAGCTTTCGTCGGGCGAGCCGTTCCCTAAATATGAAGCTGCGGTCTGCGGATCGCCGCTGCGCAGCGCCTCGATATACGATCGCACCGTTACCTCGGCCGCATTTGAAGGCACCGGGGCGGCCGGTATGGCGCGCGCGGGCGTCGGTTCGGGCCGGCGTCCGACCGGTAACGTGCGCCGCGGCGCCGCGGTGCGCACGGGTGCGGGTTTGGGCGTCGGCGGAGCCGTCGGCGCAACGGTGGGTCGCGCGGTTGGCGTAGGCACGGGCGACGGCGTCGCGGTCGGTGCTACGGTAGCGCTGGGTTTGGGCCTCGGCGAGGCCTTCGAGGTCTTGGCGGGCGACGGCGTTACGGAAGGCGATGCGGCCGGCGTCGGAGCTTGCGTCGGCGACGCAGTCGGTGAAGGCGCAATGTTCGCAACCGTATTTTGTTTTTTCGGCGCGTTCGCAAAGCGCGCCAACGCCATGCCCAAGAACCATCCGGCGATCACAACGACGACGGCGGCCGCAATGGTAATAGCCCAGCCGTTTCCACCGCCGGACGAACGCCGCGGCCCCGATGGCGTTAGCCGGCGCCGCCGTCCGAGATCGTCGTCGTTCACGCTAAAATGATTATCCCAAACAGCAGGCAGGTCCTCGGAACGGCGTGAAGATTACGCGCGTGATTACGGTGCGCGTGCCCGTCGATCTCCACGCAGTCGCGGAAAGCGGCTGCAGCGCGTTTGCATCGGCGACACCGCTGCGCTTGTATCATCTGCTCTCGCTGGCCGTGCGCGAAGTCATCGGCGCGCGGGCGCCCCAAGAACACTTCATGCGAAACTTACGCGCGACCATTGCGGGGCTGCGCGACGGGCGTTTCACCGTTGACGTAAACGGCCGCACGTTCGCGCATCCCGACGAGGTCGTGGTCTGCGGCGGCGATACGGTGCGGGTCAGATTCTTTTTAGCGCGCGAGAGATTCCAGCACCGCCGGCAGACGGCCCTGGCGCGCGAGCATTAACTGCGCGAAGAGCGCATTGGGCCACGCGAAGTCGTCGCGCGTATACGACTCGGGCCAATCCGAATTAAACGATTCGTGCAAACGGTGATCGCCCGTATCTGAAGCGGCGATATAGCCCATCACCTTGTCAACCTCGCTTGCATCGGTCGACGTGATCGCTTCCATCACCAGCGATAACGGCCAGATATACCCGTGCGGCGTGTGCGGGCTCCCGATGCCCGAGGCATATTTTCCGGCGAAGTAATACGGGTTGCGCTGCGAGAGCACGAACGCGCGCGTCGCCTTGTAGACTGAATCGTGCGCGTTGACGTACCCGAAGTACGGCGCCGAAAGCAGTGAGGGAATGTTGGCGTCGTCCATCAGGTTGGCGTTTCCGAAGCCATCGATTTCGTAGGCGTAGATGCGTCCGAGTCCCGGCACGTTGACCAGCGCATTGTGTTCGATGCCGTGACGAATTTGGACAGCGAGTCCCCACGACTCGAGCGCCATCGCATTGTCGCGATACACTTTTCGTTCGATCTCGGTCAGTTGTTGCAGCACGACCGCCGCAAACATGTTGTCGGGAATGTTGTACTGATAGCGCGCGGCATCATCCGAAGGCCGGAACCCGGTCCAGACCAGCCCCGTATAAGCCACGCGCGTTCCGACGCCGTTGTTGGCGAGTTCGTCATGCCGGTAATGCGAACGCGTCGTGTGGTGCTGCTCGACCCGAAGGGTCCGCACCGCGGTCGTCATGGCTTGCTGGAGCGCCGGCGTAAAGATCGAACGGTCGCCCGTGGCTTTCCAATACACATACGCCAGCCGGATCGGATAGAGCAGCGAGTCCATCTCGAACTTGCGCTCCGCGACTTGGTAGTCGCTGGTAAAGGCGTTGGCGTAGGGATCGATCAGAATATATTTGGCTTGGCGCGCAATCGCGCCGCGCAGCATGTTCCGGACATACGAATCGGTGGAGGCCAGCCCGATGTACGGCATAAGAACGGCACTGGAATCGCGCAGCCACTCCGCGCTGATGTCGCCCGTTGAAACGAAGGTCGTGCCGTCCGGCTCGACCGTGGCGTGCTTGCTGTAGGCCTCGTCGTAGGCGCGCTGGTAAATGCGCTGCAACGTCACTGCAACCGTCGTTGGAGCGTTGGGGATTTCAGCAGTAGGAGAGGCAACCGCGGGAATAGCCGTCAGTACCGGCCCGAGGGTCAGAACATAGGATAAGGCAATGCTGGCGGCCTTCACGTACCGAAGCGTACCCAAGAACTTCCCACCTTCAGACGTTTGAAATAAACGTCTTTATTGGGATAATAGGTTCAGCAGATTGGACCTAACTACCTAGAACGACTAAGAAAGAGAGTCCAGCCATCACTCGTCACCGCAGCATCGTCGGCCTCGGCTTGGCAGCGGTCCTGATGATTGCGCTGCCCGCCCGAGCCGATCAGCGATACGCCGTCAGCGGAAGCGATCGGTACCGGATCGGTTCCTCTGACCTGCAGACCAACATCTCATACAGCGGCACCCAACTGCTGACCATCCGCCATGCGGGAAAGCAGACCCAATTCCGGGCCGATGCCAAGTACTTACGCATCGACGAAAGCGGACGGGTTCCGACCCATGCCGCCTTCGTTCAGATTTTGACGCCGCAGGGCGAGCTGCAAGACCGAACCGACGGCGACCCGGACTATCTGACGGTCCTCAACCAGCCGTTTGCGATCGAGCTCGACCAGCAAACGCTTCACGATCTCTTGCGGCTGAACGGCGGGGTGCCGTTTGAGTTTCCGGCGCCGGTCATGGGCGGGACGCTGCGCGGCACCCTGCGCCGCGGAGCCAACGGACGCGTCGCCGCGC
>PLED01000017.1 GCA_003136355.1 Vulcanimicrobiota bacterium | reverse complement strand
CATACGCTGCCACAGGATTGGCTGCTGTACTATACCGTAATCGTCGACGTGGCGCTCCTTTTCTCCGCACTCGGCGTGATTTTCGGGCTGATGGCGGAAAAGTTCGATCACCTCGCGGTGCTGACGACGTTCGCGATTACGCCGCTCGTGTTTGTGGGCAGCGCTTTCACCCCGGCGCAGTTTTTACCCGCGAGCATCTTGCGCTTCGAATACTTCAACCCGATGTTTTACGCCATCGACGCGTTCCGTTACAGCTATACGAGCGCGAGCTACCTGCCGCTGTGGCTTTCGATGACCGTCATTACCGGGCTGGCGGCGCTCTGCCTGGGCATCGCTCTAACGATGGCCGTAACAGGGTATAAGCTGCGCGTATGATTATATTGGCGCTGGTTACCGTGCTGCTCTCGCCTTGGAAGGGACCGTCGCTGCCGACGACGCCGACGGGCAACTATGAAACGTCGTGGGCGATGACGGTGCACGGCGCGCCGCGCGCGCGCGTCGAGCTGCGGGCAGACGGCGTGCCGGCAGGCTGGGTAGCGTCATTTTGCACGCCGCGTCTATGCGCGCCGTTTCACACTATCTCCACGCTCGACGGCAAGGGCGTGGCGCGCTACCAGTTTAGTTTAATCCGCACCGACCCGAAAGCGGCTGCGCACGCGCGCGCGAATGTGCGCGCGAATAATCAAGTAGTGGCGACTGCCTCGCGCTAAAAGAACGGGTTGTGCTCTTTCTCCCACGCGACTTTTGACGGCGGCCCGTGCCCGGGCATGAGCACGGTGTCTTCGGGTAGCGTGAAGATCTTCGAGCGAACGCTATTTAAAATATCTTCATAGGTCGAAGCGTCGCCGTACGCGCCGCCGACGCTTCCGGCGAAAAGCGTATCGCCGGTGAAGAGCGTAGATTTGAAAAGATAGGAAGACGAACCGTCGGTGTGGCCGGGCGTGTGCAGCAGGCGGATTCGCGCGTCGCCGAACGGCACTTCCTCGCCGTCTTTAACGAGCAGCGCGGAGCTCGCGAGTGATCCGATGGCTTCTACGTCCGCGCGGTGCATCACGATTTTCGCCTTGGGAAAACTGGCGGCAACGTCGGCCGTCGCGTCGCAATGATCGGCGTGTTTGTGCGTAACGAAGATGTACTCCAAATGGTACGCGCCGTCGCGAAGGATGCGCAGCAGGTTCCCGGGGATGCCCGCCGGATCGACGAGCGCCGCGCGCTTTCCGCCGTCCAAGAAAAAGACGTACCCATTGCTCGGATGCGGGTGCTGCGGATGGTGGCGCACGTCGGGCAGCGAGATGTGCTCGGGGTGCCAGCGCTGCGCCGCCGCGTCGGCGAGTTTCCCCGGGTCGAGCCGCAAGGGGAGCGCCAGGGCGCGCGCCTGCGCTTCGTCGGGTACGTCGCGCCCGCGGCGCCAATCGTCGATCTCGCTGGCCTGCAGGCCCGTGGCGCGCGCTAGGGCATCCGCGGTTGCCCGCGTTCCGCGCATCGCCTTGGTTAGAACGTCGCCGAATTCGTCCTCGAGCGCCATCGAAATCGGCTTCTGCGCGGCCGCTGCCGCGGCCCGTCGCAACCGGAGGGGGGCCGAGTCCGGTCGAAGCGAGCGGCATGGAACGCGTCATCGTCATCGGCTCCGGCCCCGCGGGGCTCACCGCCGCAATTTACGCCGCGCGCGCAAATCTGCGGCCGCTGGTGCTCGCGGGAGGCATGTACGGCGGGCAGCTGATGCTGACGACCGAGGTTGAGAACTATCCGGGTTTCCCCGACGGCATCATGGGGCCGGATCTCATGATCAAGTTTCGCGAACAGGCCGAACGGTTCGGCGCGCGGATCGAAAACGTCGACGTGCTTTCCGTCGATTTCGATAAGAGGCCGCTCGAGGTTACCACGTCGGAAACGACGTTCAAAGGCAAGAGTGTTATCGTCGCGACCGGCGCGAACGCGCGTTGGCTCAACATTCCGGGCGAAGAGAAATTACGCGGACGCGGCATTTCGACGTGCGCGACCTGCGACGGTGCGTTTTTCCGCGAGAAACACATCGTCGTCGTCGGTGGCGGTGATTCGGCGATGGAGGAAGCGCTTTTTCTCACGCGCTTCGGCTATAAAGTCACCGTCATTCACCGGCGCGACACGCTACGCGCAAGCAAAATCATGGCCGACCGCGCGTTCGGCCACGACAAGATTTCATTCATTTGGAATACGGCGGTTGAAGAAGCGATCGGCGAGGAGAAATTGCGTGCGCTCAAGTTGCATAATCTCGCCGACGGAACACGCAGCGAACTCGAGGCGGACGCGCTCTTCATCGCGATCGGCCACGATCCGAACACCGCGATCTTCAAAGGGCAGCTCGAGTTGGATCCGATGGGTTACATCGCTTCGCCCGACGGCGTCTCAACGAATATCGAAGGCGTCTTTGTGGCCGGCGACGTGAACGACATCCGCTACAAACAGGCCATCACGGCTGCGGGCGCCGGCTGCCGTGCCGCGATGGACGCGGAGAAATATCTCGAAGCGCTCGAGTTTCCAATCGAAGAGGCGATTGCCTAGACTGACTCCATTGCGGCTCGTAATCGAGTTCGCGCCAGGTCCATGCGTGCGACCGCGTCCGCGTCTAGGATTTCGATTTGCGACAGCGCGGTCTCGATGAGGTCCCACGATGTACGTTCCTTGGTCGCGGCCACGGTGCGTTCGGCAACGTCAAGTGATTCAGAGTCGCTCCAATGAATGAATGCAGCGACGCGGTCGGCGATGGCGTCTTCAAGCCGGTACACTCTAAACGTTCCGGCGGCAGTACGCAGGTCGACATAGTCCGTAATGGCACGTTGATCGATGTAAATATTTGCGACGAAATCAAGAACGTAAATCGTCGCGGGATTAGCATACACGCGTCCCTGCTCGTTGAAACCAAGGCCCCGAAGGGCCTTGGAGATTTTGCGTCGATCGATTCCGGTCGTTACGGCAAAATCAATGTCCATTGAAGTGTATACATCAGGCACATGGGCAGTGATCGCGCTGCCGCCTACGACGACTACCTCAATCCCATGCCGCTTGAGGTGCGAAGCGACGGTCGCGGCGAGCTCAGACAGCGTGAGCTCTTCCATATTTATAGGGGCTTACCGATTCCGCGCGGCCGGCGTCGCAGCTTCGCCCAATATTTTTCGTAAATCGGCGATTCGCTCATGCGCAGAAGAAGCTTATAGAGATCCTCGCGGGCCCTAAACCGCGGGTTAAGCTCAACGATCCGCGTGCCGCCAACACGCTTCGAAACGACTGCTCCCGCGCGCTCGAGCGAAGCCACAGCACGCTGGACTTCGTTCAGGCGTCGCCCGAGTACACGTGCGACTTCGGAAGGGTAGGTTCGGCCGAGTCTACCGACCGCCATTAGGGTTTCGGTTCTTAGGGTCGAGCCGAAAAGAGCGTCCATAGAGGCATTATACACTACATATTTGTAGTGTTGCAACTACAAATTTGTACTGCCTTTTGACGCTCTAAGGGCTATTGCCAGAGCGTCGTCACGAACATGGCGCGGGCGCCTTTGACCGACATCGGACCGCTCGGCGTGCCGCATTGCGCCATGAATGTCGTGGGCCATTTCGCGTTTGTCGCCGGAACGGAGCAGACGAGATTGCCGCTACAGTAGTACGGGTAATTCCCGACGACCGTTCCCGTACCGGCATTGCACATGATGCCGCTGCCTCCGGCGACTTGGAAGCGCCAGGGCTTTGCGGCGCTTTTCGGGTTGGCTTGAGGCAGGGGCTTCATGAGATTGATGATTACGCCGGTGTTCGCCACGACGTTCTGCGGGCACGCGACGGCCTTCGCCGAGAGTTTGAAGCATGGATCCATGATCGAGTTGCCGATCATGCAGCGGAACGCGTCGCTGCGCGTCGAGGCGATCGAGCTCGTCCAGCACGAGCCTTTGACCGCTTTCCCTTTCATGCCCGATGCGGCGTAGCTTACCACTTTTGTGGGGCCGGGGTACGCGCTTACGGGCGCCGCGATAAGACTCGCCAGTGCAAAAACGATTACAGCTGAAATAAAACGTTTCATGTGCTCTCCGTTTCAACATCCCCTCGACTTGCGTCCCTTACGGGACGCCGCTCGGGGTCCTTCGACAAGCTCAGGATGACAACTAGGACACTAGGTTAGCCAGTGCTGATTCGAGCGTCGGATATTTAAATAAAAAGCCTTCGGACTGCGCGCGCTCGGGCAAAACGCGTTGCCCTTGCAGCGCCATTTCGGCCGCTTCGCCCAGCATCATTTTGAGCGCGAAGTTCGGAACGGGCAGCGACGCTGGGCGATGCAGCGTCTGCCCAAGCGTTTCGGTGAATTCCTTATTACGCACGGGGTTGGGCGCCGTTCCGTTCGCGGCGCCGTCGAGCTTGTCGATCGCGAGCATATAGATGCCGATGAGATCGTCGATGTGGATCCACGAATACCATTGCTTTCCGGTTCCCAGCCGCCCGCCGGTGCCGGTTTTGAAGATCGGCAGAATGCGCTCGAGAACGCCGCCGTCGCGGCCGAGAGCTAAACCGTTACGGATGCAGGCGACGCGCATGCCGTGCTCGCGTCCACGCTGCGCGACACTTTCCCACTCGGCGCAGACTTGCGCCAGGAAATCCATTCCCGGCGGGCTGCTTTCGGTGAACGTATCCTCTTCGCTCGTTCCGTAATACCCGATCGCCGATGCGGTGACATACGTTTGCGGTTTCGGTTCGACGTGGGCGAGTGCGTCGAAGAATTTCGAAGGGGTGGTGGTGCGGCTGTCGCGGATGCGCTGTTTGACTTCGGCGTTCCAGCGCTGAGCGATCGGTTCGCCGGCGAGATTGACCACGGCATCCATTCCGCCTGCGGCGGCAGCCGCGGCATGCGGCTCGCGCATCGAGGCCGCGCGCACGTCGTCGCCGCGCGCTCGTAAGGCGGCCACGAGGTGGCTGCCGATAAAGCCGCTAGCGCCGAAGACGGCGATGCGCATCAAATTCCGCCTATGAATCTCCCTGGATTGAGCGTTCCATGAGGATCAAAGCGCGCCTTCATCGCGCGCATTTTCTCGATTGCGGGCGGCACGGCGCCCCAGGCTTCGAACGAGGCGCGCGCGACGGAGTCGCAGGCCACGATGGTGCAGCGCGGTTCGAGTTCGCGCAGGTCGGCGTGGCAGGCTTCGATTTTCGCGCCGAAGTGCGAAGCATCACGCTCGCTCGCCCGAACGAACACGTCGCCGTTCATGACGTCGAAGAGAACGTCGGTAAAGAGTTCGTGGCGGTTGCAGGCGTCGCGCATGCGCTCGGCGCGTTCTTGGGCGGTACCGGGCGAGCCGAAGAGGCGATAGGTGATCGATCGCCCGCGTTTGTTGGCGATGCACGCGTCGATCGTGCGGTCTAAGCTTTCGGCCGCGCCGGTATCGACGATCGTCGTCTCCGGAACGCCGGCTTTGCCGAGCGCCGACCGCGTATCGAGCGTGGCGCGTTCGAGCAATTCTTCGGTGCCTTCAAAGTAGAGAAGCACGCGGCCGTCGATGTCGTCGGCGCCGTCCACATTCTTTCCAAAACCTTCGACGCAAAAGGCTGCGGCCGGGGGAACGACAAGCGAGGCGATCCGTTCGATCGCGCGCGCGCGCGTCGCTTCGGGCAGCGGCGCAATCATGGCGCGGCGCTTCTTCGGAAGTGGAAGCGTTTTAAAGTTGAGTTGCGTGAAGACAGCGAGCGTGCCGAAAGAGCCGATGTAGAGCTTGCTCATGTCGTAGCCGCTGACGTTTTTTACGACCATGCCGCCGGCGTTGGCCAACGTCCCGTCGGCGAGTGCGACTTGCGAGCCGATCACGAAATCGCGCGCGCGCCCGTACATATGGCGGCGCGGTCCCGGCCAGCCCGCCGCCAGCGATCCGCCGATCGTGGCTTTTTTCCGCAGCGGAACGTCGATGGGAATGAACTGCCCGTGCTCGCCCAGCGCGGCGTTGAGTTGCGCGACGCGCACGCCGCTTTGGGCCGAGCAAGTCAGGTCGTGGTATTCGTGTGCGAGGATCGCGCTGAGAGCGGTCGTGATCAGCGCGACGTCGGCGCGCGGAAGAACCGGGCCCATGCCGCTCAGCGTCTTTCCGCCTTCAACGGAGACTTTCAAGCCTTCGCGATCGCAGCGTTCGAGCGTTTCACGCAGCGCATCGAGTGACTTCGGTACGATTTTGTCGGGAAGGGTGCTTGCGATCATGCGACTTCCGCGCAGCCGACGCCGGCCGGAAAAATTTTCTCGGGATTGAGGCTGCGCCGCGGATCGAAGACTTCGCGAACGCGCGACATCGTCGCGAGATCGTCGGTCGAAAAGATGCGCCTGAGCGTATCGCGCTTCTCGGAGCCGATACCGTGTTCGCCGCTGATCGTGCCGCCGAGATCGACGGCGGCTTTCAAAATTTCGTTACCCGCTTCGATGACGGCCGCGACCTGTTTGGGATCGCCGCGATCGTAGAGCAGCAGCGGATGCAGATTGCCGTCGCCTGCGTGAAAGACGTTCCCCGCGATAATCCCTTGCGGGGCGCACGCATCCTCGACGGCCTTTAGCGCTTGCGGTAATTTCGTGCGCGGCACGACGACGTCTTGAATGTAGTAATTGGGCGCGAGACGCCCGGTGGCGCCGAGCGCGCCTTTGCGTCCGGCCCACAGCGCGTCGCGCTCGGCTTGCGATTTTGCAGCGCGCCAGGTGGTCGCGCCGTTTTCTTTCATGACGCGGCGGATCTCGTTTTCGTGCAGGTTCATTTCGTCTTCGAATCCGGCGCTTTCGATTAACAGCACGGCGGCGGCGTCGGTTGGATAGCCGGCGTGAAAGGCCGCTTCGATTGGCGGAAGCATAACTCGGTCGAGCATCTCGAGAGCGGTTGGAATGATGCCAGCACCGATGATTCCCGTCACCGCTGCGGACGCCGCGTTAATATCATCGAAAGCTGCCAGCCATACTCGCACCGTTTCGGGCTGCCGCAGCAAACGCACCCAGGCGGAGCAGACGATTGCGAGCGTGCCTTCGCTGCCGACAAGAAGGCCGGTGAGATCGTAACCGATGTCGTCGACCGACGTCGTCGTCACGTCACCATTTTCGTCGACAATCTCGAGTTCGAGAATGTGATTCACCGTCGTGCCGTACGAAAGACAATGGGGGCCACCGGCGTTGGTGCCGATGTTCCCGCCGATCGTTGAAACTTTTTGCGATGACGGATCTGGCGCATAGAAGAGGCCCGATGCCGCAACGTGTTTTGAAAGATCGAGGTTGATGAGGCCCGGCTGCACGCGCGCGCGCCGGTTGCGCACGTCGACTTCGAGGACGCGGTTCATGCGTGCGAACGAGAACACAACCCCGCCGCGCGCGGGCGCTGCGCCTCCGCACAGGCCCGTGCCGGCGCCGCGAGCCACGATCGGTTCGCCGCAGTCTTTAGCGATTTTTACAGCGGCGGCGACTTCGCGAGTATTTGCCGGCAGCACGACGGCCGCGGGCACAACGCCTTGCGAGTATGCATCGAAGGCATAGACTGCCAGATCTTCAGGCTCTGTTTTTACCGCGTCCGCTCCGAGCGCGTCAATGAGCCGCTGCTTCAGCACCGGCTAGTCGTTCAACGGTAGAGCAAATATTTCTGCCGTACGGCAAGAAAGCGGCGCAGGGCGGGTTCCCACTGTGCCTCGATTTGTTGCGCGGAGCGACCGGCTTGCAGCGCGGTCGCGAAGGTGTCGGTTCCCCAGTCGGTCGCAGCGGCCTTAACGCCGATTTTGAGCGCTCCCGGCGAGACCGCGCGCACGGCGGTCGCGATTTCGACCGCGGTGCGAACCGACGGAAAGACCTTCGGATCGAAGACGTCGAGCTCGACGCCGGCAATTTGTTGGCCGCTCAGCGCGCCGAAAAACGGCGACCAATACGCGGGTCGGAAATAGACGCCCGGAATATTGCGCGCGTTGAGTACGCTAGCCAGACCGTACGCGTCGACGTTTTGGGCGCCGACATATTTGAACGGCTTGGTCGTGCCGATGCCGCCGTTCAATCCGATGCTGTCCGTGAGCCCGGTGCATGGATAGACTTCGGCGGTGCTCCATTCGGGGATGTTCGGCGAGGTTTGCACCCATTGCAAGCCGGTATCGGGCCAGTACATCGAACGTTTCCAACCCTGCATTTTTATCACGCGCAAACTTGCGCCGATGCCGAATTGATTATTGAAGAGGCGCGCGAGTTCGCCGACGGTCATTCCGTGGCGCATCGGAATGGGATAGAGTCCGATGAACGATTTGAACGCGGGATCGAGCACCGGCCCTTCGACCATCGTGCCGGCGATTGGGTTGGGGCGATCGAGGACCCAAATTTCCTTGCCGAATTGTTTGGCCGCCTGCATCGCATAGGCCATCGTGGAAACGTAAGTGTACGGGCGCGCGCCGACGTCTTGGATGTCGAACAGCAATACGTCGACGCCGGCAAGCATCGCTGCGTTCGGGTGACGCTGATCGCCGTATAAACTGTAGACCGGCAATCCGGTGCGCGCGTCCGTGTACGACGCGACGTATGCGCCGGCCGGACGGTCGCCGCGCAGCCCGTGTTCGGGCGAATAGATCGCCTTCAGGCAAATGTTCGGATTGGCTTTGATCGCGTCGACGATATTGACCAGGCGCGAGGTGACGCCGGTTTGATTCGTGATGACGCCAACGCATTTGCCCGCGAGATCGCGCCACGCGCTCTGTAAGAAGACTTCGTCGCCGAGCGTCACGCGCGCGGGCGGCGGCGTCGTGCCGAGCAAAAGCGCGGCGAGCGCTCCGGCCAGGAGTGGCTTAAGCAAAAACCGCCTCGACTTGTTCGGGGATAATACCTTGCTCGCGCGCCCGGCGGAAAAGCTCCTTGACCGCGGCGATGCCATCGTCACCAACATCGTCGGTGAAATTGTTGACATAGGTCTGGATGTGCTTGCGCATAACGGTTTCGTCCATCGCGTTGGCATGTTCGTGCACGTACCTCATGACGTCTTTTTCGTTTTCACGCGCGTAACGCAAGCTCTTCCGGATGGCGTCGTTAATTTCTTCGGATCGATCGACGATGTCATCGCGGATCATGATGGCGCCCAGGGGCACGGGCATCTTTGTTTCGCGCTCCCACCATTCGCCTAAGTCGGCGATGCTGACCAGATCAGATTCTTTGTACGTGAAACGCGACTCGTGAATGATTAATCCCGCATCGACGGTGCCGCCGGCCACGGACTCGATGATCTTGTCGAAACGCATCGCAAGCGTCTGCGGTCGAGCTCCCATCGCGAGGTTGAGCAGCATGAACGCGGTCGTGCGCTCGCCCGGAATCGCAATGAGTTTGTCTTTGAAGTCTTCGAGCGTCGTACCGGTACCCGGGCGCGCGACCAAAAGCGGACCGCAGCCGTGGCCCAATGCACCGCCGGCGCGCAGCATCTTATAGTTTTCGAGCAAGTCCGGCACGACGGCGTAGCTGACTTTCGTCAACTCGTAATCGCCCTTGAGCGCGGAATTGTTCAGATTCTCGATATCTTCGAGCTGCACGTTGATTGCGGGCGGGTCTTCAAGTAAGCCGTTGGCGAGCGCGGCGAAGACGTACGTGTCGTTCGGACAGGGCGAGAACGCGAGCGTGAGCGGTTTTTCGTTATCCATCCTTCGTTCCAAGCAGCGAGAGCAACGCGTGTAAAACGCGTTCCAGCCCGCGAGCACCGGCATCAAAATCCCAGCCGCTGCGGCTGCGATCGCCGGCGAGATTGGATATACCCCGAACTTCGATGGCCGGCACGCCCGCGATTTCTGCCGCGCGCAACACCGCGAAGCCCTCCATCGTTTCGACGCCCACGCCTTGCGAAGCAAGGCGAGCTGCCGTTCCGTCGAGCGCGGTCACCTGCGCGACCGTCACGCCACGCACGCTGCGAAAACCGAGCTCTACCAAACGATCGACCAGCGCGAGATCGGAACTCGCGCGATCGACGACATGCGCGTTATCGGGCAGTGCGATCGGCGCGCCCGTTTCGAGGCAGAGCGCGAACGTGTCGTCGGAGACGACGACGCCCTCGCCGATCTCGGCGCCCTCCTTAAATGCGCCGGCTAAGCCGGCGTTTATGACGAGCTCGGGACGGCTCTGCGCGAGCGCGCGCGAGACGCTGGCGGCGGCTTCGACCGGGCCGACGCCGGTGACGAGCATCTCGACATGTGGCTGCGATTCGAAGAACGCCAGTTCTTTGTTGACCGCGCAGGTGATGAGGATCACGGAGCACCGATAAATTTGTGCGTCTGCAATGAGAGCCGAAAGCGACCGGGGTGCGCCTTCGCGTACTCCAGGGCTATCGCAACGTTTTTTGGCTTGTTGCCCTCGGGCTGTAGCAGCAGGGTTTTTTTATCGGCGAAAAGTTCGAGCCAGTTTTCGGGCACGCATTCGTCGACGATCAGTTTCACTTCGTTCGCGCGCTTGGCCATGCGTTCGTCGACGCGTTCTTTGGGCGAAACGGTGAGCCACACGTCTTCCGGCAAGTCGCTCGCGATGGTGCCGTTGGACTCGATGTGCACGCGACGGCCGTCTTTGCGCAAGGCTTCGATCAAATCGAGCGCCTCGCGTTGTGCGAAGGGCTCGCCGCCGGTGAGCACGACCATTGGGCACTCCTTGCCGAGCGCACGAACCTTCGTGACGACGTCGTCAACGGTGGCGAAAAACTTCAGCGAGTAGTCCGTGTCGCAGAAATCGCAGGAGAGATTGCATCCGGCCAACCGCACGAAGACCGCGGGTTTTCCCGTGTGTTCGCCTTCGCCCTGGATGCTGTAGAAGATCTCAGCCAGCTGCAGCATTAGGAGAAGTCGCTTTTTTTCAAGATCGCGCGCGCGGTGTCGGTTTCCCAAAGCACCAATTCATCGAGGGCGGGCAGTACGGGCTGCAAGCGCTTCCATATCCACATGATGATGTGTTCGCACGTCGGATTTTCGATCGTATCGTTCAGCGACGTGTGATCGAGCGCGTCGATCACGTGCCGGTCGACGATCGCTTTCAGAACGTCGAAATCCTCGATCATACCGAGTACGGCGCCTTCGGTTTGCAACGACCCGCGCAAGGCGACTTCGAGCCGGTACGAATGCCCATGTGGGCGCGCGCACTTACCCTGATGGAACGGCAGAGTATGCGCGGCCTCGAAGCGGAAGCTTTTTCGAATTTGCATGATAGAGGAAGGCTTGGCTTTCCGTATTTGTCATGGTGAGCCTGTCGAACCACCCGCCGAAGTCCTGAGCGAGCGAAGCGAGTCGAAGGGAGCGTGCCGAAGGCACGCAAGTCGAGGGGAGCATGGGCCTTACGTCACCGGCATGATCATCAATCGCTCTGGTGGTTGACCATCGGCGATATCCGGAGCAGGGCCGGCGTCGATGAAACCGTGGCGAGCATAAAGCGCAATCGCGCGCTCGTTTCCGGCCCTGACGGCGAGCACGACTTGCTTGGCGTGCTGCTCTTCCGCCCACGAAACTACTGCTTGAATTAGCGCGTCGCCGACGCCGTGCCCGCGTGCAAACGGCGCGACCCACATGGAGATGAGCTCGACGGTAGGGCTTTCGTCAGCGTCAATGGTGCCGGCAATTCTGGCGCCGACCATCCCCGCCGGGTTTACCGTCAAGTCGGGCGATGATGTTGAGCGGAACCTCGCGGAGGCGTGCTCTCCAGCGTTCTTCTGTGTCGCCAGCTCCTCGCCAGTCCTTTAGCTTTGATCCAAACGCGTAAGGCGCTTCGCGGAGCGCCTCAATGCGGAGCTCGCGCCATAAGCGCCAATCGTCAATATCAAGGATTTTTAGCTCTAATAAGCGCCCCTCGTCATGCGCGCCTTCGGCGCGCTGCTCGGGCGTGGTTCGACTGACGCGCTTACGCGCGTCGCTCACCATGACACACGATATTGCCCAGCGCTGAGTTAAAGGGCGCCGCGGGGGCCCATCGATTCCAGGCGCTTCTTGAGATCGGCGAGGAAACCGCTAGCAACGTAACCGTCGACCACGCGATGATCCAGCGATAGGCACGAGTTCATCATGTAGCGGATCGCGATGGCGTCGTCGTCCATAACCATCGGCCGTTTGACGACCGTCTCCATCGTGACGATGCCGGCCTGTCCCGCATTGATGATTGGCGCCGACGCGAGCGAACCGTTCGCGCCCGTGTTGTTGACGGTGAACGTGCCTTCTTTAAGATCGTCGGCTGAAAGTTTATTGCGGCGGGCGCGATCGATGAGATCTCCGGCTGCTAGGGCGATGCCCTTAATGGAAAGTTTGTCTGCGTGTTTGATCACGGGGACGACCAGATTCGCGGGCAATCCGATAGCGATGCCGATGTTCATGTCTTTTTCGACGTGAATTGCCGGTCCGTCGGCGATAAATTTCGAGTTCATAAGCGGGAACACGGCCAGCGACTCCACGACGGCGCGAATGAAGAACGGAAGTAGCGTGAGTTTTACGCCGGTGTCGCGTTCGAAGCGATCTTTCTCGCGTTTGCGCCATTCCCAGACGTTGGTGACGTCAACTTCGACCATCGACCAGGCGTGCGGTGCGGTTTTGCGCGATTCGACCATGCGCTCTGCGATGATGCGGCGCATGCTGCTGAGCGCAATCGTCGTGCCGGGGATCGGATCGGCGTAGGTGCTGGTATTGCCAGGCCCAGCTTTCGCTGTCCCGCGCGGCGTGAGTTTAGCAGCGGCCAGTACGTCGTCTGCGGTCACGCGTCCATTCGCTCCAGATCCGCGAACGTTACGAACGTCGACATGATGTTCGCGCGCCAAGCGGCGCACAGCGGGCGAGACGCCGCGCAGAGCGGCCTCCTCGCGTTGGCCGTTGCTATGCGGGGGAACCTTCGCAGGCGCGCCACTTGACGCGGCCGCCGATTTCACCTCGAGCTGCGGAATGTTGAAACCTGGAACCGGCTCGGCGTTCGCGCTCTCCGCCATAGCGTCGCGCGACTTAGGCGGTGCAGAGGCTGATTCTGCGCTCTTTGACGGCACCTGAACCTGTGTCGGGCTGGTTGCAGCGCCAACTTCGTCAATCACCGCAATCGGTGTGCCCGTCGCGACGGTCGTGCCCTCTTGCACGAGCAATTCGCGAATCGTTCCGGTGACCGGGGAGGGAACCTCGGAGTTGACTTTGTCGGTCGAAACTTCAAGGAAGGCTTCGTATTTTTCGACCGGGTCGCCGGCTTTTTTGATCCAGCGCTCGACGGTGCCTTCGGTAACCGTTTCGCCCAGCTGCGGCATCGTGATCGTGGTCGCCACTAGAATTTCACCATGTCGCGCATCGCTTCGGCCATTTTGGCGGGCGAACTCATGTACGCTTCTTCGAGCGGCATCGCGTAGCCCATCGCGGGAACGTCGGGTGCGGCGAGTCTGCGAATCGGCGCGTCGAGATCGAAGAGCGCTTCCTCGGCAACCATCGCGCTGATCTCCGCGCCGATGCCGCCGAATTTGTTGTCCTCGTGAATGATCAACAGTTTGCGCGTCTTGCGCACACTCTCTAAAATCGCGGTCTTGTCCATCGGTCGCACAGAACGCAAGTCGATCACCTCGACCGACATGCCGTCGCCTTCAAGTTGATTCGCCGCTTCGAGCGCCCAGTGCACGTACAGTCCGTACGAAACGACGGTCAGCTGCGAGCCTTCTTTTTTGACGTTGGCTTTGCCGATCGGAATGACATAATGGCCGTCGGGCACTTCGCCTTTAATGAGGCGATAGGTCTTCTTGTGTTCGAGGAAGAGCACCGGATCGGGATCGTCGATCGCCGCGTTGAGCAAGCCTTTGACGTCGGCCGGAAACGACGGCACGACGATCTTGAGTCCGGGCACGTGATAGAAGAGCGCTTCGACCGAAACCGAGTGCGAAAGCGCGCCGCGCACTCCGCCGCCGTATGGCGTCCGGATGACCATCGGAACCGTGTACTCGCCGTTGGAGCGGTAGCGCGTCTTGGCGGCCTCGCCGACGATTTGATTGAACGCCGGATAGATGAAGTCGGCAAACTGAATCTCGGCGATCGGGCGCAGGCCTTCCATCGCCATGCCGACCGCGATGCCGACGATCGACGCCTCGGCGATCGGCGTATCGATGATGCGCTCGGTTCCGAACTCTTTCACGAAATCTTTGGTGATCAAAAAAACGTTGCCGCGGTTGCCGACGTCTTCGCCTAAGATCACAACCTTGTCATCGGCTTTGAGTGCTTCATATAACGTCGCGCGCACCGCTTCGACGTTGTTGAGCACTTGCGAGGAAGACGTCGCTACTGCCACGGTTCCCAGGCTCCTTCGTAGACGTGTTTGTAAAGATCGTCCGCCGCCGGAAACGGCATGGCTTCGGCTTTGTCTGTTGCCTCGTTGGTTTCGCGCAGCACGTCTTGCTTCATCGCGGCAACCTGTTCCGCGTTCATGATGTCCGATTCGAGCAGCAAATTTTCAAAGCGCGGAACCGGATCGCCCTTTCGCCGCTCCGTGACGTCCTCGCGCGTGCGATACGTCATGTCATTGTCGTCGGTCGAGTGGGCCAAGAAGCGGTAGCAGACGCCTTCGAGCAGCGTCGGACCGCCGCCGTTACGCGCCCGCTCCATCGCGCGCGAGACCGCATCGTACGTTGCTAACGGATCGAAACCGTCGAACTGTTCGCCCGGCATGCCGTAGCCGTCGGCGCGTTTGTAAATGTTGGGCTGCCCCATTTGCAATGCGAGCGGCGTCGAAATCGCCCACTGGTTGTTTTCGCACAAGAAGACGATCGGCAGTTTGTGGACGGCCGCGAAATTCATCGACTCGTGCCACTCGCCTTCGCTGGTCGTGCCGTCGCCGAATGTAACCAGTACCGCGCGCCCGGTCTCCTTACGATATTTGAATGCGTAGGCAGCGCCGACCGCGTGCGGAATATGCGCGGCCAGAATCGACGAGAACGACATCAGCCCGGCGCGCTTTGACGAGTAGTGATTGGGAAATTGCCGGCCGCCGTTGTGATCGTCGGCGCGCGCAAAGATCGAAAGCATGATTTCGTAAGGCGAAAGTCCGATGCCGATCGAGAGCCCGAGATCGCGATAGTACGGCGCGAGAATATCTTGGCCGCGAACAAACGCCATGGCCGCGCCGGCTTGCAGCGCTTCGTGTCCCTCGCTGCCGAGCGCGAACGGCACCTTTCCCTGACGGTTCAGTTGAAAGCCGCGGTTATCGAGCTGCCGCTGGAGCAGCATCGTGCGGAAAATCGTCTTGAGCTGCTCATCGGAGAGCCCGTGGCGCTCGAGCGTTCGGCGTGTCGGCGTCGGCGTACTAGCCATTTTGGGCTAGTTTATTGCCACGGCTCCCACGGACCCTCGTGGAGCCGGGTGAAGAGGTCCTCGGGGCGCGGGTAGGCGACGGTTTCGGCTCGGTCGGTCGCTTCGTTGGTCTCGGCCAGAATCGAGGCTTTCAGGTCTTCCAGCGACTGCAGCGTTAGCACGCCTTGCTCGACCAGCAGCCGCTCGAACGCCGGCACGGGGTCTTCCTTGCGACGCTCGTCGACTTCTTCGCGCGTCCGGTAACTGCGGTCGTCGTCGTCGGTGGTGTGTGAGAGAATGCGGTAGCACTTGGCTTCGATGAGGGTCGGGCCGCCGCCGTGGCGAGCGCGGTCCATTGCCTCTTTTGTTACCGCGTAGCACGCGACGGGGTCGAAGCCGTTGACCACCACACCCGGCATTCCGTATCCGGCCGCGCGTTTGTAGACGTCGGGCTGGCCCATCTGCGCCGAGAGCGGGGTGCTGATCGCCCATTCGTTGTTTTCGCAAAGAAAAACGATCGGTAGTTTGTGGGTCGCCGCAAAGTTTACGGCTTCGTGCCATTCGCCTTCGCTGGTCGCGCCGTCGCCGAACGTCGTTAACACGGCGCGCCCACGTTCCTTGCGAAGCTTCATCGCATAGGCGGCGCCGACGGCGTGCGAGGTTTGCGCGGCGATGACGGAGCTGATCGTATAAAGACCGAGTTTTTTGCTGGCGTAGTGGTGCGGAAACTGACGGCCCGCGCTATGGTCATCGATGCGCGCGAAGAGCGAGAGCATCACTTCGTACGACGTCAAGCCGATGCCAAGATCCAGTCCGAGATCGCGATAGTACGGCACGAGGATATCTTTGCCGCGTTCGAAGGCCATCGCCGCGCCCGCTTGCACTGCTTCGTGGCCTTCGCTGGCCGAGGCGAACGGAATCTTCCCTTGCCGGTTGAGCGCGAATCCACGGTTTTCCAGGGTCCGGTGCAAAATCATGATGCGCAGTATTGCGACGAGTTGCTCGTCGCTCAAGCCCTGCCGTTCGAACGTCGAACCGGTACCAGCTTTCGCGCTCATGGACGAGGCGTAGTCACCTGCATTGCCAGGGAAATCCTGCGACACGTGAACCGGAAAATTACTCCGGCGACAAGAAGTCTGCCGGATATGAGTAGGCCGATGCTCTTGTGCGCAGCCTTTGCCGGGTATTTGTCCGCGCTTGCTTTGACAAATGCGCGTGCTGCCGAGCCGACGCCGGCTCCGTCGATCGAACTCTGCCCAGTGTACGACGGCTATATGGGCCAGGTTTCGCCTTCTGTTTATAGTTTTGACCTAACGGCGCAGAGCGCGCGGACGGTGCATGGAAACTTGGCAATCGAAACGGATCGGGGCTGGTTTAGACTACCCTTTGGCCCATTCGCTCTCACGAGCGCAACGCGCCATTTCGCGAACCTCATGGGTACGTCGTTTACGGATACAAACTTTCGATCACCCATCATGTACGTGAATTTCGAGCATCCAGTTACGATTTTGAATTGGTGGGTCGAACGCGGCGCGGCCGATCTCACGGATTGGACATCAGCCGGTCTCTTTACGTGTTACCCCAACGTGCGGTCCGATCCGAATTCCAAATACAATTGGCGAATTGCCGCTTCGGAATCAAATCTTTATACGCAGTTGCCGGCCGGCACTCGTCCGATGACCGCGATCGCCGCTCCGCCTATTGAGAAAACCGATTGCGCGAAACCATTCGCGGATGCGACGATCGACAAACAGGTGAGCCCGACATACCCTTTCAGCGGAGCCATGCCCGTGTCGACCAGCCAGATCAAGGTGACGATTATGCCGGATGGGCGCATCGTCGACGCGAAGGTTTTCAAGAGCTCCGGTATCGAGGCGTTCGATATCGCAGCGATGGATGCCGCGGCACGTTCGACATATCATCCAAAAATTGCTTATTGCCGTCCCACGATCGGCGTTTATTTATTTAAGGTGACCTACGTTCCAAGATAAGAAGGCCGCTTGTGTCGCGTTCTTGACGTGTGTAATGCTGGTTGCGCTTGCGAGCGGAAAAGCGCAAGCTGCAGCCGAGTTTTGCCCCGCGACGCTGGTGAGCGACCCAGTCATGGTCAATGGGAATATTGCGCGTTTTCGTTTGGGCGCGATCAGTCCGCGCGTCGTGAGCGGTTTCGTGCGGTTGCAAACGGCGCAAGGGTGGTACGCCGCCACATTTAACAACGTGCCGCTTAGGGCGCTGGAACAAAATTACAGCGACCAGGGCATGACGTTCAGCCATGAGGATTATCTCTCCGAAGACTTCATGGTGAAAATGCCGGCGCGGGATCCCGTTCTCTACGCGTACGTCGCCCAAGCGCAAGCACAAGGGGATACGTTTTTGAATTGGGATCGGTTCGGAACGGTCGACTGTTCGCCGACACCGTTTTCGCCCAAAGACAAGCGCAACTCGACGCGTCCGGTGCCGGCGCTTTCGAAGAGCCCGCTCCAACTGTCAGCGGCGCCGATTCCGGCGCCTTTCACTAGCACGTGCGCCGAGCCGTTCAACGACGTGCTGCTCACGAAACCTGGGCCATTTCATTACCCCGCTATTCTGGGGCGCGACGATCCGACGGCTCGCCCGACGGGCGTGACCGTTGTGGTGGTAGCGGTGAATCGCGACGGGAGCGTGGTCGACGCGTGGGTGTGGGAGCCGATCGGAACGCCGATGCTCGATCAAGCGGTGGTCGACGAAGCACGCAAAGCGAAATACGCACCGGGCAAAGCGTTCTGTGAGAACGTGCCCGGGTATTTCGTGCTGCGCTCAGTTTTTACGCAGTAGAGTTAAGGCCGCTTGTTGATGTCGTCGCGAATCGCTTGCGAAGCGGCGTCGGCGGCTTTCATGGCCTTCGCGGCGCCCTTCTTGAAGAGGCTGGTTAATTGATTCGCGGCTTCTTCGAGCTGCGGCTTGGTCTGCTCGAAAGCATCTTGCACGTGCTTTTTGGCTTTTTCGATCGTGTCGTCGTTCATCGTTCCGTCACCGTGAGCACCCACCGAATGGCGCGCGCGTACTGGTCCATTTCGCGGACCGTGCGGCGGAGCCAGGCGGAGGGGCCTTTCTCATCGTCGTTACTGCGGGTGGGGGGAAGGTGTTTCGCGTAGGCGAGAGCCGCGTCCAGTTGTGCCTCGACCAGAGGCCAGCGGCCGCGTAGCGATTCTTCGGAGGCGTCGGGGAGCCGTTCGATCACCGGGGGCGCCGGCACGGCCGGATCGCACAGTGCGAATTCCAATCGCGCGAGCGCGTAGTCGGCGCTAACGCTAATGAACGAAGCCAGCAATTGCACCAGCCGAACTTCCATCTACGGGAGCGTTTTCGCTTAGCGCCGAAAGGCGGCCTGGTAGTGAGTTTGGTTGGAGATTCTCGGCGTTACGTTATCGTCGGAAACGGTTTTGCGGGCACGACGGCGGCGGAGCAGCTGCGTAAACACGATCCATCTTGCTCGATCGTACTTTTCACCGACGAACCCTACACGCTCTACAACCGGATTGCGCTGCCGCCGATGCTGCGCAAGCAGGTGACCGAACAAAAAGTCATCATGCGCGATCTCGCGTGGCACGAAAAACTGAACATCGAGCTGCATTTGGAAACGCGCGTCGATTGCGTGGTCCCAGGCGAGAAGGTCGTGCAAGCCGCCGGCAAGTCCTATCCCTACGATGCGATGCTGGTCGCGACGGGCGGGCGGCCAAACGCGCATCCCGCGCCGGGTTACGACGGCGGCAATGTCTATAACTTTCAATATATGAGCGACACCAAAGCGATCTCGCAAGAATTGGAAACAGCCAAGGCCGGCGTAGCGATCGGCGGGTCGTTCATCGCCTATGAGTTGGCCGAAGCATTCGTTTCGCGCAAGGTTGAGACGCACTGGCTGATGCGCGGGCCGTACGCGCTCTCGCGCATGCTCGACGAAGTGGCGGGTAATCTGATCGACGAAGCCGCCAAGACCGATGGCGTGCACATGCATTACGGCGACGAGATCGAGGAGTTCGTGCGCGACAACGGTTTAGTGAAGAAGATCCGAACGAAAAAGGGCATCGAGATCGAGGCGCAGTGCTATGGGGTCGGACTCGGCTTAGCCATGAACACCGAAGTGCTCGACGGCAGCGGCGTCGAGACCAGCAAGAACGGGATCCTCTGCGACGACGGGCTGGAGACGAACGTCAAAGGCATTTTTGCGGCGGGCGACATCGCCGATTTCTACGATCCGATTCTCGAGATGCGTTACCGGATGGGGACGTGGAACAATGCCGGCGCGCATGGGAAAGTCGCGGCGCAAAACATGATGGGCGGCAGTGAAAAATATCACGATGTACCGGAGTATTCGAGTTTGCTTTTCAAGGGGCAAACGATCACGCAGTTCGGCCTTTCGCCCGAATACCGCAACGACATCGAGACCGTCTTCATGGTCGACAACGAAAAGAAGTGGTACCGCGCGCTGTACTTCTGGGAAGACCGCCTCGTCGGCGGCCTATTTATGGGCAAAGGCAACCGCAGCGGCAAACGCAAGTACGTCGACACTATCAAAAGCAAAGAACGCTTCCCTAAACCGCAGTGGAAGACGATGCTTGACTGGACGCACGATTAAGTGAAAATCTATTTTTTGCGGCACGGCGCTGCGGTTGAACCCGAAGATTGGAAGGGCAACGATTACGATCGTCCGCTGACCGGTGACGGGCGCGAACGCATGGCGGCGGAAGCGAAGGCGATTCGGAAACTGGACCTTAGGCTCGACGCGATTCTCACGAGTCCGCTCGTTCGTGCCAAGGAAACGGCGGAGATCGTGGAGCGCGAACTCAAAATGGCTTCAAGAGAAGACGAACGGCTCGGCGGCGATTTCGATGTCGCAAGTTTGGAAGCGATATTGAAAGACCACGTCGGTCTTAAAGTGCTCATGCTTGTCGGGCACGAGCCGAGCATGAGCTCGGTTATCGGCCGGCTTATCGGCGTCGCGCGAATGGATCTCAAGAAAGGCGGTTTGGCCTGCGTTGAACTGCCCGACGCCACAACGATGACCGGAGAATTGCACTCGCTGATTCCGCCGAAGGTGTTGTTGCTTTAGATCGTGACCGTCGTGCCGCGGGCGGCAACGTGCGCGTCCCAACCGTATGTCGCTTTGACGAGATCGCACAACGATTGCGCCGAGACCGGATCGCCGTGCACGGCATAGTAGGCCGGCTTGCTCGTGCAGGTGTTCAGCCATTGCTGGATCTCGTTACGATCGGCGTGGGCACTGTAGCCTGAGATAATGCCGGTGCTCGCTTTTACCGGTAAGACGTCGCCGTAAATCTTCACCGTCTTCGCGCCGTTGGTTATCAAAAATCCGAGTGTGCCTGCTCCTTGGAAGCCGACGAAAAGAATCGTCGCCTTCGGATCCGACACGTGGTTGTGCAAGTGATGCAGCACGCGCCCGCCGGCGGCCATGCCGCTCGCGGAGACGATGATGTGCGGCCCCGTTACGTTATTGATTGCTTTCGATTGCTCGGTCTCGACCGCGATAGTCAGGTTATCGCAGCCAAACGGTTTGCCATTGGTTTCGAACGCCACCGGTTTGTGCCAAGCGGGATAGTCGTTGAAGAGTTGGTCCACCTTAGCGGCCATTGGGCTGTCCAGAAAAACTGGCACGTGAGCGAGCGCCGGAACCATCCGCTGCAGCTGCCCGATCGAGAGTAAGATTTCTTGCGAACGCTCCACGGCGAACGCCGGGATAACGATGGCGCCGCCACGGGCAACGCCGGCCGCAAGCGTGTCCCCAAGCTGCTGCAGCGCGTCGGGCGGATGAACGCGATCGCCGTAGGTTGATTCGCAGACCAAAACGTCGGCTTCGCCCATGGGAGTCGGATCGTAGAGCAGCGTACGGTTGTAGCGCCCGATATCGCCAGAAAAAATGACGCGCCGCCCCTCGACTTCGACGCACGCGAAAGCCGAGCCGATAATGTGCGCGGCGTTTTTGTAGACGACGGAAAAGCCGGCGGCGTCGAACGGCTTCTCGAGCTCGAAGCCGTTGGTCTGTTTGAGCGTTTGCTGTACGTCAGCCTCTTCATAGAATGGCGGGGGCGCGTACGGTTCTTCGTGAAAGCCGCGCTTTTTCAAATGCCGCTGCAAATGCGCGGCGTCTTCGAGGACGATGTTCATGAGCGCGCGCGTCGGCACGGTCGCGTAGATCGGGCCCTTGAAGCCGTCGCGCACGAGTTCGGGCAGATAACCGATATGATCGATGTGGCCATGCGTGATGACTACCGCGTCAATCTGCGCGGCCGGCACCGGCAAAGGCACGCTATTCAGTGCGACGATATTCGACGTTCCTTGAAACAGGCCGCAATCGATGAAAATTCGCCGGCCGTTGCTGGTCAGGAGATGTTTGCTGCCGGTTACGGTTCCGGCCGCACCTACGAACGTGAGTTCAGCCACCGGATTCCTGCACGATGCGCAGACGCGGGCGCGGCGGAGGCATGGCCGACTTCGAATGGCGATCGAAGGCGTGCGAGCTGGGAATCGGTTCGGTCCGGTATTTTTCCAGGCAGCGGTCGACGAGCATCTCGGGGTTCTCATCATAGAGGATGATTGAGCCGGTCTCTTTATGCACGAGCTTCGCGATCGCCGCAAAGTCGTTGGAGATGCCGCCGGAGTTGAGCAAGATGCCGATCAGTTTGCCTTCGTCGTAGGCGATGCAAAATTCGCCGAGCGTTCCGCTGCGCCCGCCGACGAAAAGCACGAAATCCGAACTGTGGATGTTGTGGGTCTCGCGCCCCATCAGACCCGAGCCGGTAAACACGATCGTCGTATACGGTTGCAGCGGCGATCCGTAGACGTTGACGTGCTCTTCGGGCGAAAGCGCCGGCGAAACGCCTAAACTAATGCCGTTGGCTTCGTTCGCTCCGATGACAGCGGCATGCGGCAGACCTGGGCACGCGCCCGTGACGATGGTGCAGTCGCGCTCGGCAATCCGCCGGCCGAGGCGCGCCGCGAGGGCTAGCTCGCTGTCGGAGATCGACCCACCGGCCGAGCCCATCACGCCGATTTGTATCTTCATGACAGGCGCCGTGTTCGGCTAAGGTATGCGCTCGTCCGCCCGCGAAACGCACGGCCTATGCCGGACCGTGAGTCGCTCGAAGTAGACGTCCTGTTCGTGGGCGCGGGACCGGCCAGTTTGGCGGGCGCGATTCGCCTGATGCAGTTAGCGAAGGCCGCCGGACGCGAGCTGGAAGTGCTCGTGATCGACAAGAGCGGCGAGATCGGCAGCCACGGGATCTCCGGCGCGGTCATGGATCCGAAGGCGCTCGACGAGCTCTTGCCGGATTGGCGCGCGCAAGCGCCGGTCGAATCGGAAGTCACCAGCGACCAACTGTGGTTTCTCACCGAGAACGCCAAAATTAAAGCGCCGATCAATCCGCCGATGATGAACAACCGCGGAAAATACGTCGCATCGCTGCAAAAAATCGTGAAGTGGCTGGGCGCGAAAGCGGAAGAAGCCGGCGCGCAAGTTTTTCCGGCGTTTCCCGGGCAAGAATTATTGTGGGACGGCGAGCGCGCGATCGGCGTGCGCACCGGTGACAAAGGCTTGGATAAAAACGGCAACCCGAAACCGAACTACGAACCGGGTGCTGACATTCTAGCGAAGGTCGTCGTGCTCGGCGAAGGGCCGCGCGGCACGCTCGTCAAGCAGGCCGAAGCACGTTTACATTTGGACGACGGACGCGAACCGCAAGTCTACGCCGCGGGCGTCAAAGAGTTATGGCACTGTCCGCCCGGACGCGTGCGGCCCGGCAGCGTGATTCACACCCTGGGCTATCCGTTACCGCCCGAAACATTCGGCGGCGGCTTCGTGTACGGAATGCAGGAGGACATACTCGACGTCGGATTCGTGACGGGCCTCGATTATCTTAATCCGACGACCGACCCGCACAATGAACTGCAGCGATTCAAACAGCATCCCGCCATTCGAGCGCTGCTTCAAAACGCGACGCTCGTTCGATACGGCGCCAAAGCGATTCCCGAGGGCGGACTCTTTGCGATGCCTCGGATGTATAGTGACGGTCTGCTCATCGTGGGAGACTCGGCCGGCTTTCTAAACGGCATGCGGCTCAAGGGCATTCACCTGGCGATGAAGTCGGGCATGCTCGCCGCCGAAACCGCATTTGAAGCGCTGCAAGCCGGCGACACGGGCTCGGCGCGTCTTTCGGCAATGGAAAGCAGATTCAAAGACTCGTGGGCCTATCGCGAACTTTTTGCGGCACGAAACTTCCATCAAGGTTTCGAAGGCGGTTTGGTTGCCGGCATGCTCAACGTCAGTCTGGGCATGATCACGGGCGGCCGCGGCTTCGGATTCAAAAACAAGCTGCCCGGCAAAGCGGGCTACGCGCGAATGGAAAAGGCCGGCTACAAACCCAAGGAAACGCCGCGCGCGACGATCGACAACGTGCTAACGTTCGGAAAATTGACGGATGTGTACAACAGCGGCGTTTCGCATGAAGAGAATCAGCCGTCCCATTTGAAAGTCGCTGATACGAATGTCTGTCGCGACCGCTGCACGGTCGAGTATGGTAATCCGTGTCAATATTTCTGCCCGGCCCAAGTCTACGAACCGTTTTTCGAGAAGAAGGGCAGCGAAGGCGCGGTTGAAGGCCGGCTGCAAATCAATTTCACCAACTGCGTCCACTGCAAAACCTGTGACATCATGGACCCCTACCAAATCATCACTTGGGTTCCCCCGCAAGGCGGGGAGGGCCCGGTCTATACCGACATGTAAGCGTGGCAGTGATGAAGGCGACGATTAACGGCGAAGTGCGCGAACTTCCCGACGGCATGACGATGGAGCGCTTGCTCGCGCATATCGACGCGCCCGAACGCGGCATCGCGGTGGCGAAAAACGATCGCGTCGTACGACGCGCCTCGTTCGCGCGAGAAGTCGTCGAAGACGGGGACCGTGTCGAAATCATTCGCGCGGTGGCCGGAGGGTAACGTGCCAGATATATTGCGCATCGGTAAACTCGAACTGACCTCGCGCCTTATCGTGGGCACGGCGAAATACCCGTCGCTGGATGTGATGCAAGCAGCGCACGCGGCCAGCGGCGCGCAGGTGGTGACGGCAGCGATCCGCCGGATCAATCTCGACGACAAGAGCGGAAAGACGCTGCTCGATTACATCGACCGTTCACGTTACGCGATTCTGCCGAACACGGCCGGCTGCTATACCGCGAAAGAAGCCGTGCTGACGGCCCAACTTGCGCGCGAACTCTGCGAAACCGACCTGATCAAACTCGAAGTCATCGGCGATGCGCAAACGCTCTACCCGGACACGCGCGAAACGCTCGCCGCGGCCGAGGAACTCGTGCGTGACGGGTTTACCGTGTTGCCGTACGTCGTGGACGATCCGGTCGCATGCAAACACTTGGAAGAGTTAGGCTGTTCGGCGGTGATGCCGCTGGCCGCGCCCATCGGCAGCGGGCTCGGCGTCTGCAATCCCTATTCCATCCGCATCATAAAAGAGCGCGCGGGAATTCCGGTGATCGTCGATGCCGGCGTCGGTACCGCGAGCGATGCGGCAATCGCGATGGAACTCGGCGTCGATGCGGTGCTCATGAATACAGGCATCGCTGCGGCCAAAGAGCCGGTGATGATGGCCGAAGCGATGAAACGCGCGATCGAAGCGGGCCGGCTGGCGTTTCTGGCCGGGCGAATGGAGAAACGGCTTTACGCCAACGCGTCGAGCCCGATGCGCGATCTCATTACTGTGCAGAATGGTGACTAAATCGAGGGGTGTTTTGTGGACATGACCTCTAAGGAGTCCATTCAGCCCGTGATAGACGCGCTGAATGCAGCTTGGAATCGCGGGGATGGGAACGCGTTTGCGGCCAGCTGCGCCGCCGACGTCAATTTCATAAACCTGCTCGGCATGCATGCAAAGGGACGCGCGGCAGTTGCCGGGATGCACGAAAAAATCCTCACGGGGCCGTACGCTGAGAGTACGCTGACGTTTTCGATCGAGCACGTGCGGCCGGTATCGCCCGATGCAGTGCTCGCGATTGTGCCCGGTGAGTTACAGATCCCGTCGGGCCCGGTCCAAGGGCTGGTCAGAACAGTAGCGACCGTGCTGTTCGTCAGAGAAGGACCCGAGTGGTACGTGGCGAGTTTTCAAAACACCAGGCGCGAAGCCGCCCAAGCAAATCATTCGGCGATTATGGCCGAGAGCTTAGCGGACAAGACTTAGCGCTTCTTGACCGCGCGGACGAACCAGTGAACGACGCCCCGCAATGGTTCGCGGTGCGCCCAGGTTCCTACGATATCGTCCGCGGCCGTTTCTTGAATCGATTCCACATCGTAGTTCGCTTCCAGCAGCGAACGTAATTCTTCACTTGTAAAATATACGTGCGGCACGCTGGCCTCGTCGCCGGTTTCGGATGCGAAAACGTGTTTCGATATCTTTTGACCTTTTCCAAAGCGTGCATCGAGCGTTGAAGCGAACGTCGCGTGCAGCGGCGCTTGCGGCTTGAGCGCATTGGCGATTGCCGACAGTGAGGCGGCAATAGTTCCAGGCGTTCCGTGCAGCAACGCGTGCGTACTAAGCGCGGCATCGTAGTAGTTGTCGTGCGCGATAATCGGAGCTCCGTCGGCGATGGAGTCAATTTCCAATCCGGCAGCGCGTAAGGCTTCGGTGTTGCGCCCGGTGCCTGCGCCGATCTCCAGGACACGAGCCTTCGGCGTCGCGCGCAACCGCGCGATCAGCGAGATTGCGAGCGGATGCGCCCGGCGGAGCTTCCCGGCATCTGTGGAAGATTCGGTCATGCGTGAGCTGCCTTTGATTATTGTCGTTGGCGGTGAAGACCTTGCCCGGCGGGTCTGCGAGGAGCTGCGCACGACGCGCGGCCACGACGTGCTGCAACTCTGGCCGGCAGGCGATGAAGCGCTGCGCGATGCGGGTGTCGCCGGCGCCATCTGCATCATACCGGTTTCGAGCGATGACCGGCTCAATCTGCAGATCGCGCTTAAGGCGCGCGAGATGAACCCGAAGATCCGGATCGTGCTGCGTCAATTCAATCGCGCACTCGGGCACAAGATCGAGCAGAATCTCTCCGATTGCTCGGCGATATCGCCCGCAGCGCACGCGGCAGCTACGTATGCCGGCGCCGCGGTGGATCCGGCCTGCGTGTATGCTTTGCAATTTCCCGACGTTGACGGGCCGCTCGTCGGCTTTTCCGAGCGCCTCGCGCGGGATTTCGGATTGCGCGACACCACCGTCGGCGAAGCCGAGCGCCGCTTGGGTATGCGCGTAGTCAGCGTCAATGATAGTGTCGCGCCGGAACGGGCCGCGCATATAAGGCGCGACGATCGGGTTGTGGCGTTTGGGCCTATGGATGCGCTGCAGCACGCTTGGCATCGGCGAAGCCGCGCGCGTCCGCAACTTCGCCGCCGCCGCGAGTGGCTCGGGGATATGTTCCGCGCCGCGGCTCGTTACGAGCCGTTTCTCATCTACACGTTTGCTTTCGCGTTGCTGCTATTTCTGGCGGGATCGCTCTATTTTACGTTTCAGTTGCACCTTTCGTTTGTCGAAGCGATGTATTTTACGGCGTCGACCATGTTCACCGTCGGCTATGGTGACATCACGCCGTACAACCGGCACGGAGGCACGCTGTCGCTCTTCGTCGCCATGGCGATTATGGTCGGCGGCGTCACCATAGCGGGTATCTTCATCGCCTCGATCGCATCGGCGTTTAGCCGGGCTCAGGAAACGGCGCTTCAGGGTCTGCGGCGCGTGCGCGCCGAGGATCACGTCGTCGTGTGCGGAGCGGGCAGCACGGGCACGCGCGTCATCGACTTTCTGCTCGACATGCAGCAGCGGGTCGTCGTGCTCGAACAACGCCCGGATACGTTGGTGCTCGAAATGGCGCGCACCCGGCGTATCGATTTGCTGACCGGCGATGCGACCAGTGACGATACCTTAGAGTTTTGCGATCTGCAGTCGGCGCTCAGCTTCGTCGCCGTCACCGACAGCGATACCGCCAATTTGGAAGCTGCCCTGGGCGCGCTCGTTCAAAATCCGGCGATTCCGGTGGTGGTGCGTATCAATGATCCCGACTTTTCGCGACTCATCGAACGCAATTTCAATATCGCCAAATCATTTTCGGCGGCGGAGTTGACCGCGCCGATGATCGCGGGGCTGGCGCGTTTTCCGGGGACGCGCGGGCGCGTGTCGTTTGCGGACGAGATTTTTAACGTCGGCGTGCGCAGCGCCTCAGACCGGCTTCCGCGCGCCGAGGGGACTGTGCCGCTCTATGCGTGGAGGGCCGGGAGACTTCGGCCGATCCGCGATTTTGCCGAAATGGAACCCGACGATCGGGTCCTTTACGTCGTGCCGCTCTCGCAGTTCAAAGCGGAGTAACGAAGAGATCCGCCAGCGTGCGGATATTTCCGGTATCGGAAGTGAAGCCGAGACGGTCCAAGCCCCACGCGTCTTCGATGGTCCGCAGCAACGCATAGTGGCTGTACTCGAGGTGCGAGACGTAACCGCGCTTGACGATACCGCCCACGGCGATGAACGGAATCAAGCCGCCGCCGTATGTTCCGCCTTTCGGCAGCAGCGCCGTGCCCGGCGGCAGCGCCGGCGCGTCGCAGCAGCCGTCGGCATTCAGCCAGCCGCCGGTGGCTTTATCGCCGTTGTACGTCGTTTCGTCGGTTAAAATAAAGATCACCGAATGCTTGGTCCAGCCTTTGGAGTTCAGCAACACCGGAACCCATTGCTTGACGAAATCGTCGCCGCTGCGCCGGAGGTCGACATCTTTGGCGTACGGACAGGGCTCTTCGGGCATGCCGTGCATGTCCTTACAGACGTCGGGAGATATCCAGATGAATTTCGCGAGTTTGCCGTTTTTTGCATCGGTCGCCAGCCGGTCCAGGGGCACGACTTTCGCGCGGCGCGCCGGGTTGCTGCGAACGTCGTCGTAGAGCATGAACGGATTGTGGCGGATGACGTAGAGCGCCGTATTTTCATTCGACGGATAGAAGTTGTCCATGAACCCGACTGAGGGCATGTGCTCCATGTACGCCGTCCACGAGATGTGGTGCGCTTCCAATTCATCGACCAGGTTGCGATGATTGAAGCGCTGCGTCGGATCGTCGGAGTTGCTGTACCAGTTGGAGCCCGACGTTATCGCGATGTAGTTCGGCAGACTCGGGTGGGTCACGCCGTAAAAATTGTCCGCATAGGCGTACTGGTGGGCGTATTGCGTGATCGTTGGAGCAGCCGGGTCGCCGATGACGCTCTCTTTGCTGTGATTCTCGAGCATGATGATGACGATGTGATCGAATTTGGGCAGAGGCGCGGCCTGCAGGCGCGGCG